>JAPYTP010000012.1 GCA_029941885.1 Myxococcota bacterium
ATCCGAAGGCCGCCGGCATCAACGATCTCGATGGGATGATCGAGATGGGCGCGTCGCCGCGGGCCTCGCTCTTCCTGACGCGCGGGGCCAAGGCGAATGCCTTCCTGCAGGGGCGCAACTACGCCACTCCCCACGACGTGAAGAATCTCGCGCTCGATATCCTGCGCCACCGGGTGGTCGTGACCTACGAAGCGGAGGCGCAGGGCAAGACGAGTGAGGACGTGATCGAGCGGATCCTCGCCGGCGTTCTCGTCCCCTGAGCCGGTTGCGGGTCGCCTCCAGATGCTAACGAGCGAGATCCTCGGACGCGTACGCGAGATCCAGGTTCGCACGGGCCGTCAGGTGGCGGACGTGCTCGCGGGCGAATATGTCTCGGTGTTCAAGGGCCGTGGGATGGAGTTCGACGAGGTCCGTCCCTACGTCCCTGGCGATGACGTCCGATCGATCGACTGGAACGTCACGGCTCGAACCGGTGAGCCGTATATCAAGCGGTATGTCGAGGAACGACAGCTCACGCTCATGTTGATGGCCGACGTCTCCGCTTCCCAGGACTTCGGCTCGAAATCCCGGAGCAAGCGGGAGGCCGCAGCGGAGCTCTGCGCGCTCCTGGCGTTCTCGGCGACCCGGAACGATGACAAGGTCGGGCTCGCACTCTTCCACAGTGAGATCGAGGAATATATTCCGCCGCGCAAGGGTCAGAAGCATGCCCTGCGCGTCGTTCGCGAGGTTCTGGCGCATAGCGACGAGCAGGATCGTCGCGCATTGGCCGAGGCGGTTGGCGGGAGCGATGCGAGTCTGCTCGAGCGATTGCGCGCCCGTGCGTCGCGGTTCATGACCGGGCGACGGCCGCGCCGTGCGCGCGAGGCGACAGACGTCGGATTCGCCCTTGAATTTCTCATGCGGGTCACGAAACGCCGAACGATCTGCTTCGTCGTGAGCGATTTCCTCGACGAGGGATTCGATCGCGCGATGGTTGCCGCGAATCGCAAGCACGACGTGATCGCGGTGCTCGTGACCGACCCCAACGAACTCGAGGTCCCCGACGTCGGGCTCGTCGCTCTCCGGGATGCGGAGACCGGCGAAGCGCGGGTCGTGGATACGAGTTCGAGTGCTTTTCGGGAGGAGGCGAGCGCGCGCGCCGAATCGCGGGTGAAGGAACTCGAGTTGCGTTTTGCTTCGCTCGGGATCGATTTCATCCACGTCGACGCCGCCGGCGACGTGATCGATCCCCTGGTTCGCTTCTTTCGGATGCGAGAACGGCGGGTGCGGCGGTGAATTCTCCGCGCCTCCTGCCCGGGGAGCCGACCCGGAAATCCCGCCGATTTCTCGCTGTGGTCCTCGCATGGGGACTGCTCGCCCTGGTCGCCTCGGCGGTGAGCGCGAGCGACGCTCCGTCGTCGCTTCCTAATGAACTCCGACGGGAAGCCGAGCGTGGACCCGTGCGGATCGAACTCGTGCTGCGACCGGCGCGGCCCGTGATCGGAGACGTGATCGAACTCGAACTCGAGGTTCGTGCGGAAGCGGGGGTCGAGGTGCTGATGCCGGAATTCGGGGAGGCCCTCGGACGCTTCGAGATCGTGGATTTCGCACCGAGCGAGCACCTCGACGCCGACGGCGGATCGATCGCCCGACAGAAATATCGCCTGCAGCCCAGCCGCTCGGGAGCCCAGTCGATTCCGCCTCTCCGCGTCGAATTCGTGGATCGGCGCGACGGCTATCCCCCTGCACCCGAGGGCGAGGACGCCTACGAGATCCTGACCGAACGAATCGCGCTCGAGGTCGCACCGATCCTGGCTGCGGACGCGCCACTCGAGCTCCGACCGGCCCATCCGGATCTCGGACCGCGACGTGAATCGCTCGGGCCGTCGTGGGCGTTCTGGCTCGCTGGACTTCTCGTAGTCGCCGGTGCGGGGCCCTTCGCGTGGCGTGCGTTCGTCGCGGCGCGGGCTCGCCAACGTCAGCGGAGCGCGTACGAAGTGGCGCGCAGCGAACTCGATGCGTTGCTGGCAGGTGGGCTGCCGAGCACGCAGACGATGGATGCATTCTATGTCCAGCTCTCGTTGCTGGTGCGGACCTATCTCGAGGATCGCTTCGGATTGCGGTCTCCCGAACTCACGACGCAGGAATTCCTGACTGAGATGGGACGCTCTCCGGATTTGGCGCGCTCCCACCAGCAGCTGTTGCGCGACTTCCTCGAACAGGCGGACCTGGTGAAGTTCGCAGGCCACCGACCGAGTCCGGAAGCGGTGAGCGATGCTCTCGAAGCCGTTGCGCGCTTTCTCGAAGAGACCCGGGATCAGGTTCGCAGCGAAGAACTCGGGGCGAGGCCCCAGCGGGGGGGGCCGGATGACTGAGCTCTTCTTCGGAGGGATGCGCGGTTCTGGTTTCGAGTTCAGCGATCCGATTCTCCTCCTGCTCGCGCTTCTCGCCCCCGTCGTCTTCCTTCGGGCCAATCGGCTTCCGGCGACGGTGACGTATTCGAGCCTCAGGCTCGTGGAGACGAAGACGCGATCGATTCGGGCTCGCGTCGTCTGGATTCCCGCGGCGCTTCTCGCCCTGGCGACGGCCGCTCTGGCTGTGGCGCTCGCCGGTCCGAGGACGGGCGACGCGGTAAGCGAAGTCCATCGCGAGGGAATCGCGATCGCGATGGTCGTCGACCGGTCGACGTCGATGGAGGCGCGAGATTTCGTGCGGGGGGATACGAGCACGAGTCGTCTCGACGTCGTGAAGACGATCTTTCGGGATTTCGTCGAGGGCGGTGGTGCTTTTGGAGAGGGGCGCCCGGACGATTTGATCGGCCTCGTGACCTTCGCCCGGTACGCCGACGGACTCTGTCCGCTCACTCTCGATCACGGGAACCTGATCGCAATCCTCGACGAGATCGAAACTCCTGTCGGAGACCCGAGCGAGGATGGAACCGCGGTTGGCGAGGGTCTGGGTCTCGCCGTCGAGCGCCTGCGACGTCAGGAGACCGCGTCGAAGATCGTCATCCTGCTGACCGACGGCGTGAACAACGCGGGGGATATCGAGCCCCTTCAGGCCGCCGAACTCGCGGCTCAGCATGGGATCAAGGTCTACACCGTGGGCGCGGGCTACACGGGTTTTGCCCCGTATCCGGTGCGACGTCCCGATGGACGCATCTCGCTCCAGCGGGTGGCTGTCGAGATCGACGAGGTCATGCTCGCGCAGATCGCCCAACGAACCGGCGGGCGCTATTTCCACGCGACGAACGAGGACGCGCTGCGCGAGGTCATCGAGGAAATCGGGCGACTCGAAAGAAGTGAGGTGAGCGAGATCCGCTACCTCGAATACGAATATCACTTCGCTCCCTTCGTCGGCCTGGCGCTCAGCGCAATCGGGCTCGCCAGCCTGCTCGCGGCCACCTGGCTTCGGAGGCTGCCCGCATGAGCGACGCGCCGCTTCATTTCGCACATCCGGAGTGGGGATTCATCCTGTGGGGCTGGCTGGCGGGAGTCGTCCTTCTCGTCGTTCTCGAGCGACGGGGGAGCGATGCACTCGACCAGTTCGTCGGCCTCGCACTCCGGGATCGACTCGTCGATCGACCGTCTCGTTGGCGCCGCTTCACGCGGATCGTCCTGGTGGGTGCCGCGGGCATCGCGATGGCGATCGCACTGATGCAGCCGCAATGGGGCGAGCGCTATATAGCGACGCCTCGGGTCGGTGCGGAGATCATGATTGCGCTCGACGTTTCGCGTTCGATGCTCGCCGACGACACCAAACCCTCGCGGCTCGAACGAGCGAAGGCCGAGATCCGAGATCTGCTGAGCTATCTCCGGGACGACTACGTGGGGTTGATCGCTTTTGCCGGACGAGCGAGCGTGCTCTCACCGATGACGCCGGACAAGAGCTTCCTTCGGTTGGCGCTGGATGGGGCCGGTCCGCATAGCGTCTCTCGCGGCGGGACCCGACTAGCGGAACCGATTCAACGTGCGATCGCGGGGCTGGGGGATCCCGGTCCGGCCCAACGAGCGCTGATCCTGATCACCGATGGGGAAGATCACGATTCCTTTGCCCTCGACGCGGCGAAGGCGGCGGCGGAGGCCGGCATCAAGATCATCGCGATCGGGTTCGGAGACGAAGGTGGCAGTCCCATCCATGTACGTGATCCGCGTACGGGGGCGCGCACTCAGGTTCTAGACTCGGATGGCCAGCCGGTCATCAGCCGATTGAACGGCGATCTGCTTCGTGAAATCGCCCTCGCGACGGACGGTGCCTTCGTACCCGCCGGCACGGGTGTCCTGGATCTCGCTTCGATCTACGACGCCCACATCGCGGGACTCACCCGAGGCCAACTCGATGGGCGCGGCCGTACGATCCGCGACGAGATCTACCAGTTCTTTCTGGCCTTCGCCTTCGTCTGTCTCATTGCGGCGGTGTGGGTCACGGCGGGTCGCACTCGGGAGGGCAGGGCGAACGGTTTCGGATCGGGCGCTGCGATCCTCCTCGGACTCCTGTTGATCGGTGGAACGCAGCCCGCGCAGGCGCAGCTGCTGGGGACACCGGGATCACAGAATCCGACCTCGAGCGGTGGAGGCGGCGCACTCTCCGATCCCATCGGCGACGAAGCCGATCCCGGGCCCGAGGCGCGAGCGCTGGGCGCGCCCGAGTCGAGCGAAGTCGTCGAAGACCCGCGCACG
Source organism: Myxococcota bacterium (assembly GCA_029941885.1). Classification (GTDB taxonomy): domain Bacteria; phylum Myxococcota_A; class UBA9160; order UBA9160; family UBA4427; genus UBA4427. Next base: position 4,659 of record JAPYTP010000012.1, read on the forward strand.
AAATTCAATCGGGCGAACGAGGCGCTCGTACAGCGTGACGGGCTGGCGGCCACCGCGCTCTTTCGCGCCGCGCGGCGCGACGCGACCGATGATGTCGAGTTGCGTTATGCCGCGACCTTCAATCTGGGGATGGCTGCGATAGCCCGCGCCGATGCCCTGTCCGCGGAGAATCCCAGGGAATCCCTTGGCGCGCTCCACGAAGCCGCCGACTGGTTCCGGGAAGCATCGAGTGCACGTCCCGCAGAGTCGGACCCGCGGCACAACCTGGATGTCACGCTGCGCCGGGCGCTGATTCTCGCGGACGAACTCGCTCGCAGCGAGGCGGGTGAAGTCGAAACCGAACTCGATGGCTTGATCGATGCCCAGCGAGGGCGGGTCGGGGTTTCGGCGGGTCTGCTCGAGGAGGTCGCTCGCGTCGGCGAACTCGACGCAGCGGATCGACTGGGTCCGGCATTCCAGGACGCGGCAACCGAGCAGCGAGTCCTGCTCTCCCAGGCGGACGAGTTGGCCGAGAGGATCGCGCGGGAGCGGGATGCCATCGCCGCAGAGCCCGAGGAGTCGCGCACACCGGAAGACGCCCTTCGGGCCGCTCAACTCGACGGAGCGCTGGTCTACCTCGATTCCGCCATCGACCGGATGGGCCAGACGCGGCGACAACTCCGCCAACGTCGCGCGGAGCGCGCCTATCGAAGGGGGTCGGCTTCGCTCGGCGAGTTGAAGCGGGCGCGGGATCAGCTGCGTGATCCGGTGCAACAGATCGGGGTGCTCTTGAAGGAGGTCGGGAATCTGGCCGGTGCAACCAATGCGCTCGCGATCGCGGGACGCGTCGGGAATCCGTCCGGGCCGGCCTCGGCGCCCGCCGCCGCCGCGACGCGGATTCCGGCCTTCTTGACCCGCGAATCCCTCGAGGAGGAGAGCCGCCGTCTCGAGAACCGGGTGCGTGAGCTCGGGATCCGCCTCGAGCAGGCCGCGATCGACGCCGAGGCCTCCGCCGGCTCGAGGTCGATGGCGCCGAATCAACCGTCCGCGGGCGAAAGCGCGCCGAATCAGCCGAGCGAGGCGGACCGGGTCGCCCTGCGCGAAGCGCTCGTGGGTGCGGCCCCGCTCGTCGCCGACTCGGCACGATCGATGGAACGCGCGACCTCCTCGATCACCGGCGAACGCTTCGCTGCGGCCCTCCGTGATGAAGCGGAGACGGGGCGGCTCCTCGCCGATGCCCAGGAGCGCTTCTTCGATCTCGGGCAGCTTCTCGACGTGACGCATGCGGACGAGGCGCGCATCGCGGATCTGGCGGGAAGCGAAGAAGAGGAGATCGTGGCGGCGCGGGACGAGTTCGCCCCTCTTCTGCACGAATTCCAGACGAAGAACCTCGAACGTGCGACGCGGCTGGTCGAGCTGCTTGCGCGCGAACGTGAGAATCGCATCGCCGAACTCGGGTCCCGATTCGCGCAGACTGCGGAAGAGGGCGGCGCTCCGGCGGCGGAGCCGGAATCGGATCCCCGAGCGCTCGAGAAGGATCGCTTCGACCTCGCGGATCAGCTGTTGGCGCTGGCCGAGGGCGCGATGATGCAGACATCGGACGCGCTCGAGAGCGAACCGGACGAGGCACCCGACTGGCCGAGCGTGTCGTCGGCCTCGCGCCGCGCGAGCGAACACCTCGACGCGATTCGAACGCTCTTTTTCACGCTCGTCGAGCATCTGCAGAAGCTCACCCAGGATCAGATCGACACGAGTGACTCGACCCAGGACGCGATCGCGCTGGCGGCGACCGAAGGCCTGTCCTCCTCCGAGGCCTACGAGGACGCCGGGGACGCCGCCGGCGGATCGTCGCAGGACGAATCCAGGCGGGGTTCCGAGACCCGCGCGCGCGCTCGGGTGCTGGCCCAGGATCAGGACGAGCTCGAGCGGCGAGCGGGTGGGCTGGCGGATGCGGCCCTCGAACAATCCGAGGCGATGGCGGCGAACGCCGGGGAGCAGGGGGTGAGCGAGTCGGAGACCGGCGGGGAGACCGCTCCCCTGCGGATGCGGCGAGCCGCGGAGCACATTGCGGCGGGGCAGCTCGTGATGCGCGAAGCAAACGAGGTCCTGGCGGACGAAGTCGGGCCACTCGAGCCCGCCCATGCGGCCCAGCAGGTCGCGATCGAGGAGCTCATGGCTGCGCTCGAGTTGCTCTCGCCTCCGCCCCAGGAGCAGGAGCAGGAGCAGGAGCAGGAGCCGGGCGACAACTCAGAGCCGCAGGAGGAAGAACAGCAGGGCGGCCAATCGGAGCCCGAATCCCAGCAGGGTCAGGACGGGAGCGCCGGAGCGAGCGAGACTGAGGAGATGCAGGAAGAGATGCAGGAGGGTGATCCTTCACAGCTCCTGCAGGGGGTGCGCGACCGCGAGGCCGAGCGTCGCCGAGAACGAGCGCGCGACCAGGAAAGCCGTCGCTCACAGCCGGTGGACAAAGACTGGTGAGTCGGCGGGCAACCCGGACAAGGGCGAGGAGGCTGATGCACGGGATCGAGCGGGCAGTCGAGCGCGGACTCGGACCCATCACGGCGAACGGACCCACCGGATTCGGCGTCCGCGCTCTCCGCATCGCGTTTGTCGTGATCGCTCACTTCGTCGTGACCACCCCCTTCCATTCCGTGGCTGTTGCGCAGGAAGTGCGCTTCCAGGTCACTCGCGGCCCGCATTATCTCGGAGAGCCGATCGAGATCCAGATCGTCGCGAGTGAGTTTGCCGAGGATCCCACACCGGAGATCGTGGCGGGGGATGTCGCGGTCGGGCGATTGCGTTATGCGGGGGTGTCCGACAGCAGCTCGACGTCGATCTCGATCGTCAATGGTCGAATGAGCCGCGTCAAGGAAGTCCATTTCGTCTACCGCTTCGAGTTCACTCCGAGCCAGACGGGTTTCGTCCGGCTTCCACCTTTCGAGGTGAGGCAGGCGGGCGAGTCAGGCAGCCCAGCGACGATCCGAAGGACCCGGCCCCTCAATTTCGAGATCATCGGGGTCCCCTCGACCGGTCTCGTCAGCCTCTCGGTCGAACATCCCGAAGGGCCGATCTTCGTCGGACAGAAAGTGCCGATCGAGATCAAATTTCGGATCGATCGCGAAGCCCAGCGCGATCTCCTCTCCTATCAAGCGACCGTTCCACTCTTCGATCTTCCGACGTTGCGTTTTCTCGACGACACGCCTGTCGGGACTGATACCCACATCGAGATCGAGACGGCGGCGGGTACGATGCGACTTCCGGCGACGTCGACAGAAGAAAGTGTCGGCGGGCGAAGGGTGCTCGTCCTTCGCGCACATCGAACGATGATCGCGGTCTCACCCGAAGAGATTCGTGCCTCGCCCGCGCGGGTCGTGATCAGCCGGGGGACGCGCTACCGGCGTGATCTCTTCAACCAGCGTCAGGCGACGGCGTCGCAGCGCCTGATGGCAGAGGACGGGCCCATCCGAATCGAGGTGATCGAAGTTCCGCGCGCGGGCCGGCCGCCGAGCTTCGCGGGTGCGGTCGGAAAGGGATTCACTCTCGAGGTGGTGGCGGACCGCAGCGTCGTTCAGCTCGGGGAGCCGATCCTGCTCAGCTTTCATCTGCGAGGAAACGGCGATCTCTCGAGCGCGAGCCTGCCCCCTCTCGATGCCGAAGGCCTCTTCGATCCGAATCAGTTCCGCTTGCCGGAAGATCCGCCCGCCGGACTCGTCGACGAGGACGGCAAGCATTTCGAGGCCAGCCTGCGCGTGCTCGATGCGGAGGCGCGTGAAATTCCCGCGATCGCCTACTCGTGGTTCGACGCCGACACGCGGGCCTTCGAGACGACCCATTCGCGACCGATCGCACTCTCCGTCGGTGCGGCGGAGATCATCGGTGCCGATGCGGTTGCCCGGAGACAGGGTTCTCGGGTCGATCCGGACGACCCCATGCGAATGGAGCGATCCGCGCCAGCGGAGGGGGAGTCCGACCCGGTTCGCGGTACTTCGCTCGTATTTCGCGGGGCGAATCTCGCCGTGGACCGCGATGTCGATCGGGTCCTGACTTCGGGCAGCGGGGGAGGTCTTCCGCCCGTCACCGTGCCCGCACTCTATCTCCTGGGCACCGGGCTGCTGGTCTTCGCGACCCTCGATCGCAGAAGGCGGGGGCTCGATCCCCGACTGCTTGCCCGCGCGCGGGCCTGGTCGGACGCGGCGGCGGCGGTCGAGGCAGCGGTGGCGGGCGGTGGCGACGGGAGCGCATTGCTCGGGCGAGCTCTGCGGGAGCTGGTTGCGGCGCTTCCGGAAGAGGCGGATGGGGAATACGATGCGTTGCTCGCGGAATGCGATGCGCTTCGTTTCGCGAGGGATGATCACGCTACGGAATTGTCTGCGGATCTCCTCGAGCGTGCCCGCCGATTCGTCTCCGAGCGGAAGGATCTCGAGCAGCGCAACGCGAGGGGGGATCGATGAGGGGAAGACCGAGATCTTTCGTCGCGGGGCGCGTCCGCCTGTCGGTGCTGATGTGGGCGTGCATCGTGGTCGGTCTGGTTCTGCCCGCCCAGGCGGAAACCACGTTCGAATCCCCCGAAGCACTCGCGTCCGATCCGGGTGAATCCTCGCGACCCTCGGGTCTCGATCGCGAGGCCAGGCTGAGAGAGGCGCTAGAGCACTATGCAGGGGCACTGACCGAGTCGGGCCGGGATGCCCGCCTCGCGGGTTTTTCCCGGGCGGAGCAGGGATTCGCCTCGCTCGTGGCGGACGGGGTGCGGACCGCCGGGCTCTTTACGAATCTCGGCAACGCAGCGCTGCAGGCTCAGCACCCTGGACAAGCGGTCCTGGCCTATCACCGCGCTCTGCGTATGGCCCCGGATGCCACGGCGGCGCGTCAGAACTTGAGCCACCTGCGCACGCGACTCCCGAGTTGGGTGCCGCGACCGGACTCCTCCGAGGGAGCGCAAGCACTGCTCTTCTTTCGGCAGATAGGTCCCGAGATGCGATCGCAGATTGCGGCGATCTGTTTTGCGGCGATGGCGGCCTGCGTCGCGCTGGCCATTCGGCGCCGCGAGAGCGCTTTTCGTGGACTGGCGATTCTCTTCGGGCTGGGGTTCACGAGCGCACTCGGATCGCTGGTCTACGACGGTGTGGCCGGCGAAGACAATCTCGCCGTGTTGGTGGCCGATGAGGTTCTCGCGCGCTCCGCGGATTCCTCGCTCGCGCCGCTCGCCTTGCCGGATCCGCTGCCCGCCGGGGTGGAGGTCGATCTACTCGAGGAGAGGGCGGAGTGGACGCGCATTCGCCTGGCGAACGGGCGCGATGTCTGGGTGCGGAGTTCGACGGTGGAGCGCGTCGCGGGATAGCGAGGCGGCGAGTCAGGTGGGATGCGGGAGTCGGTGCGGGGGATGCGGCATCCTAGGGTCGAAGACGACCTGGACCCGTGTCGGCAGCGAACCGGCCGGGAATCGACCCCGGGCGTCGGAGGGGGACGGGATGAGCGGCATCAAGGTGGCGGTCGCCGGAATCGGGAATTGCGCCAGCGCCCTTTTGTAAGGGATTGCCTACTACCGCAATACCGACGTCTCCACCCCCGATCAACGGTGACAATGTCGATCGGGTCTCGCTCCTGGGCGAGATTTCGCTTGCGGCGCTCGGCTAGGCTAGAGCGTTCCCCTCGCCGCTCTCGATCGGGCAGCCGGGAGCGACGGAGGAAGATTCGATGACCCTGGATCAGCTCGCGAACCTGGGAGAATTCGTTGGCGGCTTTGCCGTCATCGCGTCGCTCCTTTATCTCGGTGCCCAGATTCGCCAGGGAAATCGCCAGGTGCTGCAGAACACGAAATCACTCGAAGCCTGGACGCACCAGGCGATCATCACCGACATGAATGCGTTTCGAGCGCTGTTGATCGGACAAGAGGAACTCGGTCGGTTCTATCCTCAAGGCCTCGAGGATCCCCCGGAACTCTCTCCGCTCGCGCATTTTCGCTTTCGCGGACTGATGCAGACCGTGTTTTCGAATCTGGAGCTTCAATACAAGAGCCGGGCGTCGGGTCTCTTCTCGCTCGATTCCCTGGACCGTACGGTGGCTGGAATCGCCCTGGCTCCCGGGGCACGCGCCTGGTGGGCCCAGGCCAGATATCTCCATGATTCCGATTTTCAGAAATACGTGGCCGAGACCGTGGCCGAGCACACTCGCGAGGGCGTTCGCTCGGTCCCCGCGCCCCGACTCCAAAGGCGAGTTGGAATGCGGTCGGATTACGCGAGGAGAGGCGATTCATGAACGGAAAACGAGTAGAGAGGGCGTTCGAGGCGAGTCTTTTGATTCTCATCCTAGGGGCTTTGATCCTCTCCCCAGCAATGGCATCGGAGGCCGTCGCGAATTCGCCCGGCAACGTCCTCCCGATTCGAACGCTCGAGGCGCCCGGGCCGGTTGGGCTGACCGTCGACGAGGTCCCTCGTCACGAATTCGCCATGAGAGAGCCTCCCGAGGGAGCGCCGAACGTCGTGATCGTATTGCTCGACGACGTGGGCTTCTCGGCGACCTCGACCTTTGGCGGACCGGTGCCGACGCCGGCGCTCGATCGGCTCGCGAAGGGGGGCCTTCGATACAACCGATTTCATACGACCGCGATCTGCTCCTCGACGCGTGCGGCGCTGTTGACCGGACGAAACTCCCACGCTGCAGGGGTCGGTGCGGTGCTCAACAGCGTGCAGCCCTATCGAGGTCGCGCGGGATTGATGACGCCGGAGACGGCGACTGTCGCCGAGATTCTCCGCCAGCACGGCTATGCCACTTCGGCCTTCGGGAAGTGGCATCTCACTCCCGATCACGAAGCCTCGCCGATGGGCCCCTTCGATCGTTGGCCGACCGGCATGGGCTTCGAGACGTTCTACGGATTTCTCGGGGGCGAGACGCATCAATTCGAGCCGACCCTCTTCGAGGGGACACGCCCGGTATCGCGACCCCCGGGCAGCGACTATCACGTGACGACGGATCTCGCGAACCGCGCGATCGAATGGGTCCATCTTCAGCGGTCGCTGCGGCCGCAGCAGCCTTTCCTTCTGTACCTGGCACCGGGTGCGACCCACGCTCCTCTACACGCGCCCAAGGCCTTCATCGATCGATTCTCGGGTCGCTTCGACGAGGGCTGGGACGTCGCGCGGGAGAGGGCGTTCGCCCGCCAGAAAAAACTTGGCGTGATTCCCACCGATGCGGATCTCACCCCGAGACCCGCGGAATTGCGCTCCTGGGACAGTCTCTCGGCGGATGAGCAACAAGTCTCCGCTCGACTCATGGAGGTCTACGCCGGTTTCCTGGCTCATACCGACGAACAGGTCGGTCGCGTCTTCGACGCCTTGCGTGAGATGGACGTCTTCGACGACACGCTCATCCTCTACGCGGTCGGCGACAACGGCGGCAGTGGCGAAGGGGGGGGCGACTACGGAACCTGGAACGAGATGGGCCGTATCCAGGGAGTCATCCAGACGCCGGCGGAGTTGCTCGAGCGATTGGACGAGATCGGTGGGACGACATCGTATCCGCATTTTTCCGCGGGCTGGGGCTGGGCCATGAATACGCCCTTCCAATGGGTAAAGCAGGTTGCGAGCCATCTCGGTGGCTCCCGCAATCCGCTGGTCGTGAGCTGGCCCGACGGCATCCGGCGTTCCGGTGGTCTGCGAACGCAGTTTTCGCACGTGAATGACGTCGTGCCGACGATCCTCGAGGCCGTCGGTGTGGCGACGCCGGTGGAGGTGAACGGTGTTCCCCAGCGACCGATGGACGGCACGAGCCTCGTGTTCAGTTTCGATGACGCGAAGGCAGCGGAGCGACATACGACCCAGTATTTCGAAATCCTGGGCAATCGCGCGATCTACCACGAGGGCTGGATCGCTTCGACGCGCAACCGGGCCCGGGTTCCCTGGGCCGGGCTGATCTCCGAAGCGACCGCGACCGGGCCCGAAATCTGGGAGCTCTATGATCTCCGAGACGACTACAGTCAGGCGCGGGATCGGGCGAGCGAGGAACCCGAGAAACTTCGCCACTTGCAGAACCTGTTCTGGGCAGAGGCCGGTCGGCATCAGGTCTTGCCCTATAGCGGCCGTCCCGCCGGTGAGGATCCGGTTCCCGCACTCGGGGAGGGCCGGCGCGAGGTCGTCTATTTTCGAGGTGCCGTTGGCCTTCATGAGTCCGCCGTCCCGGATCTCAAGAATCGGGATCATCGTGTCCGGGCTTATATCGTCGTTCCGGACGAGGGCGCGCACGGTGTGCTCGCAACACAGGGTGGCGTCGTTGCAGGCTGGGCGCTCTATATCACCCAGGATGGCCGTCCGGCCTACGCCTACAATCTGTTCGGGAAGACGATCACGACCCTCGCCGGAGACGATCCGCTCCTGCCTGGCGCGTCGCGGATCGAGATCCGGTTCGACTACGACGAGGGAAAGGGCCGAACGGAAAGTGGAATCGGGCGCGGCGCGGATCTGAAATTGCTCGTCGATGGCCGCACCGTCGCCTCGGGCCGGCTCGATCGCAGCGTGCCCGGCTTCTTCTCGATCGACGAAACCTTCGACGTCGGAACGGATACCGGTTCGCCGGTGGGCGACTATCCTCCGCTCTTCGAGTTCAACGGCCAGCTTGATCGAGTGGTCCTCTCGGCGTCTCGGTAGTGTAATTCCAATCGCAGGAATGGAGAAGAATCATGATCATCGTGCTCGTCCAGGCCGAGAGTTCGGCCGCAGATATCGACGCCCTGCGCGATGTCTTTCTCGAGATGGAAACGACGACGCGCGCCGAACCGGGTTGCCACGACGACTGCTTCAGCCAGGAGATCTCGGATCCGAACCGGATTCGAATCACTGAGCTTTGGGAATCGATGGACGCCCTCGCGGCCCATTTCGCGACACCCCATATGGCGACCTTCAACGCGGCGCTCGCGGACCGGCCCCCGAAATCGATGACCCTCAAGGTCCACGAGTTGGGAGCGGAGCTCGAACTCCCGAGCTAGCGCCCTTTCCCGCACACCCAAGGTCCAGCACACCCAAGGTCCCGCACACCCAAGGAGACGGGCCCGATGGCCGATGGCGATCCCTATGGACAAGGAGACGCGACGTTTCGCGCGTGCGGTGGTGTGGAAGGAATTCGACGCCTCGTCGAAGCCTTCTATGTGCGGATGGACAGCCTCCCCGAGACGAAGCGGATCCGAGACCTGCATCCGTCGGACCTTTCGATCTCGATCGACAAGCTTGCGCGCTTTCTTTGCGGTTGGACCGGGGGGCCGAAGCTCTATTCGGACCGATACGGACCGATCAAGATCCCGATTTTTCACCAGCATCTTCCGGTCGGCGAGGCCGAGCGCGATGCCTGGTTGAATTGCATGGAGCACGCGCTCGTCGACCGGTCCTTCCCCGAAGACTTGAAGCGCTACCTGCTCGAACAGCTCTTCGTTCCCGCGGAGCGGATCCGCGTCGTCGTGGCGAAGCGGAAGGAATCGTCGAGAGTCCCTCGAGAATCCGTCGATCCAGTCTCGTAAAGTGAACGGGAGGGCCCCTCGTGAAGCTTCATATGTTTCCATTTGCGCCGAACGCCGCGAAGGTCCGCCTCTATCTTGCGGAGAAGCGGGCCGCAGGGGGTGGGATCGAACTCGAAGAAGTGTTGGTCAACCTCGTGGAATCCGAACAGAAGAGTCCGGAATATTTGAGGATCAGTCCGTTCGGGACGGTGCCCGCCCTCGAGACCGATCGAGGAACGATCCTCTACGAGTCTCTTGCGATCATCGAATACCTCGAGGAACTCCATCCGGAACCGTCGATGTGGGGGCCCGATAAAGAGGCGCGAGCCGACGCCCGACAACTCGAACGGATCGCGGATCTGGGTGTGCTGATTCCTGCGGCCCGCGAGATCCATAATACGAACTCGCCGCTCGGCCTGCCCGCAAACCCGCCCGTTGCAGAGCATTATCGGGAGCGGTGGGTCGCGGCGGTCGCCCATCTCGAGGGCCTGATGGTGGATGGTCGTCCCTTTCTCGCGGGCGACTACGTGAGCGTCGCGGACTGCACACTCCAGGGCGCGCTGCAATTCGCTCGCTTCCGGGAACTCGATGTCCTGGCGCAGGCGCCAGCGCTCACCCGTTGGAACGCGAGCTATCGCGAGCGGCAAGCGGCACAGGGTGTGATCCTGATCTGAAGCGCACGTCTCCTTGCGCACGGGCTATCGGCGCGCGGTCTCGTTCTGCACTTGCTGCAGGATGTCGGTGAGCGCGAGTCGGACGGCGTGCGAGGGTGTCTCCTCCGGGAAGCGAAGCTGTCGGGTGATGCGACGACGATAGACGCTCCGGCGCGTCCCGCAGTCGAGGATCTCCAGATCGAGTTCGATCACGCCGAGTGGATCGCTCGCGGAGTTGGCAAAGCCGATCAGCGTGAGAAAGGGGATCGGCAGGATTCCGAAATAGGCTCGCTGCCGGATCGTCCCGTAAAGGGACTCGATCGAGCCCAGACCCACGAAGCGCAGATCCTCCTCCACGCAGGCTGCGAGCGCGCGCGGCACGCTGCGGCTCGGTGCGGCATCGAGCAGCCGCGCTCGGCCGAATCGTGTGCCATCGAGTGCGTCCGTGAGAGCGCGCGAGACGGCGTCCGAGACATCGCCCTCGAAATGCTGGTTGCCGGTCAAGTAGGTCCCGGTTCGCTGGTTGTAGAGCAGGAATATCCAGAGTCGTGGCTTCTTTCCAACGCGCTGGCTCTCCGGGCGCTGATCCTCGAGGGGGAGCAAGCCGAAAGTGGCACCCGGTGGGTTCGCGAGAGCATCCGAGTAGAGATCAATCCTGGGGATGTCGATCGCGCAGCCAGTCAGCGTCGCCAGAACGAGGCCGAGCAGGGTTGCGCCGCGAAACCCTCGCCCGGGTCCGTCGGCGGGCGAGCGCGGCATGGGGTGACACCCGGACGCGACGCGAGTCCTGGCTGGATCCATGGGGGGAGAGTAACGCATAACAGGCCGCTCGCGTTTGGCTCTACGAATTTTCGAGGGCCTCGACGGCGCGACGTGCAACGTCGGCGTCCCGTTCTTGATCCGCGCCGGAAACGCCAATCGATCCGAGGACCATTCCGTCTTCCAGAATCGGGTAGCCCCCGTCCGCGGAGATATAGCCCTCGACTTTATCGATGATCTTCAATTCGTCCGGAGGAATCGAATCGGTGTAGGTCTTCCATGCCAGGGTCGACATGCCAGTGGAAACGGCCGTGAAGGCCTTGTGTCTCGCGGTGGTTGCCGCGAGTCGTGGAGCTCCCTCGCAGCTGAGGAAGCCGACGATCTCAGCGGATGAATCCGCGATCGCGATGTGCACCCGGATATCGAGTTCGCGCGCTCGGGTGGTGGCGACGTCGAGCAGCGTCGAAATGGCTTCGGTCGACAATGTGGCCCGGGCGGCGCTCTTCTTCATGGCGGTTCCTATTCTGTGCGATTCGCCAATGCATAGCGTATGGGCAGGGCTTCGAGGGTACGAAGAGCGAGTCCCGGGAGATGTCGCAGCGTCGACCCGGGCTCGAACTCGAACTGATCGAATCTTTCGAGCAACTCTTCGAAGGCGATTCGGAGCTCCAGTCGAGCGAGGGGAGCGCCCACGCAATGATGTTCTCCCTGGCTGAACGCCATGTGGGAGCCCAAATTCGAACGGTGCAAGTCGAGTTCGTCCGGGTCCGGGAACTGCTCAGGGTCCCGATTGGCGGCGGCAAATCGCACGTGAACCATCGACCCCTTCGGTATCGCGGTCCCCGAGATTTCTCCGTCCGCGATGGCATAGCGAAAGAAGCCCTGACTCGGAGACTCGAGGCGCAACACCTCCTCGACGAAGTTCTTGATGAGTTCGGGCCTCTGCCGCAGTTCGACTTCGACCGATGGATTCTCGATCAGGAGCATCAGCCCGGACGCGAGGGCGCTCGTCGCGGTTTCATGCCCGCCGACGATGACGTGTTCGGCCAATCCCATCTTTTCCGCCATCGGGAGCGGGCGCCCGTCCGGGAAGGACGCATGTGTGAGATCGCTCAATACGTCCGGGCACGGATCGCGCTGCTTGCGCTCCATCCACTCCGCCAGATAGTGCTGGAGTTCGATCCCGAGCCGAGCGACCTCGATCTCACGCTTCTTCGAGATGATGCCGGAGAGCGGTTCCACCCAGGCGTCCGACCAATGCTTGATTCGCGGCGCGTCCTCCGACGGTAGACCCAGCAGGGTCGTGACAACGCGAATCGGGAGCCAAGTGGCAAAGGTCGCCAGGAATTCACATTCCTTCGTCCCGGCCATCTTCTCGACGAGATTCCGCGTCGTACTCCGAATGAAAGGAGCCAGTGTCCGGACTCGACCGGCGGTGAACACGTCGGCGACCAAGGCTCGATAGTCGCGATGGATCGGCGGGTCGGACTGGAATTTAGTGTCTCGCGGCCATCCTTCGGATTCCAGGAGCGTCTGGGCTTCGACGTGTTGGAACATCGAAAAACCGGCCTTTCCGAGGAGATCATTCGACCAGATCTCGGGATGGCGAAGCACGTGTTGGACATCGCGGTAGCGCGTCACGAGAAAGGCCTGGGCATCCGGCATGAAATAGACGGGCGCATGCTCGCGGACCGCACGATAGTAGGCGAAGGGGGATTCCTGGATGTCGGGATCCATCAGACTGTGATCTTCGACGCGCATCGATTCCTTTCCTCCGCTAGTTCGAACGAAGACGGGCTCGCACCGGAAGTCGGTCGAGGGCCCGCACCGTCGGATTCTTCTTCTGCCACCGGGGCTTTTCGAGAGCCTCGAAGTCGTAGGCGGAATCGACGAAGAGTCTTTCAGCAACGATCTGGGCCTCGAGGCGCGCAAGGGCGGCGCCGAGACAGAAATGTCGGCCCCCACCGAACGACAGGAGTCCCTGAAAATCGCGATCCGGCTCGAACCGGTCCGGATCCGAATATCGAGCCGGGTCCCGGTTCGCTGCGGCGAGTCCGAGCAGGAGCTGGCTGCCGGCTGGAATCGAGACGCCTGCGAGTTCCAGATCCTGTCCCGCTCGCCGAGAACAGGACAGCGCCGGCGGCTCGAAGCGAAGCGTCTCCTCGACAAGCGAGGGGATCAGCCGCGGGTCACGACGGACTCGGTCGAGGAGTGGAGGACGTTCGAGCAGGCAATGAGCGAGATTGCCGATCAGGCCCGCAGTCGTGTCGATCGCCGCAGTCACGAGTAGCACGGCGTTGGCGACGACTTCGAGGGGGGAGAGCGCGCCGAGCTCCTCGTCGGGAACCCGGAGATCTGCGAGCAGGCCGTCCGGTATGTCACCGCGGGCAATGCGCCCCTCGAAGGTCTGCGCCAATCCCTCGATCATCTGGATGCTCGCACCCGGCGAATCGTCGACGCCTCGGATCACGCTCACGATCTCCTCTGCCCACTCATCCTCGCGCAGCCCGAAGAGGGAGCGAATGATTTCGGAGGGCAGGGCGAAGGCGAGCCCTTCGACGAGGTCGAGCGGGGTATTCGCTGGGGTCGTTTCGATCGCCGAGACCAGCCGGTCGGTCGTGAGGACGATGCGTTCCCGCAGCGCTTCGATCTGGCGCGGAGTGAACTCGCGGCGGACCAGACCGCGTGCGCGGGTCTGTTCGGGGCCATCGAGGGACATCAGCCAGACCCGCATCGCTTCGAATGCCAATCCGTTCGACGCACCGAAGGAGGCGGATACCCCCGACCCTGCAAAGTGCCGTGGGTCGCGCAAGACCTCGTCGACGAGGTCCCATCCCGTGATGAAGAAAACGCCGTCGCCGGCATCGAGTACCGGCGTCTGTTCGCGGATCTTTCGCCACTGGGAATGTGGATCGTCCGCGAGGGCGATCCCGAACAGGTCCCATCCGGTCGCCTCTGCGACGGATTCCGCTCCCGAGTGCGACGATTCCGAGTGCTGTGGTGCTGTGTTCAGGTCGGACTCGCCGGACATCGCCCCCCCCGTGGCTCGGATCGAGATCGATCGAGCATCTCGAATATCTTCGCACCCGCCGCGGGAGCAACGCAAGTCATCTAGGCTCGGGACTTGTGAAGCGGTTGCGAGCCGAACCGCGCAGGAGGGCAAGATGCTGGCGGTCAAATTCGATTCTGGGAAGATCGTACTCGACGAGGTGCCGGTCCCGTCCGGGGACGGGGTGCTCGTCAAGATTCGCGCTTGTGGCATCTGCGGATCGGATGTCTCGATTCTCGACAGTGGCTTTCCGATCTTTGGGATCCCGGGGCATGAGATCGCCGGCGAACTCGAAGATGGCACGCCCGTCGCGATCGAGCCGATGGACCCCTGTGGTCGCTGCCGATATTGCCTCGGTGGCGATCACCAGGTGTGCGTGAAGGGCAACGAAATGATCTACGGAGTCGGGCGCAACGGTGGAATGGCGGAGCAGATCATCGTCCCCGCCGAATGCCTCGTTCCGCTTCCCCGCGGCCTCGACGCAACGACCGGTTTTCTGGTCGAGCCGCTCGCGGTGGCCGTACACGGGGTGCGTCGGGCGGGGATCGATGCAGCGACGCGCGTGCTGGTCATCGGTGGCGGGACGATCGGTTTGAGCGCGGTCACGGTCGCGACTTCCGCGCGCGCCCAGGTCGACCTCGTCGCGCGACACCCGGCGCAGATCGCTGCCGGGCGCCAGCTCGGCGCGGATATCGTCGAGTCGGGAAAGGACGGGGACTACGACGTCGTGCTCGATTGCGCGGGGTCGCCCAGCGCGACGGAGGCCTCCTGTGAAGCGCTACGGCCCAAGGGTACGCTTCTGATGCTCGCTTCGTCCTGGGGCAAGATCGAGGTGCCGGGCCTCACGGTGGCGGCGAAGGAACTCGATATCGTGTGGTCGACGATGTACGGACGCTCCGGGACGACTCGGGACGTTGATGCCGCCGCCGCGATTCTCGGGAATCGAGAAGAGGTGTCGGACGCACTGATCAGCCATCGCTATCCGCTCTCGAAGGCGCCCGAGGCCTTCCTGAAATCACGAGATCGAAAGGGTGGCGCGATCAAGATCGCGCTCGAGCCCTGAGGGCTTCCTCGAACCGGGATCGCTCCGCCGCCGAGGTCCCCGTCTCGCACGGCCTTCGTCTGGCCGTCTTCGGAACGGGCTCTGGCGATTACTTCGTGATGCCGAAACGTTCGAGGCCAAATCCGCGGATCGCGTTCCCCCGCATCAGGGCGTAGATCTCTTCGGCATTCAGGCCGGCCTTCTCGCAGATCTTCATCGCCACCTTTTCCGTTTCGGGAAAGGTCGAGTCGGCGTGGGGGTAGTCGACTTCGAAGGTGATCAGGTCCATGCCGATCCGATCACGATTGGCGAGTCCCGTTTCGTCGTCGAAGATACAACCGAGGACGCGATCCTTGATATAGGAGGTCGGTGCCTCGGGGAGACCGGATCCGAAGGAGTTGTCGACGCGCTCCGCCCATAGCTTGTCCATTCTTTCCATGATATAGGGCATCCATCCGACTTGACCTTCGGAGTACGCGATCGTCAGATCCGGGAAGCGGGCGAGGGTTCCCGAAAAGACCCAGTCGATCAGGGAGCCCATGGCGTTCTGGAAGGTCAACGTCGAGCTGACGATGAAAGGCGCGTCGGGCGTCGTGATGGGCATCTTCGAAGAGGACCCGATATGCATGCAGACGACGGTCTGGGTCTCCTGGCACGTGGCGAAGAGGGGGTCCCAGTAGCCGGTATGAATCGAGGGCAGCCCGAGCGGGTGCGGATTCTCCGAGAACGCGATGGCGTAGCTGCCCTTGTTCGCGCAGCGCCGAACCTCTTGAGCCGCGAGTTCGACGTCCCAGAGCGGAACGATCGTGAGCGGGATCAGCCTGCCCTTACCGTCCCCCGCGCACCATTCGTCGATCATCCAATCGTTGTAGGCCTCCACACAGAGGAGTCCGAGTTCCTTGTCCTCTCGTTCCATGAAGGTCTGTCCACAGAAGCGCGGCAGCGTATTCGGGAAACAGATCGAGGCGTCCATGTGGTTGGCGTCCATGTCCAGGAGCCGTTCCGTTTGCTTCCACGCGCCGGGTCGGATCTCGTCGAAAGTCGTCGTTGCGAAACCGAGATCTCCCATCCCGACCGCTGCGGAGAGTCGGGAGAAGGGCGAGACGAGGTCATCGTAGTACCAGATGTCCGCCCATTCGCCGCTTTCGTCGGCTTCCCATTGCATGCCGACGGGTCCGCCCATCCTCCCGCGCTCGCGGACGATGCGCGGGCCGCGGTCGAGGTATCGACTCGGTAGGCGGCTGCTCCATAGGTCCGGCGGTTCGACGACGTGATCGTCGACGGAGATGATCTTGGGAATCGGCATCGGTCTCTTTCCTGTGTCGCCCTGGTCCGGCGTGGTCGGTTGAGGTCTCGGTCTTCGTCGGAGAGGCGGGCTAGGGTGCCGACTTCTCCGATCCAATTCGGGCCTGCTCGAGGATCCAGGCCTGAATCATGCGAACGTCGCCTGCATCGAACAGGTCATCGAAACGCGGCATCCCTCCGGGTTCTCGGAGTCCTTCGAGCACGATTCGCGGGAAGACCGCGTGGGTCGACTCGGCCATGTAGCGTAGATCCGGAACACCGGATCCGCCGCCAATGGCACCGGGCCCATGGCAGACCGAGCATTCCTCCTGGTAGAGGATCATCCCTCTCCGCCGCTCGGTGGCGGTGGACTCGATTGCATAGCTCGGTGCCGGGACCGGGCCGAGCGGAGGCCGACCCGGGGGCAGGACCGCATCCCCGCCGAGCTTCCATGCGAGCACCCTGGCCCCCCCGCGGACCTTCGCTCGGAGTGCCGCGTCCCCTCCGCTCATCGCGAAAGAGGCTCCCCAACCCGCCGCGACGGCGACGTATTGTTCGCCGTCGATCTCGTAGGTGATCGGGCCGGCCATCACGCCCGTACCGACCGGTGATTCCCAGAGCTTCGCGCCATCCGAGGCGCGGTAGGCGACGAACCGACCGTCGGCGGAGCCCTCGAAGAGGAGATTGTCTGCGGTCGAAAGGGTGCCTCCGTTGAAGGCGGTGATATGCGGGAGGCGCCAGACCTCGCGCTGTTCGATCGGATCCCAGGCGAGCAGATAGGCTTCCCAACTGAAATCACTCTCGTCGCTTCCGAAGTCCTCGTAGACCGCCATGTCGATTCCGGTATTCCATCGGCCCGGCTTGTAGTCCCAGGCCGCGTCCATCTTGTAGATGGCTCCCATGTCGCGAACCGGCAGATAGACGAGGCCGGTCTTCGGATGGAAGCTCATGGGCGGCCAGCTGTGGGCGCCGTAGGGGCTGGGTCGGACGAACTTTGCGACCTCCCGATAATCGGTGTCGGTCTCCACGGGGCGGCCCGATTCGTCGACATGAGAGGCCCAGGTCACGTTGGCGAAGGGCTTGGCGGAAATGAACTCGCCGTTCGTACGATCGATGACGAAGAAGAACCCGTTCTTTGGGGCCTGCATCAGCACCTTGCGTGTCCTTCCGTCGATCTCGAGGTCCGCCAGGAGAATGTGCTGGGTCGCGGTGTAGTCCCAGCTGTCGCCGGGCGTGGTCTGATAGTGCCAGACGAGTTCCCCCGTATCGGGGCGCAGTGCGAGAATCGACGAGAGGTAGAGGTTGTCGCCACCGCCGGGGCTGCGAAGCCATCGTACATGGGGCGTCCCGTTTCCCGTGCCGACGTAGAGAAGACGAAGCTCGGGGTCGTAGGCGAGTGCATCCCAGACCGTGCCCCCGCCGCCTGCCTTCCACCATTGCCCATTCCAGGTGGTGGCGGCGTACTCCATCGCGGCCGACTCGAAGCCATTGGCCGGGTTCCCGGGGACCGTGTAGGTCCGCCAGACGAGTTCGCCGTTCTCCGCATCGTAGGCGGAGACATAACCCCGGGCGCCGAGGTCCGCGCCGGCGTTGCCGATGATCACCTTGCCTTCGACCACGCGCGGTGCACCGGTGATCGAATAGGGCCATTCGGGCTCACGCGTGTCGACGGACCACTCCTCGCGACCGGTGTCTCGATCGATCGCGATGAGGCGACCGTCCAGAGTCCCGATGAAGACGCGATCCGCGTAGAGAGCGGCGCCGCGATTCACGACCCCACAGCAGATCTGTCGCGCCATGCTGCGCGGAACGAGGGGGTCGAAGGTCCATTGATGCTCGCCGCTCGCGGCGTCGAGGGCGTGCAGGATGCTCCAGGGCGCGGTGACGTAGAGGACTCCGTCGGCGACCAGCGGGGTCGACTCGACACCCCGTTCGCTCTGCATGTCGAAGCTCCAGGCGAGGCCGAGCGAATCGACATTCGATTCGTTGATCTGGGAGAGTGGGCTGTAACGCTGCTCGGCGTAGGTCCCGCCGTGGGTCAGCCAGCTCGAGCGATCCGCTGCCAGCAGCCGGGCGTCGTCGACGGCTAGGTCGTCGGTCTGACCGATCGATACGTCGCTAGAGGCACATCCGCTGATCGAGAGCAGGATCGAATAGCAGAGCAGGGCGAATAATCCGGACGCATGCCTGTGAATCATTGGAAGCGACGTCTCCCTGGGCGCCCCTCCTCCGAGAATCGGGTTCGGGTTGGCCTCGCTTCCGATGATGGATCAACGGAATCCACGCGGCGACCCCTGCCTCGGGCCTTCGAACGACTCGACCCGGGCGCCGTTACTCAGTCTCCTTCATGGAATTCCCGCCCTTCGACGTTCTGGACGGGCAATTCGAAGAGGGAGGCACAGGCCTGGGTCATGCCATTGATCAGCGCGACGCGCGGAATGGGCCAGATCCCCTTCGCCGCGGCGCGGTTCGCGACACCCGGGATCCAGTTCGGGCCCTTTCCGAGATGGTCGAGGGCACCGCGGGCGACTTCGGTGGGATCCATCGCGTCGGCGAATTCGGCCGGTCGCTGAGCGAGCATCGTCTCGGTCCGTGTGGCGCCCGCCAGGACTCCGAGAACGTCGACGCCGAAGGGTGCGAGTTCGACCCAGAGACCTTCGGCAAGAGTGGTATCGAAGGCCTTGGTGGCGGCGTAGGTCGCTTGATATCCGCTGCCGGCGAGGCAGGCCATCGAAGACATCAAGATGAGTCCGCCGCGCTCTCGGGCGCGGAGCCGGCGGCCGAAATGGTGCGCGAGCAAGGCCGGGCCGCGACAGCTGAGATCCACCAGGAAGAGAGCATCCTCCACCGATTGGTCGAGGAACGCTCCGGCGCTGGGACTGGAGCCCGCGTTGTAGATGAACAGACCGACATCGAGCTCGGCTGTGGCTTCGCCGACCACGTCGGCCGCCGCGGCCTCGCTGAGGTCCGCCTGGAGGGTCTTCGTCTCGATCCCGTCAGAGCCTCCTGCGATCACGGCCCAGGGACCGAACCGTCGTCGAAAATCGTCGCCCTCGTATCTGGCTGCCACTGGAGCTCCTCTTTCGTTGGGCGGTCTGGGGTCGGATCGAAATCCGGGAAGGGCGAGCCGGGATTCAGCCCCCCCTTTCGCGCAAGGCGGCGATCCGAACGTCGAGGGGAGGATGCGTCGAGAAGAGGGCGGCCATCTTTCCGCCTCCAATCCCGAATGCCGCCATTCCGTCGGGCAGCTCCGCCGTCCCGCCCTTCAATCGTTCGAGTGCGGCGATCATGTTCTCCGTCCCGGCGAATCGCGCGCCCCCTTCGTCTGCGCGGAACTCCCGTCGGCGAGAGAACCAACATACGATCGTCGAAGCGAGAATGCCGAGCAGCACCTGTGCGACCATCGAAGAGAGGAAATAGCCGATGCCGTGACCCCGTTCGTTCCTCAGGATCACCCGGTCCACGAAGTGTCCGACGATCCGAGACAGGAACACGACGAAAGTGTTCACGACGCCCTGCATCAGACTGAGAGTGATCATGTCGCCATTCGCGATGTGTGCGATTTCGTGTCCAAGCACCGCATCGACCTCGTTGCGGTCCATGCTCCGGAGGAGGCCACTGCTCACGGCGACGAGGGCGGAGTCGCGCCGCATGCCCGTCGCGAAGGCGTTGGGTCCTTCTGCCGGGAAGATCGCGACCTCGGGCATCCCGATTCCCGCCGCTTCTGCGTGGGCCCGGACACGGGAAACGATCCATTGGGCCTCGGGATCTCTCGACTCTTCGATTCGCTGACAACCCGTCGACCGTTTGGCCATCGCCTTCGACATCGCCAGCGAGATCAACGAACCCGTGAATCCGATTACGGCGGAATAGATGAGCAGCCTTCCGAGATCGAGATCGATGCCCTGATCGTCCAGGACGTTGCCGATCCCGAAGACCGAAAAAATGATCGAGATCACCACGATGACTGCGATGTTCGTGAGGAGGAAGAGGCCGATTCTCATTGGGCTGAGCGTTCCTTTTCGATCGGGCGCCGCGCGGCGGCCGGGCCGCTTTGCAATCGATCGCGTTCGGGAGTGGCACGCGGGTGCGTGGGGACGAAGGATAGAAGTCCGCAACCGCGCGGACCAGGGATCAGTCGAGGGCGAGGATCCGAAGATTGCGAAAGCTCGTCCGGTCGCCGTGATCCTGGAGGACGATGTGGCCCCGCGGTCCCGTGCAGAAGCCCTCCCGATTCGCGAACTTGCTCGCCGCGAGAGCGGTATTCCAGCGCTCGGATCCAATCTCGGCCGAAAGGACCCGGGTTCCGTTCAGGTAGTGCGCGATTCGACCCTTTTCGACGTGGATTCGCCCCTGATTCCAGTCTCCGATCCCGCGAAAGTCCTTCGACCCGATCGGGGGAAGCAGGTCGTAGAGAGACGCGAGGGTTCGATTGCCGGCGTGACCCCGGTTGGCGTCCGGATGGCGCAGATCGTCGAGGAGTTGGAACTCACAGCCCAACGAATGGACGAAGCCGATCTGGTTCTGGACTTCGGCACGATATTTCACTCCGCTATTCGCCCCCTCGCTGAGCAGGAACTCGAAATCGAGCAGGAAGGAGCCGTAGCGCTCCCGGCTGAAGAGGTCGCCACCCGCACGGAACTCGAAGATTCCCGCCGAACGAATCGTGAGGGTCCCCCTCTCGATCTGCCATCCATCGTCGGGAAATTCGTCCCCCCCGGCGGCTCGCCAGCCATCCGTCGTGACCCCATCGAAGAGAAGCGTCCATCCGGCTGCGGACTCTTCACTCGTCAGGCTATTGGGATGATCGCGTGCCGCGATCTCGATTCGATCCGGGAAGGGGTCTCTGGACTCGGGACGCTTCGCGCCAGCGGGAAGACCGAGGAGGATGGCAGCCAGGAGCACGGCGGGACCCGTAGAGAGAAGGGCCACGACGCCTTTGGGGGGCGCGATCATGCGGCTTCGCCTTCGAGCCGACGAAGTGCCGACCGCGCGGCCCAATAGCCCCCCTGGCCATGGACCCCGCCGCCTGGAGGCGTGGCCGCAGAACAGATGAAGAGCCGAGGGTTCGGGGTCGAATAGGGATCGAGTCGGGTGACGGGCCGATTGAAGAGTTGCAGCGCATCCGCGACACCCCCTGTGATCGCGCCGCCGTGGTAGTTCGGATTGTGATTCTGGAAGTCGGCGGTGTTCATCGAGTGACGCGCCAGGATTCGATCACGAAAGCCCGGGGCGAATCGCTCGATCTGCGATTCGATCACCTCCGTTCGATCGAGGGTCGAGCCGTGGGGAACGTGGCAGTAGGCATAGCCCGTGTGTTGATCGGCGGGGGCGCGGGTGCTGTCGAATTGGCTCTGCTGGCAGAGGATCAGGAAGGGTCGGTCGGAATGGCGTCCGGCATACATGTCTCTTTCCGAGGCGCAGATTTCTTCGAGGGTGCCGCCGATGTGAACCGTCGAGGCCTCGAGGCAGTTCGGGTCGGACCACGGGATCGGCCCGTCGAGCGCAAGGTCGAGCTTGAAGACGCCCGGGCCGTAGCGATAGCGACCGAGGCGTCGCCGGTATCCCTTCGGGAGCGAGTCTCCCGCGATCGCGGAGAGCTGTGCGGGCGACGTGTCGAAGAGGATGACTTTCGCGTTCGGCAGGTCGTCGAGACGCTGGATGGGGCGACCCGTTTCGATCCGTCCGCCGAGGTGACGAAAATAGGAGCCCAGCGCCGATGCGATGGAGCGCGAGCCACCGCGTGCGACGGGCCAGTTCTCGACGTGGGCGGTGAGAGCGAACAGGGTGGCGAGGGCAGCGGTGAGCGGCTGGCTGAGCGGCAGCACCGAATGGCCCGCACAGCCGGCGATCAGGGCGCGCGCCTCCTTGTCGCGGAACAACAGGCGTGCGAGCCGGTTCGCCGAGAACGCCGCTCGCAATCCGAATCGCGCCATCTGGATCGGGTGATCCGGGATCTTGAGGGGTGCCATCGCGTCCGCGAGCAGGCCGTGCGGATCCCCCAGCAGAGGCGCGATCAGCCGCCGATAGTTCTTCCCGTCCCGGCCGAGCGCTTCTGCCGTCTGGTCGAGAGAGCGGTAGATCATGACCGCGTCGCCGTCGTCGAGGGGATGAGCGACAGAAGCGGGCGGCAAGACCCACTCGAGACCGTGCTCCTCGAGTGGAAGCTGGCGAAAGAAGGGCGAGAGGATTCCCATCGGATGGACGGCAGAACAGATGTCATGGGTGAATCCCGGAAGCGTGAGCTCACCGCTGCGCGTTCCGCCTCCGATCTCGTCGTCGGCTTCCACCACGAGCACGCTCACTCCCTGGCGCGCGAGTTCGATTGCGGCGGCGAGCCCGTTCGGCCCCGAGCCGATGACGACCGCATCCGGGTCCGAATCGGACATGCCCTTCGGCTCTAGACTGCAGGAGCCGCGGAAGAGTCGCGGGCGCCACGACGCCCGCGCAGCAGGGCCTCGGCGTACTCGCCCGCCGGATAGGGTGTCTCGAAGCGCATGCCGACGAGATCCGTGTCGCCTTCTTCCAGGATGCCGGTCGCGGCGTCGACGATCCTCCAGTGCATCTTGCGGCCGAACAGAGGCAGACTCTCGACCATCACGACGCGAAGCTCGCCCTCCTCGAATTCGCATTGGGCCTGGATGACATTCAACAGGTTCTCGTTGTTCAGGTGCCCATCGCCGAAATTCCAGCCGAGCACCTGGCCGGCGAGTACTTCGCCCTCCCACCATTCGTAGTCGTGGATGTCGTCGACGGCGAGGGGGAGCGCTTCGAGGAGCGGCTTCCCCTGCATATGCATGAAACGCGAGGCGAGCATCATGTCCAGCGCTAGATCGAGGGTCTGCTCGTCCGGAAGCAGCGGTGCCAACTGCTCGCGCATCGAACCGGAGGAGCACTTGAGCTTGTGCAATTTTTCCGCCGCGCCGGGCCCATCGTCCGTTGGCTTCTTGAAGAGCCAGATGTTGTACGCCCAATTGCCCGCGTAGTACCGCATCGCCAGAAGGAAGGAGACGTGTTTCGGAAAAAGATTGCCGTAGGCCGGAATCAGCACGAGACAGAAGGCGAGGAACGCGACGAGAAGAGGCTTCGTCCCGATTGCGAACACGCTTATCTCGGGGTAGCCGCCGAAGAGGAACCAGCCGCCGAAGATCATCAGGATGTTCCACTCGATCGGCATGCCAGCGGGGTTGTTGATCCCGATATAGCCATGAAAGATCGTCATGATGAGCAGCGCGGCGATCGTCAAGATCGCGTTGCCCGTGTGGGCGCTGTAGATCAACAGGGCCGGCATCATGAACTCCGTCGCCGTCCCGAAATGCGCCATCATTCCTGCGAAATTCGAGGGGCGAAGATCGTCGGGATAGTTGGTGAAGAGCCGCCTCTTCCACCAGCGCGGAAAGAAGGGGCCGTTGTTCATCATCACCATGATCACGGACGGGAACAGGTGATTGAGCTTCGAGGTCGCGGCCCAGAACCAGATAGAGCACCAAACGACCTTGGCCCCGGCGACCCACACCAGATTCTCCGGTTCGGGCCCATTCCCGAACGCGAACGTGAGGACCACAAGCACCACCCAGTAATGCTCCGAGCGCGCTGCGAGGAAGATTGTCTTGTCGGCGAGGCCAATCAGCGGAATCAAGACCAGGGGCAAGAGCAGCAATTCGCGGGTGACCTCCGGTGACACGAGCACGCGAAAGAGAGAGATCTGGAGCGCGGTGTAGAGCGCGACATCGAACCAGGTTCGCTTGATTCCACCGAGCAGCGGCCATCTCCGAACCAGCGAGAGCTTCGTCGTACCGGGCCGGAACCAATAGAGGAAGCCACCGAGCGGTGGATTGAAGCGCGCGTTCATCGGACCCGAGGAACAGCCGAAGCCGAGCGATTCATAAGCGAGCGCCCAGACGATCGCTCTCTGGAAGGCGGCGGGCGTGAAGGCCCAATCACCAAAGGAAGACAATCCCGGGTAATCCTTGCCAAAGGAGACCCAGAACGCCCAGCCACCGACGAAGAGAAGGATGTATTTTGCCCAATACATTGCCATTACGGCAAGGGAGTTGGGCGCGATCTGAGCGGCCCAGGTGCGGCAGACCAGGCGGATCTTTTCGGGAAAAGCGGCGTCGAGGATACGTTGGGGTTCGTAGGGCGGCAGGTCGGGTAGAGAGGCGGTCATCGTGGACGTACGGGTAACGCGCCTACGCGCTCCGAGCCACCCGTTCCGGGTTCGCGCTCCAATTCCGCTCGACTGACAGCCGCGAGGCATCGCGCTATGGGTCTTTGGCCGCCCCGCGGCGGGTTATCGAGGGAAGCGCATGAGAGCCGCTGTGTGCCGCGAAGTCCGACAGATCGCCATCGAAGAACTCGACGAGCCGACGCCGGGTGACGGCGAGATCAAGCTCCGAATGGTCGCGACCGGCGTCTGCCGGACCGATCTCTCTATTTTTCAGGGACACCTTCCCGTTCCCCGTCCGATCGTGCTCGGGCACGAGGGCGTCGGCATCGTCGAGGCGGTCGGGACGGGGGTGACCCGGTTTTCCCCGGGCGACTCCGTTGTCTGTTCGATCATTGCCGGCTGCGGGGATTGCTTCCAATGTCGGCGCCACTCCTCGGCGCTCTGCGAGAACGTCACCTTCTATACCGGGAAGATGCTCGATGGGACGACGCGGCTTTCGAAGGGGGACGAGGCGATCCACAGCCTTTCGTTCCAGGCATCGTTCGCGGAGAAGGCGATCGTTCCCGAACGCAGCGCCGTTCGGGTTCGAAAGGACGCGCCGCTGGACAAACTCGCGGGGCTCGCGTGCGGAGTGTCGACGGGGCTTGGCGCCGCGATGGTGCGCGATCCGGTCGAGCCGGGTGCGAGTGTCGTCGTGATCGGCACCGGCGGGGTCGGACTCTCGGTCCTGATGGGGGCGAAGCTGCGTGGGGCCGCGAAATTGATCGCCGTCGACGTCAACCCGACAAAACTCGAGAAGGCGCTTGCGATGGGGTTGGCCACGGAGACGATCGACGCATCTCAGCAGGATGTCGTTTCGGTGGTCCGATCGTTGACCGACGGTCGTGGGGCCGATCATGCTTTCGATGTCGTCGGGTCGGCGGGGACGCTCGAGCAAGCGGTGGAAGCCGTCCGCCCGGGTGGACACGTCGTGCTGATCGGCCTGGCCGCTGCGGAAGTTGGAACCGAGTTGCAGACGTCGGCGCTGTTGCGACAGAAGACCCTGACCGGGACGATGGGCGGATCAATCGAGCCGCGTCGGCATATCCCGGAATTCGTAGACCTCTTTCTGGCGGGCCGGCTCGATCTCGCCGGTCTGATGGATAAGTCATATCGACTCGAGGAGATCGGGCAAGCCCTCGAAGATCTCGAAGAGGGTCGCGTTACCCGGGGCGTGATCTGCTTCGACGACTAGGGTACCCGCCTCGGATCCTGCCCTCACCTGCAGAAGGGTTGGGCCGCTCCGCCGGTGCGAACTGAGGGTGTGCCTTCGCCGCATAACAAAAGATGTTTGGATCGACGCGTTACGCGCCCAGTTGTCGCTGATTCATCCTCTCGGCGACTCCCCGCTCCTCGACCGGCTGGCACGATCGGCAGTCGTCCAGCGAGTCGATGGAACTTTCGAACTGTCCCTCGACCCGGGCGTGCCGGGCGCCGGTGTCGAGCCGATCAACCTGGCCGCGGTCGAGAGAGACCTCTTGGGGGGGCCTTTCGCGCACTCCGATCTCCCGCTACTCCGGGTCGAGTGTGGGGACGGTCCAGCCCCGGATCGATCGAGTGCGTCGACCGGGGCGCTGCTTGCCACCCTGTTTCTGGATCTGCTCGAAGTGGATCTGTGGCGCGGCATCGGTCGCTTCGGACACTTTCGATCCGCCTTCGGCCCCCCATCCCTTGTCGTACGGTGAGAGCATGTGCTCGTGGATGCAGTGGTTCTTGCAGAACTTCCAGCGTCCCTTCTCGCGCCGGTACTCGTAGTCGAGAGTGGCGATGCTCCAGGCCGGTTTTTGCGTGTCGGGGTCGATGAGCAGGGTCAATAGAAACCATCGTCCATAGGCGTCGTCGCCGTCGATCGTGACCGTCGGGTTGGTGAGCATGTCGAAGGCCCAGCCCCCCGCGCCTTCGAATCCCGGCATGAACTCGAGATAGAACTGCTCGATGTCTTCCCGCGTGCGCAATTCGCCCAGGATTCCATGGTCGTAGCTCGCCTCCGCTGCGAAGCACGCGACGGCGTCCTCCCATCGGGCATCGTGCATCGCCTGCATGTACTCGCGCGTGAGCCTGTGGATCTCTTCGCGGTCTTCGAGTTCTTGCACGCGTCCGCGCAGGGTCGCGACTTCGCGCGCGAGGGACTCGAGGGTCACTTCACTCATTATCGGTTCCTCCCAGGCAGAGTCTAACCGCTCGAATCGACGTCGTAATTCTCGACATATGACGTCCGCGCCCACCCGTCCCTCGATCCGGGTTCGCCCCCCTCCGGCGATCGGTAGTGGCTCGTGCGGATCCGGCGCGTCAGCGGTCACTTTCGCCGATTGGAGCGATCCGAATCGACAGAATTTCCGTGCCTTTGGCTCGGCGACCGATGGCCTCCGGCTCAGCGGGAAATTGTCGATCGGCGATGGCCTTTCCATTCCCTATCAGGCTTCCTATGCCTATCAGGAGAATTGGGGCAACAACCCGACCTCCTACGGTGCGCACTACACGCTCGTCGAGGTGGGTCTCTTGCTGGAGGAGATGGTCAAGATATCCGTCGGCTTCGAGATGCTCGGAACCGATACCGATGCGCAGATCGTTCCGCTCTTCGCGACCGCCCACAAGTTCAACGGCTTCGCGGACGCATTCCTGGCCAACGGAGCGGGGGGCGGAGCGTTTCGCGGTCTACGCGACCTCTACGCTTCGATCTCTCCGGTGATGCCGCTTCAAGGTGTGAAGCTAATGCAAAGCTTGGCGCCGCTATCGTATCGACTGTCAGCTCTTGCGAGCATGCCCGACGTAGAGGGCAACGAGGCGAGCGACGAAGATCGTGAGGTAGAGCTGGCCGATGAGGGCCTCCGCGACCGACAGCATCCGACCCATGTCTCCACCGGGCGTAATGTCCCCGTATCCGAGTGTAGTCAGCGTGACGAAGCTGAAGTAGAGCAGCTTCGTGGCTGAGGTATTGCTGTCTGTGGCAGATCGAACGATGGTCTCTCCGTCTGCGATGAAGGCCCCCGGATACAGCTCGGTCATCAGCATGAATGTCACTGCGAAGAAGAGGCCGACGAGCAGATAGACGCAGATCCCCCCAACGATCGTGTCCTGCGAGACCTCGTTCGCGTGGACGAGGGTGCTCAACAGGACCAGAGTGGTGGAGCCGAGGAGTCCGAGGCTCAACAGGTCAGTGACGATCCGGATCCATACGGCATCGTGGAATTCGGCGCCGATGATGCCGGCGATCGCGCCAAGACCGGCCAGAGTGGCCACGACGAAGATCCAGCGCTGATGGCTGTTGACCAGGACCGAGGCCATCAGCACCAGCGCGAGAAGAATCGGGAAGCTCGGAGTCGACCCGGAGAGCATCTGGCCAATCGGCAGAGCGACGAGCAGCACCACGAGAGATCCCAGCAAGAACCCGTATCGTCCCGGAGCGCCTTCCTGGTCGTCTCGATTCGCGAGGGTTCGAAGCCAGCTCATCATCTCGAGAGCCTAGGCGATCGATCCCCCCCGAGCCCGGTTTCGATCGATCTCCATTCCGCAACCGGTTCACGTCGAACGCGAAGCGATCGCCGGTCGTCCCTTGGGCGAAGCCTAGCTCTCCGCCGGTCCAGAGTTGGAGTCCGTCTCCGTTGAGCCGACCGGTGAGTCGACGGACGGCGTCAGGGCGGTGGCGAACCACTGGCTGATCACGGGGTAGGCGACGACGATCCAGACCACGAAGGGAAGCGCGTCGGAAATCAGCATGGGGACGAAGGGAAGGTGAGCCGCTCGATGCCCGCCCTCGGTCAGGTTCAGCACGAGATGGCCTATGCAAAGCACTGAGAGTCCGCCGATCAGACCGATCGCGCGGCGACGAAACGCGATTCCGGGCGTGACGAGGACGAGTCCGACGAAAGGGACGAAGTTGATATAGCGTTGACGATGGGCGCCGACGCGCGCATCCCCGAAACCGAACACGTCATAGATCGGTGGTGCCACGGCCTTCAGGAATTGGCCGTAGTGCACGCGCCCCCATTCGGTCCAGAACCAGGTGAGAAATAGGGTGATCGCAGCGAAGGCGATGACGACGACGATGGTGCGTTTCATCGATGCACGAAGAGTTTGATCCAGCCGTAGAGCACGCTCACGATCATCGCGATCAGCGTGGCCTGCCAGAAATAGATGTGAAAGAAGTCGAAGTAGTCGCTCCAGTGACGACCCACGATGAGCAGGGTCGCGATTCGCATCAGATTGAAAAAGAAGATCGCCGCGCAACCCAGAACCACGCCGAGTACGCGAGCGCGGATCGGCGCCGGGAAGGCGAGGACGCACGCGGAGTAGATCAGCATCTCGAGAAGGCCGACGCATTCGATGATGATCGACACGGCGAAACCGTCGAGGGTGACCAGGTTGCCCCTCTGGGTCGTCAGCTCCGTGAAGATCCGTAGGAGATGGTAGACACTTGCAGCCGTCCCCTTCTCGAGCTCCTGGAGAGGGCCACGCAGGTCTTCGAGCACCGCGTTGAACGATGAGCCAATCACGAAGAGGTAGACCAGCACGAGCAACGGATAGCGGATCTGGGGATTGGCCCAGAGAGCGCGAAGGCGGTCTGGCCAACCGGAGGCGTGCGGGGGGGCGGTGCCGTCGGTGTTTGCGCGGTTGTCTTCGCTTTCGGACATAGTCACAGTCTTTCGTGGGTCGAGTGCGCCCCGCCCGCGGGTGGAGTCGGTCGAGGGCATCGAAGGCTTCTTCGACCGAGCGCTGATCGTACCGCATCCGCCTAGCTCGAAAGAACGGGCGATGCCAAGTCTGGGAGTCAGTCGGACGTTTGTTCGCGGTCGGGGCCGCGGGCGATGCCATCGTTCTCATCCACCCGCAAGTCATGGGAATCCCGCTCTAAATACGAGGTCGCAGCCTCGGTCATGCTGGTCGATACTCGATCGGATGCTCCCCTTCACCGTGAGACCCGAAGGGGACGAGGAGCGCCTCCATGAAGTTCACGTGGTTCAATCTCTGTCCGTGGCCCCACTTGCCGGAGAATTTTCGGGAGGAGCACCATTCGGTCTGGGTCGACATCCCGAGTGATCTCTTCGATCCGGAAGAGGGCAATCGCGTCTACAACCGGTACCTGGACCAGCTCGAATACGCGGATGCGCTCGGCTTCGACGGAATCGGCGTCAACGAACACCATCAGAACGGCTACGGGATGATGCCTTCGCCCAATCTCATGGCCGCCTCGCTGGCGCGGCGGACGTCGCGGGCCGCGATCTGCGTGATCGGGAACTCCATCGCCCTCTACAATCCCCCGATCCGGGTCGCGGAGGAGTTCGCGATGCTCGACGTGATCTCCGGGGGGCGTCTCATCGCGGGCTTTCCGGTGGGCTCCCCCATGGACACGAATTTCTGTTATGGGCAGGTCCCGGCGCTGGTCCGTGACAAATACTACGAAGCGCATGATCTGATCATGCGTGCGTGGAGGGAGAGGGAACCTTTCGCCTTCGACGGAAAATACAACCAGTTGCGCTACGTGAACTGCTGGCCGCGCCCCATCCAGAAGCCCCACCCCCCCATCTATATCCCGGGCGGAGGTTCGGTCGAGACCTGGGACTGGTGCGCCGAGAACGACTACAACTATTCCTACCTTTCCTTCGGCGGCTATATCGCTGGCAAGGCGATGATGGACGGATATTGGGAGCGCGTCGCGGCACTGGGCAAGGACGAATCGCCCTATCGCGGCGCCTTCGCCCAGATCATCTGTGTCGCCGACAGTGATGAAGAAGCGGAGCGGCTCTACTCGGAGCATTGCCTCTACTTCTTCAATCGCTGTCTCCATGTCGCCCCGCAATTTTCGGATCCGCCGGGCTATCGAACCGTCAAGACGATCAAGGCTGGCAAGCTCGATCAGCTACGCGCCGACGCGCAGCAGGTCTATCAGAGCCTGGATTGGAAGACATTGGTAGATAATGGTTTCGTGATCGCGGGGAGTCCCGACACCGTTCGGGAGCGATGCGAGGACATGGCCAAATCCCTTCGTGTGGGCCATGTCTTCGGACTCTTCCATATCGGGGACATGCCGGATTGGAAGGTGCGCCTGTCGTCGAAACTCTTCGCCGAGAAGGTTCTTCCCCAACTTCGCGATATCTGGCCCGAGTGGAAGGACGACGATCGTTGGTGGATCAAACCCTATGACCAGCGTGTGCGAGGAGAAGACAGCATGCCAGGCGGAGAGAACGATGCTCGCGCGCATCGCATTTCGCCTCCCGCAGCGGAGGATGCCTGATGGCGGACTACCAGCACCGAACGCTCGAGACACGGCGGGGAATCGAGTTCGACGTACGTGAGGCCGGCGAAGGGAAGGATCTCGTCTTTCTGCACGGATTGACGGGACTCCTCGAAGACGAACCCCTCCTGGATTCTCTCTCGCGACATTTTCACGTGCTTGCTCCGACCTGGCCGGGCTTCGGAGTCGAAGAGGGCGAGGAGAAGATCGAGGACATGCTCGACTTCTCGCTCCACGGCCTGGATATTCTCGACGCTCTCGAAGTCGATCGGCCTGATCTCGTGGGTCATTCCCTGGGAGGGATGGTCGCAGCGGAGATGGCCTGTCTGCAGAATGCGAGGATCGACCGGCTCGCGCTGCTCGCGCCCTACGGGCTCTTCCTCGACGAAGATCCGATCGCGGATGCCTTCGCGACGATTCCCTTCGATCTGCCGGCGCTCTTGTTCGCGGATTCCGAGGCCGGCCAGAAGATCCTGACTGCGGGCTTCGATTTCACGAACAACGAGGCGCTCACGAATTTCATGGTCGCCAACGCCCGCCGCATGGGAACGGCGGGCAAGGTGCTCTTCCCGATTCCCAACCGGCGCCTTTCGAAGCGGCTCTATCGTCTCTCGGCGCAGACCCTGATCGTCTGGGGGAGCGAGGATGCGCTGATCCCCTCGGTCTACGGGGATCATTGGAAGAAACGAATCGATCGTGCCGAAAGCGTCGAGGTCGCCGGGGCGGGTCATATGCTGACCTGTGAGCGGCCGGCCGAAGTCTTCGAAGCTCTCCTGAAGTTCCTGGGCTGATCTCATGGCGGAGAATGAACTCGCGGAGCAATTGATCGACCTGACCGGCAAGGTTGCGATCGTGACCGGCGCGGGTGCCGGAATTGGGCGTGAAATCGCTCGTTGGCTCGCGCGCGCCGGGTGCGATGTCGCGATCAACGATCTCGATGAGGAACGCACGGCGCGAGGGGTCGCTGCCGTCGTCGCGGAAGGGCGCCGCGGTCTCGCGGTCGTGGCCGACGTCCGAGAATCCGGCGCCGTCGAGTCGATGATCGCGAGGACGATCTCGGGTCTGGGTCGGTTGGATATCGCGGTCAATAACGTGGGTCTGATGGGCGACGCGCCCCAGGCCCACTTCACGGATCTCGTGGCCGAGGACGTGCGGTCGGTCGTCGACCGCAATCTCGTGGCGACGATCCTGTGTTGCGTTGCCGAAGCGAAGGCGCTCAAGGAGCAGGGCGAGGGCGGGGTGATCCTGAACGTGAGCTCGGGGGAGTCGACACGGCCGGCGCTTCGGCTCGCGGCGTACGGGGCTGCGAAGGCGGGGATCAATCATCTGACGCAGACGATGGCGACGGAACTCGGACCGGACGGGATTCGGGTTCTCTCGATTGCACCGGGGACGACGCTCACCGAAACCGTCCGGCCCGTCTTCGACGACGAACACGTCGAGCGGGTGATCGAATCGCTCCCGCTGCGGCGCATGACAGAACCCGAGGAGCTCGGACGGATGGCCGTTTTTCTCGCGTCGGATCTGGCCCGATGTATCACGGGGCAGTTCATTCTGGCGGATGCCGGGGCCTGGCTCTCTCGGACTCGGCCGCCGATCGGCGACGCGGACGTCCGCCCATGAGGTCTGGTTTGGGAAATGAGGTGTCGGGCGGAATGGGCCCGCGGAGACAATATGGCGGACTTTGAATACGACCCCACAGCGGCAGATTTTCAGCTCGATCCGCTTCCGCTCTTTCGGACGCTGCGAGACGATCATCCCGCCTACTACAACGAACGGCTGCGTTTCTGGGCGCTCTCGCGATACGACGATGTCCTGCATGCGGCCTCGGATTGGGAACTCTTCGGCAATAGCGTCTCGCTCTACCCCGAATCCGATGAAGAACCGACGGAGTTGATGCCGCGTTGGATGATGGATTTCGGTCTCTTCTATATGGATCCGCCGCGACACGACCGATTGCGTGCCCTCGTCTCGAAGGCCTTCACGCCGACCCGTACTGCGGCGCTCGAACCGGTCGTTCGGAGACTGGCGCGGGATCTACTGCGGAAAGTCGCGGAAGAGGGCCGCTGCGAAGTCGTTCACGATTATGCGGCTCCGCTCGCGACCCAGGTGATCGGCGCGCTGCTCGGTGTTCCCAGCGAAGATCGTTGGCAGTTTCGACTCTGGGCCGAGAAGATCGAACAGCGAGATCCGTCGATCCCCGTCGACGTCGCGGAGAAGGAACAGGAGCTGACGGTCGAGGCGATTCGAGCCTATATGCGCGAGCTCGTCCGCGAGCGGCGAGCTCTTCCGCAGGACGATCTCTTGAGCGCTTTGATCGCCGCAGAGGTCGAGGGCGAACGGCTCGATGACGAGCAGGTCGTCAATATGGGATACCAGCTGATGGTCGCGGGCAACGACACGACGGCCGCGATGATTTCGAATGGCGCGCTGCGTCTCGCAGAGAATCCCGACGAGCGACGACGTCTGGTCGAGGATCGCTCGCTCATGGCGAACGCCGTCGAAGAGATGACGCGCTACGACTCACCGACCGTCCAATCGCCCCCGCGAATCACGACCCGCGAGGTCGAGATCCATGGTCGTCTGATCCCCAAGGGCGATCCGGTCGTGCTGATCTGGATGGCTGCGAATCACGACGAACGGCGCTATCCGAATCCGAGTCGCTTCGACATCACGCGCAAGCTCGGCCGCCACATGGGCTTCGGACATGGATTGCATTTCTGCATCGGCGCGAATCTGGCCCGTCTCGAGGGGCGCGTTGCGTTCGATGAGATGCTTCGCGTGATGCCCGAATTCGCGATCGACGGCGAAGCGCATCGCTGGGCGAGCATCTGGCTACGCCCGATGGGGAAACTCCCGATCGCCTTCGATGCGGACCGCGCGAGCGCAGCCCTCGACGGCTGAGAAGTCGCGTTCGCGAGCGTGTGAGGGCTAGATTCGCTCACGCCGGAGGCGATGGAGTTGTCGTCGATGGATCTCGTCGCGCCGCTCTGCCGGCGTGACCATTGGGGTGCCCGCCGGCAACGCGTCACGGACTTCCGAGACCGGCAGCCTGCGAAGACCGGGGAGTGGATTGTCCTCGGTCCAGATCCAGCGATATTGAAGAACGCCTTCCGTCTCGCCCGCGGTATCGAGCCAGTTGTCGATTCCCGGATCTTCGTGCGCGACGACGATCCGGCATCGGCCGTCGGAGTCGATGTGGGCCTGCCGGTGGTTGATACTCATCTTCTGGTTCGGCCAATCCGGGGTCTTGAACCAGAGGTCGATGAGCTGGAAAGCCCAGTATCTCGCTTGGGGAGGCTCGAATTCGAGGATCATCGCCTCGCCCTCCGCGAGTTCGTAGTAGTCGTTTCCGTAGGCGATGTCATCGGCCCCACCGACGTAGATCTCTGCGGGCTTGATCGCGTCCCGGTCGTATCGCTTCTTCAGATCCTCGACCCATTCCTGCCAGAAAGCGACGGTGCCCGCGATGTTTCGCCCGGCGTCGTCCAGCATCTCGGCGGCCCGGGCGGCATCGAGTTTCTTCGGGGGCAGCCCCTCGCGCCCGAGGCACTCGATGTCGAAGGTCGCCGGGACCTCGCTGTCCCAGTCGCAAAAGTATTGGCGGATGAGGATCTGCTTGGCATCCGGGTCGAGGGGGAGCCAGTTGGGTCCCCGTCTTTCGCCGCCCAGGAAGAGTTCGAAACTTCCGTCGGGCTCGACCTCGAGCTCCGAGGCCTCGAGGGTGGCAAAATTTCGGACGTCCCCCAGCTGCATGAAGCCCTCCTTGATCTCCACGAGGAAGGTTTCGACAGTGCCGCGTGTGCCCCAGAGCCGGTAGGCGAGGTCGCCACGAATATGGGCGTGGGCGTAGCTGTTGTCCGCGTTCTCCGCGCCGCCTCCGATGAAGCTGTCCACGATTCGAATGAAGCGCGGCTGTTCGGGTTCGAGTTCCGCCGCCTGGGAGATTCCGACCTTCGTGAGTCCGAGCAGATAACGGAAGCCCTCCGCCTGAACATCCGGATCTTCGCGTCCGGGTGCGTCGAGGATCGTGCGCCCCGCGGCTTCGAGGGCGTGACAGAAATCGCTCCAGGCCTCCCCGCTGAGCAAGCGCCGGGCGTTCTGCTCGGGGCTGCGTTGGGATCGCCGTGCCCCTTCGCGCTGGAGTTCCTTGGCTTTGGCCAGTCCGCCCAGGGCCGGGGCGAGTCGATCGAGGGAATCGGTCATGACGGGATCTCCGTGAGTGTCGCTGGGGGATCGTATTCGAGCACGTTCCGACTCGAATCCGCGCCGGGTCTACCCGAGACACTCTAACCAGGGGTCGACGCGAGCGCTTCGCGGCATCGAGACGAGCCCCTGGCCCCGAACTGCCGTGCGGGCGGGGCTCCTTCTTGGCTAGCGTCGAACCTATGGACCTCGACGCCGACCTCCTCAATGTGACCGACCCCGGGCGTCGATTCGATGCGATGGCCGAGCTTCGCCGAAATGACCCCGTACATCGCATGGACGGAACCGACGGACCGCTCTATCTGGCGAGTCGAGCGGCGGTCGCGGATGCGCTCCCCAACATCGATTGCTTCGGGGGAGCGGTGGGGGCCGCCGACGTCCACCCGGATCTTCAATCGCTCAATGGCGTGAGCGAGCCGCGCCACGGTCGCATCCGCCGGATCGTGAACGGCATGATCGCACCCCACAAGGCCGGTGAGGTGCGACCCTTTCTGGAGGCGCTCTGCTCGGAGCGGCTCGACGCGATCGATTCGATGGGGTCGGATCCGGTGGAGGCGATGGGGCAGTTCATCGACCACGTTCCCTCGAGTGCGATCTGCTGGCTTTCGGGATGGGATGCGAAGGACGCGATCCAGCTCTATCGCTGGACCGTCGAGATCTGCGAGAAGGCGATGAACATGAAGCCCGGGAATTCCGGGACGATCGCCGACATGGTTCCCGCCTTCGGAGACTACGTTGAAGAGCGCGTCTCCGCGCGCGTCGCGCTGGAAGCCTCGAAATGGCCCGACGACGGGATGACCCGCCTGCTCACGACGGAGATCGAGGGGGAGCGTCTGTCGCCGACCGCGGTGAAGACCCAGCTGCTCTTTCTGCTCGGGGCGGGCTCGGAAACGAGTCGCGACATGATGGGTCTCCTGCTCTATCACCTCGCGTCGGATCCCGAACTCTATGCGCGAGTGCGGGCCGATCGCGCACTCATCCCGAAGGCGACCCTCGAGGCCCTGCGACTTTGTTCGCCCACGCAGTTCATGGTTCGCCGCTGCACGAAAGCGACCGAAGTGGATGGGCACCCGGTCGCGAAGGGCGAGAGCATCTATATCGGTCTGGCTTCGGCCAATCGCGACGAGGCGCACTGGAGCGATCCGACGCGGTTCGATCTCGATCGACCGAATGCGGCCGATCATCTGGCGTTCGGCGACGGTCCGCACGTGTGCCCCGGCACATTTCTCGTGCGGCTCGAGACGAGGATCGCGTGCAACGCGCTCTTCGACCGCTACGAGCGGATCGAGCGCGCCGAGGACGGGCCCTTCGAGCCCCTTCGAACGCCGATGTTCTACGGACCAGCGACGCTTCCGCTTCGCTTTTTTCGCGCATGAGTCCTCGCATGAATGCCCCTCTCGCCGGAACACGAATCATTGAAGTGGCCATGTTCGCGCCGAACGGGGTCGGGATGCATCT
Source organism: Myxococcota bacterium (assembly GCA_029941885.1). Classification (GTDB taxonomy): domain Bacteria; phylum Myxococcota_A; class UBA9160; order UBA9160; family UBA4427; genus UBA4427. The sequence goes on from JAPYTP010000012.1 coordinate 41,011, forward strand.
CGCCGATCTCGGGGCCGAGGTGATCAAGGTCGAGGCGCCTGGAATCGGTGACCCCGCGCGGCTGTTGGGCAAACCGATCGATGGAGAGTCGCCCGCCACTCGCCGTTGGAACCGCGGCAAGCAGAGCCTGGCTCTCGATCTCCGCAAATCCGAGGGGGCGGCGGTGTTTCGGGATCTCGTTGCGAAGGCAGACGCGGTGATCGAAGGGATGCGTCCGGGCGCCCTCGCGCGGCGCGGGCTCGGCTACGAAGCCTTGCTCGAGGTCAATCCGCATCTCGTGTTCATCAGCGTGTCGGGGTGGGGCGAGGACGGGCCCTATCGCAACCTCGGCTCCCATGGGCTCGCTTTCGACGCCTACGCAGGGCTGGCACCCGCTCGGCCCGATGTCGATCGACCGACCCGCGTCGGGGGTCATGTCTGGCAGGGGCTCGAGGCCGCGCCGCTCTACGGGGCACTGGCGGTGGTGTCGGGAATCCTGAAAGCGCGCGCGAGCGGACAGCCCTCGCGGATCGAAGTCAGTCAGGCGGATGCGGGCGTGGTCTGGAACGGTTGGCGAATCGCCTACGAGGCGGTCCGCAACGAGCCGGAAGAGAAGGACCCCGAGGCACGTCGGCGTCAGCTCGAGCGGATCGAGGGACATGCGGCCTCGGCGGAATTCGAGAGTGACCCTGAGCAGGACCGACTGAACAGTCCGATCCACGACGTCCGCTACCAGTATTATGCGGCAAGTGACGGGCTCGTGCTCCTGATGGCGACGGAGACTCGCTTCTGGGAGAACTTCTGCCGGGCGGTCGATCGGCTCGATCTCTTCGAGCGCTGGCCGGGGGAGGGACACGCTGACCACGACTATGGAAACGAGCCTCTGCGCGAGGAGCTCGCCGGTATCTTCGCGCAAAGAACCCGGGCCGCGTGGATCGACCTCTTCATCGCGCACGACGTCCCGGGTTCGCCCGTCTACGAGGCTGGGGAGACCTACCGCGATCCTCATTTCGAATCGCGCGAACTCTGGACCGACGAAGCGGTGCATGGCATGCGCGTTCCGGGTTCGCCGCTTCGGATCGATGGTGCACGGGCGGTCGCTCGAACGGGCTCACCGGCTCATGGCGCGGACACGGAAGCGGTGCTCCGGCGGGTGCTTCAGTACGACGATGAAAGGGTTGCGATGCTGCGGGCGAGTGGCGTCCTGGAGGATGATCGATGAGCGCCCAACCTCTTGCGGGGCTTCGCGTTCTCTCTGCGGAACAGATGATCTCACTGCCCCACGCGACCCAACTCCTGTCGCTGCTCGGCGCCGAAGTGCTCAAGGTGGAGCCGCTCGCGGGTGAGTCGGGACGACACGGCCGGCCGACGGTGCTCGGCGACGATGGGGTGGAGACGGGATCGACCTTCGTTCGGAACAATCTCGGAAAATCGACGATCTCGATCGACCTGAAGAGCGAACGCGGGCGGGATCTGTTTCTCGATCTGGCTAGTCGGGTCGATGTGGTCGCCGAGAATTTTCGACCGGGCACGGCGGACAAGCTCGGGATCGGCTTTGCAGCCGTTCGAAAGCGCAATCGGGCGGCGATCTACCTGTCGATCTCCGGCTTCGGCAATCGCGACGATCCGCCGAGCCCGTACCGCGAACGCGCGGCCTATGCACCGGTGGTCGAGGCGATGGCGGGGCTCTACGAGTACGCTCGAGACGATGATGGCCCGCCGCGTCTGGCCAGCGCCGGAGCCCTCGGCGATACCGGGCCGGCGCTCTATTCTGTGATCGGGTTGCTCTCGGCGCTTCACGAGCGCACGCGAACGGGAGAGGGGTGTCACGTCGATGTCGCGATGTACGACTCGATGATCGCAATCGCAGACGTCGTTCATCTCGCGAGTGTCGGAGTCGATCCGAGCCGCGCCACGCGGGGCATCGGAATTCTCGACAGTTTTCGCGCCGACGACGGGTGGTTCACGATCGAGATCGTGCGCGAGCTCCAGTTCCCGCGCCTCTGTGAGGCGATCGGCCGCCCGGAGTGGCTGGCGGACGCGCGTCTGGCAACCCGGGCCGGCTGGGCCGAGCATCTGGAGACGCTGATCCGCCCGGGCATCGAGAGCTGGGCACAGGGACGTACGAAAGGTGAGGCCGCGACGGAACTCGCTCGCCATGGGGTCGCGGCGGGACCGGTCAATACCGCCGAGGACATCATGCAGGATCCCCATGTCCTTGCGCGGGGCCTCGTGCACCGCTTCGAAGTGGAGGGGCGCGAGGCGCCCGTCGATGTCGTCGGAAACCCGCTCCACTTCTCGAACGCCGGCTCGGGGGATGCACGCGTCGACGCGCCGGGCGAACCGCCACGCTGGCCGCGAATCGGCGGCCAGACCGAGCGGGTTCTCGAAGGATGGTTGGGGCTTTCCCCGGACGAGGTGACGAGTCTCAAGAAAGAAGGAATTGTTGGATGAGTAAAGCATCGAGTGCCTACGAGATTCGCAGCCGTCTCGACCACCCTGTGATCGACGCGGACGGACACACCACCGAGTTCGTCCCGGCGTTGGCCGAGTACTTGCGCGAGGTCGGGATCAGTACGGACTTCGATAAACTCTTCCGGGGTGTGCTCGGTGCCGTCGCGGACTGGTACGAGTACACACCGGCGGAGCGCGTCGAAAAACATCTGACGAAGCCGCCGTGGTGGACTCGTCCGATGCGAAACGCCTCGGATCGGGCGGCGGCGTCCTTCCCTCGCTATCTGCGGAGCCGAATGGACGAACTCGGCTGCGATATTTCGATCATCTATCCGAGCACCGGTCTCGCGTTCTTTCAATTGCGGGAGGACGAACTCCGGCGCGGCGGTTGTCGCGCGCTCAATCGTTATCACCGCGATGCCTTCGACGGCTGCACCGATCGGCTCGTGCCCGTCGCGGCGGTTCCGACGAACACGCCAGAAGAAGCGATCGAGGAACTCGACTACGCCGTGCTCGAACTCGGTTTCAAATCCGTCGTGATCCCGACCTACAACCTGCGTATTCCGGTCGGACTGGAGGGCAGCGATCCTGAGGTGCGCCGCTGGGCCTTCTGGCTGGACACCTATGGAATCGATTCGCCCTACGATTACGATCCCTTCTGGCAGCGCGCGATCGAGTTGGGTGTTTCGCTCGGGACGCATTCGCAGGGCAATGGCTGGGGCAGTCGACAGTCGACCTCGAACTGGGTCTACAATCACATCGGTCATTTCGCGGCTTCCGGTGAGGCTCTGTGCAAGTCGCTCTTCCTGGGCGGCGTGACGCGGCGATTCCCGGAGTTGCGCGTTGCGCTTCTCGAAGGGGGAGTGGGTTGGGCTGCGAGTCTGTTCGCGGACCTCGTCGGCCACTACGAGAAGCGAAACCTCAGGGCGATCCGTGAGAATCTCGACCCAGCCCTGCTCGATCATGCCGAGTTCGCGAAACTCGCCGAGCAATTCGGCGCGGTCGGCCCCGCGACCCGGGACAAGATCGAGGGCGCGATGCTCACGACACCGGGCCAAAGCCACCATCGCCCGTCCGATGCCGATCTCGACGAGTTTTCTGCGATCGGAATCGAGCGGAAGGAGGAGATCCGGGATCTTTTCGTGCCCAATTTCTTCTTTGGGTGCGAGGCGGACGACGGCCTGAACGCCCTGGCGTTCCGAACCGAGCTATTGCCCTTCGGAGCGAAGCTGGCGGCGATCTATGGATCGGATATCGGCCATTTCGACGTTCCCGACATGCGCGAAGTGTTACTCGAGGCGATCGAGCCCCTCGATAAGGGCATCATGTCACCGGAGGACTTCCGCGACTTCGTCTTCACCAACACGGCGCGCTTCTATACCGACAGCAATCCCGCCTTCTTCGAAGGGACGGTGGTGGAGGAGCCGGTTCGCGCGCTGGTGGACGAATCGACCGAGTGAAACATCGGGCTGCACGCGTTCGGTGAACAGGTCGAAGCTCTTCTCGCTGAGAGGAGAGAGGAGCAGATAGTCCAGCGGCAGATCCGATTCGAGTCGTCGGAGTTCATCGACGACCCGTTCGGGCGAGCCATGGATGATCACATCGTCCATGTAGTGATCGACCGGATCGACGATCCGTTTGTCAGCGCGAAAGGCGGCGACGGCTTCTCTGGGGAGATAGCGCGCAGAGAATGCCGCCCCGCGTTCCGCGGCGAGTCGGGCCTCGGTCTCGGTCTCCGCCACGGCGACGAGCCGTGCGATCGGGCGCTCCGATTCGGGGGTGCGCGGAGTGGCCTCGCGGACCTCCGTGTAGCGTGCGTCGTAGAAGCGCTGCTTGCGTGCGATCTCATCGTGTGCCGAGTGGGGATCCATCAGGATCGCGAGACCCTGGTCCGCCGCCCATTCGATTGCCCCCTCGGAGCTGGCTGCGACCCAGGCCGGGGGGTGGGGGCGCTGTTTCGGCTTCGGAAGCACTTCGACGTCTCGGTAGGCGTGGAACCTGCCTTCATGGGTCAGGCGATCGTTCTCCCATGCGGCGAGCACGATCTCTACGGCTTCGCGGAAGCGGTCGGCGCTCTCGTTGGCGGGTACACCGAAATTTTCGAATTCGACTGGATCGAAGCCCCTGCCTGCCCCCCAGTTGACCCGTCCCCCCGACAGGATGTCGAGCAGCGCGATCTCCTCCGCGATCCGCAGTGGGTGATAGAAGGCGGCGAGGGTGACGGCGGTCCCGATTCGCAGGCGCTTGGTTCGAGCGGCGACGTGGGTCGCCATGACATGCACGGAAGGGCAGACGCTATAGCTGCTGAAATGGTGCTCCGCGAGCCAGACCGCGTCGTAGCCGGTCTCGTCCATGATCTCGATCCGCTCGAGTGCACGGGCGTAGATGGTTTCGAGGGAAATGCTGCGATCCCGCCAGCCGAAGAACTGGAGTACGCCGACCTTCATCGCACAGACGCTGGGGGCGCCGCGGCTTGATAGGGCTCCGCGTCAGGGGTCCACTCGATGATCTCGATGGGATGCCCGTCCGGGTCGTGGATCACGAAGGCACGGGAGTTGTCGAACGCGACGGGCTCGCTCTGACAGTTCACGCCCGCGGCGACGAGGAGCTCATGGGCGGCCGCGGCGTCCCGGACCTCGAAGGACAAGAGCGTTTGCTTCTCCTCCTGGGGCTCCCTCCAGTTGTGCCAGAAGAGCTGCACGACGGCGCTGTCCGCGATGAGGCCACGGACCAATTTGGATCGTGCACCGGGCGTGGCCGTCACCGCTTCGAACTCGGCGCCTTCGAGGTTCTTCTCGAGGACGATCTGCATGCCGAACGTGTTCCGGTAGAAGCCGAGGGCACGATCGAGGTCCGACACCTGCAGAGAAACATGGGAGAGCCGAGCGAGGCCTGCGTCTTCGAGTGTGAATGCTTGTGCCATCGGCGCAGCATACCACCTCGGATCGGGTCTCTGGGGTACTGCGATCGGGCCCGACCGGGATCGTCTGATCGGCGAGGCCGCCACTCAAGAAATGCACTCACCGGATATTCACCAACAGCGTATTCGGTCCATAGGTGAACGGGATGGGGTTCGTGTCGAAGATGTATTCCGGATCGAGTTCGATCGATTCGATCTGCTGGAGCGCGGCTTCGAGGGCAGACATCGCTTCCATTCGCGCGAGATAGGCTCCGGGACAGAGATGGGGCCCCGCCCCGAACCCTGCATGCTCGCGCGGGCGCACGCGGTCGAGTCGATAGACCTCGGGATCGTCATAGACCGTCTCATCGAAGTTCGCGGAAGCCACTCCGAAGAGCACGCGATCCCCCACGCCGATCTCGACCCCCTCGATTTCGATCGGCTTGGTGCAGGTCCGCGCGAGGAACTGGACGGGTGAGTCCAGTCGCAGGGATTCCTCGATCGCCGGCGCGCGAAGGTCGGGCTCCTCGCGCAGGCGCTTCCAGAGTGACGGATCCTGCGCGAGCCGATAGAAGAGATTGCCGATCAGGTTTCGGGTCGTTTCGTTGCCTGCAATGATCAGGTTGATGATCTGGGTTCGCACCGCCCTCTGCGAGAGGAATTCGCCCTCGACGTCGGTTGCGAGCATGCGGCTGATCAGGTCATTCGGTTCCTCTTTCCGTGCGCGGCGCGTCTCGATCTGATCGTCGACGTAGCGTGCGAACTCCGGATGAAGGTCTCCGAGCGGAGAACTCGGACCGGTCTCGGTGATCCGCTGCAGGATCTCGTCGGACCAGACCGCGAAGCGCGGCACGTCTTCCGCGGAGACCCCGAGTACCCGAGCGATCACCGTCGAGGGGAGCGGTCGGGCGAGGAATCGGCAGAGATCGACGGTTGCACCATGCCTTGCGGCTTCGACCATCACGCGAACCATTCCCGCGGCGACGTCTCGGACAAAAGGCTCGAGCTTGACCGCGTGGTGATAGGCGAGAACCGTATTGATGATCTTCCGGAGGATGCCGTGGCGCGGCTCGGCAATTCCGGGTAGCACGGTCTCCTCTTCCGGGAGTTCACCCGCGTTGCCGAAGGCGCCGACGAAATGCTCGACGTTGAGCAGTCCCTTGCGGACCCCCGCAAACGTCGAGACGAAGAGGGCGCCCGACTCGACCGGCGCCACTGGCGCGTCCCGTCGTCGCTCGGCAAGAATCGAGTCTCGCTCTTCACGGGTGCGAGCGGAAAGTGGATCTCGAATCGAAAGCGTCAAGGGGCATCTCCTGAACGCGAGATTCCGCGATCGAGCAAATAGCGCGCGCTCTTCTCGAGAGCCTCGAACATGTCCGTCGCGCATTCGTCGAGTTCGACGATATGCCAGGCCGCGTGGGTGGCTGCGGCGGCGCAGGCTTCAATATCCACGCGCCCTTCGCCGAGGGCGACCTGGGGCTCGCCGAGCACGCAGGGGCCATCCTTTAAATGGATGCGTGTCGCCCGTGTGCCGAGTCGAGCGAGCACTTCGACGGGGTCCTGGTGTGCGGTCTGGGCCCAGTAGACATCGACCTCTGCGCGAACACGCGGGTCGACACCCTCCCAGAAGAGATCCCAGGCGAAGCGTCCGCCGAGATCGACTTCCCATTCGAAGTGGTGGTTGTGGAAACCGAGCGAGATTCCCCGAGCGCTGGCGAGTTCCGCAGCGGCGCTGAATCGCTCGATGGCCCCGGCCAGGACAGTTGCGTCGGCGTGGGCATTTGCGGCCTCAGGAAGCGCCATGAAACTCGAAAGCACGAGCTGATCCGTCCCCAGGGCGTCAGCGAAGTCGAGCACGAAATCGGCGCCATCACCCTCCGGAAGCGGCCCGTGCAAGCTCGCGGTTGCGAGTCCGACCCGATCGAGGAGGGCGCGGTATTCCTCGGCCGGCGGGGTCGGCACCCGCAGCTCCTCGGGGAGAAGCTCGAGTGAAATCGGGCCGAAGATCATGGGTTCGATCCCGACATAGCCCATGTCCGCGATTCGGTTGTGGGTCCCTTCGAAGTCTGCGATGAGCTGTCTACGCACACTGAACAAGTTGATCGCGAGGGGCTTGGGGTCCATTTCGATGCGCTCCGTTTCCGCCGGGTCCTCGATCAGCCTGGCAGGCGATGTGGGTTCGGAGTGCAGGTCGGCGGAACCGCCACACCGAGAGCTCCTGCGAATGCTACCGATGTCATGTGTGCGAAACAGGGGTGGGATCCACCGCTTTCAGCAACCGATTGCTTTGCGCGGCCGCTCGTGTGGGCGACTCGAGACTGGGGATCGGGGGAGTCTGCTAGAAATCCGGAGGAGGCGAGCAGATCCATTGGACGAATTGACACCCTTCCACGGACGCATCAACGATCTGGTGAGCCTGGGGCTCGCAGTCGTTTTCGGGTATCTGGTCGTCGAGCTGCTCCTTCTCCATTTCTTCTGGCGGAAGCTCGATCTGCGCGTCGTGCGAATGACGATGCTTGGATTCGTGGGAACTGCGCTCGCATCCCCGATCGTCGCGCGCCTGCTCGGGCCCTTCACGGTGGGATTCGCCGCGCTGGCGGGTGCTGAATCGAGTTTCTTTCGGGTGGGGACCCAGTGGTACGGTTTGATCTATGCCTTTGTGGTCTACGAATTCTTCTATTGGCTGCAGCATTGGCTCGCGCACAAGGTTCGTCTGCTCTGGTGCATTCATTCGCCGCATCACGCGCCGGGTGGGATTCACATGGCGATCGGCGCGAATCATCACTTTCTAGAAGGGCTCGTCTACTTTCCCTTCTTCTTCGGGTTCATGACAGCGCTCTTCGGCGTCGATCCCATGATCGCGGTCGGACTGAACGTCCTCGACACGGTTTGGGGCAGCTATCTCCATGTGAGCGATGAAATCCTGCGCGAGGGTCGATACGGATGGGTCGGAAGATTCATGCAGACGCCGGCTCATCACCGGGTCCATCACGCAAAGAACCCACGTTATGTGGACCGGAACTACAACTCGATCACGTTGCTCTGGGATTGGCTGCTCGGAACCCTCGAGCCCCTGCGCGAGAGCGAGCCCGTCGAATACGGAATCACGCGACCCGTCGATCACGGAAGCTACTGGGACGTCCATTTCGGCGAGTTCGCAGCACTCTGTCGGGATCTTCGCTCGGCCAAAGGTCCAGCCGACGTGCTCGGCTATCTGTTTCGGGCACCGGGCTGGCAGCCGGGAGATGCGAGTCATACCGCCAGCGCGTTGCGGGCAAGATTGCTCGCGGGTGAGCGTGGCTGATCCGGTCGCCGCTCGGACCTACTTCTGCCCTTCGACGTCGTCGCCCCATCTTGCCGCTTCGCCAAAGGCGAGGTCGATCAAGCGTTCGATCGCTTTCTTGACCTCGGTGACGACTTCGTCTCGGTCCGAATCCGCGACGTCCGCGATCATCATTATGTAGTCCTCGAAGGCAACCCAACCGAGCTGCAGCGCGGACATGGCAGCGAATCTCGCTTTCAGCTCGATGTCGTTCGTTTCGTCCGGATGTGCGCGATGCAGCTTTTGAAGGATTTCTCGGGGGATGGAGACGTTCTCGTCGATTTCGAGGCGTGCGAGATCGAGATCTCCGTCGATGACGATTTGGCTGATTGCACGCCAGTAGCCGGAATCCTCTGCGAGGGAGAGGGCAGGGGGGAAGAGGGAGCCGGTCATGAGCGTTCGAGAGTGGTCGTAGTGACCGCGTGCCAGATGTCTGATGGCTGCTTCGAGGAGAGGCCGCTTGCCTCCGAAATAGTGATGGACCTGGCCGTGGTTCACGCCTGCGCGATCGGCGATTTCTCGAACCGAGAGTCGTCGGGGACCGAACTCGCCGAGCAGGGACGCGGCCGCGTCGATGAGGGCTGCCCGGACGGCCTCGCTTCCCCGGAGCCTGGCGGGTGGCGGTGCGTCCGGCGGAGAAGTCATCTCGCATCCGCCTTGCGCGCGACCTCTGTGGGTGCGGGCACGCTCTGTGGGAGGACGATCGAGAGGGCCGTGAACACGCTGACCCGTCGGCCGAACGGGCCGGTCGAATCTGCTGAATTCGGCACACTCCGCAGTCCCCCTGTCAGCGGGTACGGAACCATCGAGCAGCTAGCCATTCGACTAACCTACCGCAGCAGTCCACTCTTGTCTGCCAATTTCGGTCGCATCAGTTCAATCGGTCGGTTTTGAGAATCCGCGAGATGCGGTTCCGGAAGACTCGAAGCAGCATAATGGGGGCATTGATGGGGAGGCAATGGCCCCATAGTGATCGACCAAGCTAGCGATCGACGCCTGCCGAGGGCCGGGCCGGCCGGACGATCTCGAGCGGGAGATCGGGCTCCGGGGTGGGGTGGCTAGCTGGGAAGAGGCGTATGGCTGGATGGGTCCTTGTTAGGTCCGTTCCCGCGCTTGCTGACATCCGATGCAGTAGAGCGATTCTGGGCGGGCAGAAAGTCGGGCGAACCCGATCTCGTCGCCGCAGGCCATGCAGTCCCCGTATTCGTCCTCGTCGAAGCGGTGGAGCGCCGCGCGTGCGAGCTGGTGCCTCGACTGCTGGGCCCGACGGTTGGCCTCGGTCATCTTCTGCTGCGCAATTGCATCGATGCGGGAGACGCGCCCGATCGCCGGCTGATCGAGTTCGACCGGTCGTGCGGACTCTGTGGTCCGTACGAGGGCGGTGGCGAGTTCCTCGATGAGGGTCTCGAGGGCCTCCCGAAGTGCATCGAGTTCGGTTGGAGAGAGCGGCAAGGGGCAGGTCTCGAGGGGCGGTCTCCGGTTTTGGGGAACACGCCGCGTGGTAGGAGAAGTCGGGGGAGGGCTCGTCCGTCGCCGCGATCGGCCACTGGGCCGGAATCCGAGGGCCGGGCTCGCAGCGAAACATACCACTGAAAGCCCACAGAGGTTCGGCCCACCCGGTTGAAATCCGTCGACACCTTCGGTTCTATTTTCCTGGGGCGACTCGGATTCGAACGATCGGAAACCGATCCGCTCCTTCCTCTCAGACCCCACAAGCGACATTGGAAGCAGCCGCTCCGCACGTGTCGACAACATCCACTCGTGCCGCGGTCGAGTCTGAAATGGCTCCACAGCAGGAGAGCTGGCCAAAGTGAATCTAAAGGACCGCTTCCTATCCAACGTCCGCGGAGATCTCTTCGGAGGCGTGACGGCGGGGATCGTCGCGCTGCCACTCGCGCTGGGCTTCGGTGTGACCTCAGGGCTCGAGAACGGTGCCGCGATCGGGATGTACGGTGCGATCGCGGTGGGGATCGTCGCTGCAATCTTCGGCGGAACCGCTTCCCAGATCAGCGGTCCGACCGGTCCCATGACCGTCGTCGTCGCGGGCCTGGCGGGGGGACTCACCGGCGAGCCTGCCTGGATCTTCGTGATGGTCGCCCTGGCGGGTGTGATTCAGATCATGATGGGCGTGCTTCGCCTGGGCGGGCTGATCAACTACGTCCCGTATCCCGTGCTCTCGGGCTTCATGAGCGGGATCGGTGTGATCGTCATCATGCTGCAGTTCGGGGCCCTGCTGGGCCATGCACCTTCGAGTAGCCCGCTCGTCGCGATGCTTTCACTGCCCGACCATCTCTCCTCGGTCGACTTCACGGCATTGCTTCTCGGGCTGTCGACGATCGCGATCATCTACGCGACCCCACGGATCACCTCGGTCGTCCCGGGAACCCTCGTTGCGTTGGTGCTCGTGACGATCGTGTCCGTGTTCGTCCCGGGTGAGATCCCGCGCATCGGGACGATTCCGCGGGGCCTTCCCGAGATTCGACTTCCCGAACTCACACTCGAGGGATTCCGGCTGATCGCCTTTCCCGCCCTGGCCCTTGCCGTGATCGGCGCGATCGATTCGCTTCTCACCTCGCTCGTCGCCGACAACGTGACCAAGACGCGACACGACAGCAACCAGGAGCTGATCGGTCAGGGGCTCGGCAACACCCTGGCCGGTCTGATCGGGGGCCTTCCGGGCGCCGGGGCGACGATGCGCACCGTGGTCAACGTGCGGTCAGGCGGCCGTGAACGCCTGTCGGGGATCGTGCACGGGCTCCTTCTCCTCTCCCTGTTGCTGACCCTTGGGCCCTTAGCCGAACAGATCCCGAACGCAGTCCTCGCTGGGATTCTGCTGACCGTCGGAGTCGGCATCGTCGACAAGCGCGGCCTCGGACACGTCCGCCACGCGCCGCCGGGCGATGCGGCAATCATGTTGCTGGTGTTGGGAATGACGGTTTTCGTTGACCTCATGTGGGCGGTCGCTGCGGGAATGGTCCTCGCGAGCATGATTTTCGTGAAGCGTCTTTCGGACATGGATCCCGCCGCGCAGACGCCGCTGATGGAGGTGGCGAGCCGGGACTTCGACCCGCCGCCCGCGGCCCCGGAGGTTCTCGAGGGGGTCTACCTGGTCGAATTGAACGGCTCGCTGTTTTTCGGCAACGCGGGGCCGATGCAGCGAAAACTCGAGGGGCTGACCGAGGCGAAGGCCGTGGTCATCGACATGAACGATGTTCCCTACATCGATCAATCCGGTGCGTATGCCCTCGCAGATCTGATCGAAGATCTGGTGCACCACGACACCGCGGTCTACATCGCCCGTCTCCAGCCGGAACCCGCGGAGTTGATGCACCGACTCGGATTCATCCCGGGTCTCTGCCCAGAGGAGCACGTCTTCGAGCAGATCGCTCTGGCCGTCGACCAGGCCTCCGCGGACGCACAGGCTCTCCACGAGAGATCCGCCTAGAACGCGGACCACGAGCGCCCTCGCTCGATTTCCGGCTAGCGATCGCCGCGTTTCGAGTCCAGAGCGCCGGCGGCGTTCCTGCTAGCCTCGGTCCATGTCGATCCGCAGCTTTCCGATTCTGCTCGCGATGAGCGGGTGCGCGTTCGGTGTGGCTGCACCCGAGGCGTGGGGCGATGAGGTTCTGGTCGCCGTGGCGAGTAATTTCGCAGTGGTCGTCGAGGGGCTCGAACCCGACTTCGAAGCCTCGACCGGGCACGATCTGCGATTGGTCTCGGGCTCGACGGGCAAGCTCTACGCGCAGATCGTCAGGGGTGCCCCCTTCGAAATCCTGCTGGCGGCGGATCAGCTTCGCCCGGCCCGACTCGTGTCCGATGGCCTGGCGATCGGAGCGTCTCTCCGGACCTATGCTCTCGGTCGACTCGTGCTCTGGAGCACGGACCCGGAGCGGGTAGGGAGCGATGGGCGCGAGACCCTGCGTCAGGCCAACTTCAGAAGACTCGCCCTTGCGAATCCGGACCTCGCGCCCTACGGGGTCGCGGCGCGGGAAGTCGTCGCTTCCCTCGAACTCGAAGAGATCCTCGCGAATCGTCTCGTGATGGGGGAGAACATCGGGCAGACCCATGCACTCGTTGCGACGGGCAACGCCGAGCTCGGTCTGATCGCGGCTTCCCAGCTCGCGCAGTCGCCGGTGCCGGGAAAGGGGAGTCGATGGCTCGTGCCGGACCATCTCCACGGGCCGATCCGACAGGATGCCGTCCTGTTGCGGAGAGGCTCCGAGAGCATGGGGGCTCGTGCTTTCCTCGACTATCTCGCGAGCAGGGAAGTGAAGGACGTGATCCGATCCTTCGGGTATGGGGTGGAATAGGCGTGACCGAATTGACTGCACCATTGACGGCACAAGGGTCCCTGTGGTCTCCCGTCTGGCTCAGCCTTAAGCTCGCCGGCCTGACGACACTCGTGCTCTTCGTGCTCGGGACGCCGCTCGCGTGGTGGCTCGCGAGAACGCGATCGAGAATCAAGCCCGCGATCGAGGCGGTGACGGCGCTCCCGCTCGTGCTCCCGCCGACCGTTCTGGGCTTCTACCTGCTGGTCGTCTTGAGCCCGAATGCGCCCATCGGTCGATTCTTTCTCGAGGTGACCGGCGACACGTTGACGTTTTCTTTCACCGGTCTCGTCGTTGCGTCGGTGATCTACTCGTTGCCTTTCATGGTGCAACCCCTCGCGACGGCCTTCGAGGCCGTCGGCCGAGGGCCCATCGAGGCCGCCGCCAGTCTGGGCGCCTCCCCCTTTGATGCCTTCGTGAGCGTGGCTCTGCCGCTGTCCGCGCGCGGCTTCTTGACCGCGGCCGTGCTCACGTTCACGCATACGCTGGGCGAGTTCGGCGTCGTGTTGATGGTCGGGGGCAATATCCCGAGCGAGACCCGTGTCCTGTCGATCGCGATCTATGACCACGTCGAGACGCTTCGCTACGCCGAGGCGCATACCCTCGCGGCGGGACTTCTGGTGTTTTCGTTCGGAGTCCTTTGGGCCGTCTACACCCTCGATCGAAAGTCGAGGCTCTATGTGCATTGATGCCGCCCGCTCGGGCGAGGCGGAATCGGCTCCCGGCCGCTCTCACGAACTCTCGATCCGAGTGCGCGTCGAATTTCCGGGCTTCGAACTCGACGTGGATGATGCGCTCGAACTCGAGGGGGTGACGGCCATCTTCGGTGCGAGTGGCAGCGGCAAGAGCACTCTGCTTCGTGCGATCGCCGGGTTCGAGCGGCCGGCATCCGGGCGGATCGCATTCGGGGAAGAACTCTGGTTCGATTCCGCGAGGCGGATCGATCGCGCTCCCCATCTGCGACCGGTCGGGATGCTCTTTCAGGATGCTCGAC
>JAPYTP010000013.1:0-16871 GCA_029941885.1 Myxococcota bacterium
GGCCTTCTTTCGAGCTGCCATTCTGGGTTTCCCCCCTTATCAATCGCTCGTTTCGTCGCGGTCCGTGACCCACGTCGACCCGCTCGGATTTGAACCCTCGCGACCCAACGTTCTCGTTCGAGTTGAGACTTTCCGAATGACTCGGAAAATCCAAGAGTTCACAGACCTAACTGCGAGTTCCTATCGGATCCGTTGATCCACAACTTGAAGGAACTCAGACACCTTCTTGTATCATACCGCGACGATAGAGCGTTTGTTGCGTCCGAGGTAACCGCACGATTGAAATGGCGTCAATAGAATTCTTTAAAAAAAACACAGGGATGTGCGCTCTTCTTGCGATTGACCGACGCGTTTTTCCTCGAACTTTCATCAGAGAATCGCGACACGGACGCTGTACTCAAGTGGGTCGTTGAATGTCTCGTAGACGGAAGACAACACGGATCAGCCCATCGGAAGCCGAACTTCGAGGGGGCGCAAAGCCCGAAATCCCGTCGAAAATGGGCGCCAGGAGGGCACCGACGGCACGAAGACAAGGCTCAACCGAACCCGCCCCGTTCTTTCTGGGGGGGGGAGAGGGGTGGCTATTTGGATCTGGAATGAAGGGGAATTCTGGGGCGGCGTCGAAACCCGCACAGGCGAACGGCTCAACCTTGGATCGGTCGACATCCGGCACCCTTCGCAGAGACCGTCTCGGTCCTACTTCTTGTGGCGTTGCCGCCGCAGAAGCTTCCGCTGCTTGTGCTTACGCATCTTCTTGCGGCGCTTCTTGATGACACTACCCACTGCGTCTTCTCCCGGCTCCTCGACGAAATTCGGAGCGCGACCATGTTTAGAGATTCGCTCGGTTGATGTCAACTACAGCGAGACCCGGTCTCGGTATCCGGGCGCACACGCCCCGCCCCCCACGGGCTGTTCGCGACTCGTTCGCGAGACTATGACCTCGAGAAAGCGCTCAGTACCTTGTTTCGGGCAGTCCCGAGCGCGCGGTTGACCGGATGACGGCGCGGTAGGAAAGGGACGATCGGAAGCCGGCGATGCCCGAGGGAAGCGATGAGTTCCTCGATCGGCAGGTGGCCCGGATCGATCATCTGACCCCTGCGCAGATATCTCATCGCTTCGGATCGACGCCCAAAATGGAGATAGACCTTCGCCAGATTGAGGTAGAGCTCCGGATTGAAGAACTCCTGCTTGGCTGCGCCCTCACAGAGCGTCCGCGCCTCGGTGAAATTTTCTGACGCCCGTGCCGTCGCGAGTCCGAATACGGACCGGATCTGCGCGCTGTCGGGGGCTGCCCGATTCGCTTCGCGAAGACACTCCACCGCCTCGTCCGCCCGGTCGTTTTCGAGGGCTGCGAGGCCTCGCTCGAGGAGCGAGCGGGTCGCTTCATCCAGAGATTTCTTGGAGGCGATACGCTTCGCTTCGACGACTTCTACATCGGCGCCCATTGTTCGATGCTCCCGGTCCATCGGCGCGATTCAATCCGCACCGATACCAGGAGGCGTATCGGGATTTTCGACTCGAATCCGAAGTAAAAAGATACGTGCCGGTCAGGGTTTCGTGGGCAGACCCGCGCTGTTTCCTCGTAGGAGACGCCTGGCGGCCTCAAAAAGAGGCGCGGGAGGGGGGCGCGAAAGTGTTGCTCAGTACTCGATGATTTCGAGGATGTAGCGCTTCTTTTCCTTGCCCGACGCGGCCGCCATCAGGGTTCGGATCGCCGAGGCGTGGGCGCCTCCCTTTCCGATCACCTTGCCGAGATCCTCTTTCGCCACGCGAAGCTCCAGCACGTGGGCGTGGTCTCCGACAACTTCCTTGATCTGAACTTCCTCGGGACAATCTACCAGCGCCTTCACAATGTCTTCAATCAGCAGCTTCATCATCGACAGCACCTCCCGTTACTCGCAACCAGACAATCGCAGACCAGGGCCCTGAGCCCCATTCTCGCGTCGAAACTCGCTCCCGTCATCCCCTTGATTCCAGTTCGGCAGACCCGTCGATTCGTGGGAATGGCGATTCACGACCCCACGCATCCCGCTCTCAAACCATCTCGAACACACTCCCCTGGGGACGAAAACAAGAAACAGCCAATCGGAGGGTCGCGCAACAGGTGAAGCCCCCCCATCCGGCATTATTGTGCCCAAGGGGATATTGACACGCTGGTGTGTCGGACGACTTCGGGTGCGTCCTACGGAGGGCCGGTCAGAGACCGCCCAGAGGCGGCGCAAACGCGCCCTGGAGCTGCGCCGAACGCCAGGCCATGGGAGCTGCTCCCGGATCGGCAGATTTTCCGATCTCGAGAACACGGGCCGCCGCGGCGATCTTCTGCGCGTTGTGCAGGACCTGGTCGAGCAACCCGTCATCGCAGAGCGGAACGACCGCATGGGTCACGAGCAGATCAGCCGCGTCGTTTGCATCGAGGATCTCGCTGAATGGATGCTCCGCCTCCTCAGCTCGATGAAACTCACGCACACGTGCTTCGAAGCCGAGCATCGGATCGATCGACTCACTCCAGGGTGTGCGAAAGAGCCGAAGCTGACCACGCTCTTCTCGAACCAGGATTGAATGTCGTCCGAGTAGATTTGTCGACGGCGTCAGCCAACGGTTTGTGGTCGGGACGATCAGCGCCCCGAGCCGAACGACCGCCTGCCCCTCTGCCGCGACCGCACTCGCTGTCAGACACAAGCCCCCGCGAGCAACCGTGCGGTGAAGTACGATCCACTCGTCGAGTGGACCACGAAGCGGGTAGGTACGAGTCCTGGCCGTGTCACGCGAAATCGTCACCTCGCCCGTGCGAAAATCGCGATCGAAAATAGCAAGCTGGGCACGGCGACCGTTGTAGGAGAGGCCGAGCCACCAATCGGAACCACGCCGAGCGACCTCGAAGGTCCAAGCGTCGATCGCATAGCGTTCGCCCCCAAGATCCTCGCAGCCGACCTCACCGACACGTACACCGACATGAACCTCGGGCTCTCGCGGCAAGCACTGAAAGTCGGAGACGGGCCCCTCCGGCCACTGCCAGTCGCAATTCTCAGGGACCTCGATCCCGATCTGAATGCCACCGATCTCCAATCCCCGAAGCCGTGTCCTTGCCATCGTTCCCTCTACCTCGTGCTCCGGTGAATTTGGCCCTCGGACTGGAGGGTTTCACGGACCTGCCCTCATTGATCGGCAATTGGCCGGCAAGCTTGAGCGTCGACAGCCGAAGATTCGAGAGAGACGCGAATCTGGGGCTGCTTCCCGAGTGATTCGACGGAGAAAGGGTGGAGCTGAGGCCGGGGTAGATGCCCAAGCCGATTTGGGGTACTCCATGAGCGCGTCGGGGTCTGCCTGCCGCACCGCTGGTCCGTAGCGACTCCACCGCAGGCAGGCAGCCGAGCGCGTCTCTGTCGGTTGGACGGCGTTGCGATCGATGCGGGGCCCCTGGTAGCGGTGATTCGGCTCCCGAGTCGGGCAACCCATAGGAGGAAGAGGGATGGCTCAGCCCGTCGTCACGACCCGAATCCTCCGACGGCTCCTCAAGTCGGGCGCTCATTTTCGCGCCGAAAAACTCCTGGAGCGGATTCATCCTGCCGATCTGGGGCCGCTCCTTGCCGATCTGACCCCCGACGAAATCCGAATCGTCATCGACCTGCTCTTCAAGCATCACCGCGCTGCAACGATGCTCCGCGAGCTACCCCCGGAACTCCTCCCAGACATCATCGAAGCGATCTCGGATCAGCGCATGGCCGAAGTGCTGAACCGCCTCGAGATGGACGACATGCTCGAACTCGTCGACGCGATCCCCGAGGACCGGCGCGTTGGGGTCATCGAACACCTGCCGGTCGCTCGCCGCGAAGAACTGCGTCACGCCGAACTCTACCCTCCGCGCAGCGCGGGCCGCGCGATGACAACGAATTTCTCCGCCCTGGACGAGAAGATGAGCGCCCAGGAGGCGATCGACTCGCTTCGTGCGGTCGGTCTCGATGCGAGCGACGCGATCCTCTACCTCTACGTCGTCGACGAACTGCAACGCCTCACAGGGGTCGTGCCGATCCGGCGCCTCGTGACCGCCCAGCCCGAAACGCCCGTTCGCGAGCTCGCGATCCGAGAAATGCTGTCGACCCCTCCCGATGCTGACCAGGAAGAAGTCGCCCAACTGGTCGCCCGTTACGACCTGCTCGCGATTCCTGTGACGGACGTCGACGGCACCATGCTCGGAGTGATCACCGTCGACGACGTCATCGACGTGATCACCGAGGAAGCGACGCAAGACATCTATAACCTGGCGGGACTGTCCGAGGAGGATCGCGTCTTCACCTCGGCTCGTGTCTCGATTCGAAAACGCCTGCCCTGGATGCTGGTGAACCTCTGCACCGCGTTTTCGGCGGGCGCCGTCGTCGGCCTGTTCACCGGCACGATCGAGCAGATGGTCGGACTGGCGATCTTTCTACCCGTCGTGGCGGGTGTCGGTGGAAACGGAGGAATCCAGACACTGACCGTCATTACGCGCGCCATCGCGCTCGGCGAGATCGAGTTTTCGAGCGGTATCCGCGCCGTGGGTAAGGAGATGTGGGTCGGCCTCGTCGTCGGCGCCACCGCAGGCCTGATCAGCGGGGGCATCGCCTTCCTGCTCCACGGCAACATCTACATGGGGCTCGTGCTGTTGCTCGCAATGATGGTGACGATGGTGACGGCGAGCCTGGTCGGAGCGGCCGTTCCCCTCATGCTGAAAGCGCTAAATCAGGACCCGGCGCTCGGGTCGGGCATCCTCGTCACCTTCGCGGCCGACGCGCTCGGATTCTTCTCGTTCCTCGGGATCGCCACGCTACTGCTCGATCGGCTGGTCTAGATCTCCGCCCGCCTATCCCGGGGCCGAGTAGGTCTCGTTCAGATAGTCGATGATCGACTGCGACTCGAACATCTCGGTCCCCGTATTCGGGTCCACGAGGAAGGGAACCTGCATCTTGCCGGAGCGCTCGAGGAATGCGGGGCGGCGCGCGCTGCCCCTTGCGACATTGCGAAGCAGGTAGGGCAGCTCGAGTTCACACAGGGTCTCTCGTACGAGCCGGCAAAACGGAGAGGCCTCGAATCCGTAGAGCTCGAGCGGCTGGGCCGGCGCCTTCGAAGGGCGAACGAAGCTTCCCGCTCTGCCACGGCCGAGGCCCGAGGTGACGACCGCCACGGTCGCCAGCGGACCCCCACCGAGAGCCGCGGGGGGTGAGCCCGTTCCGTATTCGGCGAACAGGTACTCGACGATGTCACCGGACTCGTACATCTCCTTGCCCGTATTCGGGTCGATCAGATAGGGAAACTGGGCTTTCCCTCCTCGGCGAATGACCTCGTCCCGGAAGCGATGACCGCGCTTCGGACAAGGCCGAACCGTGGCTTCGAGGTCGAGGATCGAGAGCGCTTCCCTCGCCTTGCGACAAAAGGGACAGCCCTCGAACTCGTAGATCTCGAGCGGCTGCGCAGGGCGCGGCCCCGGGGTCCCGACCGACATGCCGAGACCTCCACGGAGCAGGGTCGTCATGCCTGCGGTCACGACATCGAACATGCTCATCTTGGTCTCCACGTCGCGGAATTCGCTGATCGCGACATCAGGTTTGTCGGGCTCGAATCCTCGAGTCGCCCTACCCGTTCCCAGGCTCCCTCGTGTCGGCGGAGCTCGTAGGTTGGCCAATATTCCAGGTCGACCTTGAGGGTGATCACGTCGGGCTTGCCGTCGAGATCCACCGTGTCGAGCCGCACCGCCGCACGATCCAATTTCGTAGCCACCGCAGCCAGAAATTCGTCCAGATCCGCGACGGGCTGACCATCGACCTCGACGATTCGACTGGTCGCTTCGAGTCGGTAGCGCGTCGCGGGCGACCCATACCAGTGCCGGGAGACGTAGACGCCGCCGCGAGGAATACCGTACTGCGCGGAGAGTGCCGGGTGGGGAGCCTGAAGCAGGGCACCCGCCCACAACACCGCCCGGGTCGTGCCCTGCCCCGACATCGCCGCGGGCTCGGCCTCGATCGTCTGTTCCTCGCCCCCACGCAGGATCTCGATCGAGAAGCGGCCGCCGTGGCTCGCCCGTGCCAGATCGCGACTCCGGCTCACCGGATCCCCGTCGATTCCCAGAATCAGGTCGCCCTCGCGAAAGAGCGCTTCGCCGGGCGTCCCGATCGTCCGCCGAACCACAGCGAGCACGCGTCGCCCCGTCGGATCATGTTTTTCGAGGCGCCGAGCCTGGTCCTTCGAAAGTCCCCGGTCCCGTGCCGCGCTCAGCGTCAGGGGGTTGAGTTCGAGCCCGAGGGAATGCCAGTCGACTGGATTCCCTTTGCGCAGAGGTTCGATCATCCGCAGCATGTGATGACCGGGAATCCCGCCGAAGAAGCCATCGCCTGCGGTCGCGTTGCCCGTGCTGAAGGAGGCCCAGAAGGCGAGTACGCGACCGAGGCGATCCGTCAGCACTCCTCCCACGGTCTGAGCCGCATCCTCGACCGAGGCGACTTCGAGATTGGCCTCCCGAAAACGCGGCGGGTGGGTAAGCGGCATCCGGACGGGCTCCCGCCGCGCGATTCTCGTCCGTCGCGACACGACGCGCTCGGTCGAGGTGAGACCGACGAGCCAGACCTCGTCGCCCACATCGAGTTCCACATCGCGAATCTTCGCTGCGCGAACGGGCGTGTCCCCGATCAGATCGGGGTCATAGCGCACGACCGCCAGATTCCTTTCCGGATGCAGGTAGACCAACGAGCCCGGAATCTCGACGGACCCGTTGAAGGTCAGCGTGATGTCCGCGAGCGCGATCGGTACGGTTTCCCGGTCGACGACCACGAGCCCACGCCTGCGATCGACGATCACGCCCGTGCCCTGGAACTGTTCGCCGTGAACACCGTCGAGTCGATAGGGAATCGACGTCGTCACCATCACGAGCGAAGGCGCGACCCGGCGAACGGCCCAGGGCGCTTCCAGATCGAAGTCGGTCTCACCACCTTCGGGAGTCGCCGCCGGAGGCGCGGGCGGCGAGTCGACACAGGGCCAGCGCCCCGTCGAATCATCGCGCCCACAACGCCGCATCGAGAACCAGCGTCGATCGTTGCGCAGAAGCGCAACCATCGGCGACTTCGGTTGACCGAGCATGAAGAATCGAACGAGCATCCGAGCGTCGTGGGGTTGCGATGCGAGCACCTGCTCGAATCGTTCGAGTGTGGGCGTCGCTTCCCCCGCGATCTCGGTGATCACCGCCCGCCGCGGAACTCCCGCCCGGCTGAGTGCGTACCCCGCATTCGCCACATAGACGCCCCCGATCGCGACGGATGCGTTTCGCGCCTGGTGATAGGAGAGCGGATTGAGCACGCCTCCGGCGTATTCCAGATAGGTGGAGGGCGAGATTTCATGCAGGTCGGCAACAGGGATTTCGACGCGAGAGGCGAGTCCACCGCGCTCGATATCGAGAGTGACCGATTGACCGACCCTTCCGTCGAAGGTCGATTCGATCGGGAGAAAGGAGTTGACCGGCCTACCCGAGACTCCGACGATCACGTCTCCCACGCGCAGGACATCTTCTGCCGGTCCTCCGGGTACGACTTCGCGGACGACGATCATGCCCGTTCCGTCCGGGAAGGCCTGGCGAATCCGCTTCTCGGTCTCGGGCCGGAGGCCGAGTCGACGCACCTCATCGAAGGGGCGATAGGCCAGTACCGCCTGGATGGTGCCACGCGAGACCGACTCGCCCCTGCGGATTCGCTCGATCGCGCGCTGGACCCGCTCCAGCGGCAGATAGTAGCTCGAAGCCGCCATCCGCTTGCCACCGGCGTTCAGACCGATGACGCGACCGTCGATGTCGATGACGGGCGAGCCCGAGGATCCACCCGAAGTGCCCGAAGCGGCTTGGATATAGAAGGTATTGAAGTCGTTGAAGGAGGTGCGACCGTACTCGGGCGCATCACGATCGAGGCGCGCAATCGTCCCTTGTAGGATCGAGAGCTTCTCTCCGGCATCGTTTCCCACGACGCGGATTTCCGTTCCGACCCGAGCTCGATCCGGCGCGAGTTCGAGGCGACCCGTCTCGATGAACCGAACATCCTTCGGGTCATATCGGAAGATTCCGAAATCGTGAACGGGATCTCGGTAGACCGCGTGAATGGCGACCTCTTCGTTGCTCTGAAAGACCGCTTCCGCCACGACCGGACCCGGCGTGACGACGTGGCGGTTCGTGAGGATCAGGCCGAGCTCGTCGTCGACAACGAAGCCGGTCGCCGTCGATGTTCCGGCCACGACATCGTCGAAAGATCGCGGCGTGCTGACGCGCAGGACCACGACGGCCGACGCAACCCGATCCAGGGTCTCGCGCCAGGCACGGGCTTCTGTCACCGCCGTTGCCGGGGCGTTCGCACCGAGAAGTGCCAACCCGGCCACAACGATTCCCGTTCGAATCGCGCTCCGGCCGCCCCATTCCGAGCCGAATCCCCATCCGAAAGCACTGCTATTTCGCTTCATCATCCCTCGTGTTCGACCCGGCCGAACCGGCCTACGCACTCGCCACCAGATTAGGGAGCACTCGATCGAGATATTGCTTGATGTATTTGCCGAAGATATCGACCTCTAGATTGACGGCATCACCCGCGGAAAGTTCCGACAGCGTCGTCACCTCCAGGGTGTGCGGAATCAAAGCCACGTGGAATCCGTCGTCGATGACCGCTACGACCGTCAGCGAGACGCCGTCGACCGTCACCGATCCCTTGTCGACGAGCTGACCCGCAAGCTCCCCGTCGCACTCGATGTGGAGTTCGACCTCATTGCCGTCGCGGTCGAAGCGGCGGATCCGTCCCAATCCATCGACATGGCCCTGCACCACATGACCGTCGAAGCGGCTGCCCACCGCCATCGCCCTCTCCAGATTCACGTGATCACCCGCCTTGAATCCACCCAGTCGTGTCTTTGCGAGCGTTTCCTGGATGGCTTCGAACGTATGGATCGGGCCCGAGATTTCCGTCACTGTCAGACAGCAGCCGGAAACGGCGATGCTGTCGCCGAGCTTCACGCCGGGAGCGATCGGACCCAGATCGATCCGGAGGCGCCAGAGATCATCGAGAGACTCGATGGAGTCGAATCGGCCCACATACTCGACGATGCCCGTGAACATCAGCTCGTCTTTGCCTTCGAGGATCTCGAATCGATCTCGCGAAGCATCTGATCGCGCACGGCCTGATAATCCGCGGGGAGCTCGATCGGAGGATTCGGATGCTCCGACACGATATTCTCGAGTTCCATCGAGTGATAGGCAAGTTTCGAATCGACGAACTTGAGCCCGTGCGCGGTCGAGATGACGACGACCTGATCGCCAGCTCGGATGAGCCCTCGCTTCTGGAGCTTGCGCAACGCGACCAGCGCGACGCCCGTATGCGGACAATTGAACAGACCCGTGCGGTCTGCCCGTGCGCACTCCTCCATGATTTCCGACTCCGTCGCCTGCTCGACGACTCCGTCGTATCGCCGCAGTGCGTCCACCGCCTTGTCGTACGACACCGGATTTCCGATCTGGATCGCAGAGGCGACCGTCTTCCGAGCCGCGATCGGCTCGAAGACTTCGAACCCGCGCTGATAGGCCAGGTAGAGCGGATTGGCCGCCTGCGCCTGCCCAACGCAGATGCGCGGACGCTTGGAGATCATTCCGAGTTCGAGGAGCATGTCGAGGCCCTTTGCGAGGGCCGAGACGTTTCCGAGATTGCCGCCGGGAATCACGATCCAATCGGGCATCGACCAATCAAGCTGCTGCGCAATCTCGAGCCCCACCGTCTTCTGCCCTTCGATTCGCAGGCTGTTCATCGAATTGGCCAGATAGACGCCATCTGAGGTGGAGACCTGCTTGACGATGTCCATACAGCCATCGAAGTCGGTGTCGAGGGCGAATACGAT
Source organism: Myxococcota bacterium (assembly GCA_029941885.1). Lineage (GTDB taxonomy): Bacteria > Myxococcota_A > UBA9160 > UBA9160 > UBA4427 > UBA4427. The sequence continues at coordinate 9,883 of JAPYTP010000013.1, forward strand.
CGCCCCGTTCGCGACCGGCTGAATCAGCTGAGCCAGCGAGATCTTTCCACGGGGCAGGAAGACGATTGCGGGAATCCCCGCGGCCGCGGCGTAGGCGGAGAGCGCCGCCGACGTATCCCCCGTCGAGGCACAAGCCACCGCCGGAATGTCGCTGCCATTTGCGATCATCTGCTTCACCTGGGAGACGAGCACCGTCATACCCAGATCTTTGAACGAACCCGTATGGGAGTTCCCGCACAGCTTCAGCCAGAGATCGTCGAGACCGATCTCCCGCCCGTAGCGCTCAGCCCAGAAGAGATTCGTGTGGCCCTCGTACATCGAAACGACGTTCTCGTTTGCGATGTCCGGCAACACCCATTCCTTCTTGCCCCATACGCCGGAGCCGTAGGGCCATTCGTTCTTGCGAGCGCGTCGCTCGAAGAGTGCCTTCCATTCGTCGCCCGAGGTTTCGGCAAGCTTCCCCATGTCGTGGACGACCTGCAGGAGTCCGCCCTTGGAGTCGGTGTAGACGATCTCGTCGAGTTCGAAGCGTTCGACGTCCTGCTCTTGATCGCCAGCGAGGCTCTCGAACCAGGCCCGGCGACGGGGCTCCGAGGATGTGCCGGAAGAAGACGACACGACTAGACCTCCTCCTCGATCCGAATGACCCGGGGAGCCTCGACGACTTCTGCGAGTACCGCGATCTTTCCGAGCGCTGCGCGCAGGGCGGCTTCACTCGCAGAATGGGTCAATACGATCACGGGCACCGTGCCACGCGCGGCCGCGGTCGCCTCGCGCTGTACGACGGAGGCGATTCCGACCCCCTCTTCCCCGAGAGCGCCGGTGATCTGGCCGAGCACGCCAGGCTCATCCACCGCGGTGAAGCGAAGATAGGCGCGACCCATGAGCTCCTCGTCGGAAACGACCGGCTTTGGGACGATGTATTGAGGGAGATACGAGAGCGGTGCGACCGGTCCGCAACCGCCACGCTTGATCTCACGCGAGATCTCCATCAGGTCAGCGACGACCGCGCTCGCAGTCGGCATCTCACCCGCCCCAGCCCCATAGTAGAGCGTCGGACCCACCGCATTGCCCCGGACCTCGATCGCGTTCATCGCACCGTCGACGTTGGCCAACAAGCTCGATGTGGGCACCATCGTCGGCTGGACCCGCGCTTCGATCCGTTCCGTCTCCCCCCCTTCCCCGGAGCGGTGACACTTGGCGACCGCGAGGAGCTTGATGCGGTATCCGAACTCCGCCGCCAACTCGAAATCGAGGGGGAGCAGTCCGCGAATCCCCTCGGTCGGAATTTCCTCGAAGGTCAGGTCCGCTCCATAGGCCATCGCGGTCAGCAGGGCGAGCTTGTGAGCCGCATCGATTCCTTCGACATCGAAGGTCGGATCCGCTTCGGCGTAGCCGAGTTCCTGGGCCCGCTTGAGCACCACATCGAAGTCCTCACCGGTCGACTCCATTTCCGTGAGGACGTAATTGGTCGTTCCGTTCAGGATCCCCAGAACCTTCTCGATCTTGTTGGCCGCCAATCCCTCGCGCAGCGAACGGAGTACGGGAATACCGCCTCCCACCGCCGCCTCGAAAGCGATATCGAGGCCGGCTGAGAAAGCGGCTCCGAAAATCTCGCGACCGTGTAGAGCGAGCAACGCCTTGTTCGCCGTCACCACGTGCTTACCCGCGGCGAAGGCTTCGAGAATGAACTTGCGTGGCACGTCGTATCCGCCGATCAATTCGATCACGATCTGCACGCTCGGATCGGCGATCAGGCCCGAGGCATCGGCATCGAAGTGGATATCGGACAGGTCGACGCCGCGATCCGTGTCGGTGTCGAGGTCGGCGATCCGAACGAGGCGGAGTGGAAATCCGAGCCGCTGTTCGATCTCCTTGGCATTGTCCGAAAGGACCTTGACCACACCCCTTCCGATCGTGCCGAAACCGATCAGCCCGACTCCGATTTCATCCTGATTCCCTTGCCCGCTCATCTCAATCCTCGTTCTGCCAATGTTTCAGGCCCGTGTTGTTTCAGATCTCGGCATCACGAAAGAAGCGCCGAATCCCCCGCACCGCTTGTCGAATCCGATGTTTATTCTCGACGAGGGCGAAGCGCACGAAACCCTCACCCTGTACGCCGAAGCCGATACCGGGTGAGACGGCCACGCCGGCCTCCCGAAGAAGTCGCTTCGAAAACTCGAGCGATCCCATCGAAGCGAAAGGCTCGGGGATCGGGGCCCAGACGAACATCGTCGCCAACGGCTTCTCGATCTTCCACTGTCCGACGCCGGGCGCGCCGAGCCCGTCGATCAGGGCATCGCGCCGTTCCCTGTAGATCGCGCAATTCTCCTCGACACAATCCTGAGGCCCACGCAACGCGGTGATGGCACCGATCTGGATCGCCTGGGGCATGCCGTAATCGAGGTAGGACTTGATGCGTTTCAGGGCGTGGATCATCTCGGGATTGCCGCAGGCGAATCCGACCCGCCAGCCCGCCATCGAATGGCTCTTCGAAAAGGACACGAATTCGATCGCAATGTCCTTCGCACCCGGAGCCTCCAGAATGCTTGGAGGCTTGTAGCCGTCGAAGGCGATCTCCGCGTAGGCGAAATCATGAAGCACCATCAAACCGTTGGCTCGAGCAAACTGGACGATTCGCTCGAGGAACGCGAGGTCGACGATATGCGTCGTCGGATTCGCCGGGAACGAGATGATCAACATCTTCGGCTTCGGCCAGGTCCGACTCACCGCCTGTTCGAGGTTCTCGATGAAATCCGACTCGTGATTGAGTGGAACCGTGCGCAAGTCGGCGCCGGCGATGATCACCGAATACTGGTGAATCGGATAGGCGGGATCCGGGACGAGCACGACGTCGCCCGGGCCCGCGGTCATCAGGACGAAATGTGAGAGCCCCTCCTTGGCGCCGATCACCGCGACCGCTTCCGTGGCGGGATCGAGTTCGACCCCGTAGCGACGCTCGTACCACTCCGTGATCCCCGCGCGAAGATTCGGGAGCCCCTGGGAAGACGAATATCGATGATTTCGGGGGTCCTGGGCCGCCTCGCAGATCTTGTCCACGACATGCTGGGGCGTCGCGAGATCGGGATTGCCCATCCCGAGGTCAATGATGTCCTCGCCGGCTCGGCGACCCGCGCGGGTCAGCTCGGTCACCTCCGAAAGGATATACGGAGGAAGTCGGTTCAGTTTGTTGAAGTCGTGTCTGAATTCGTTGCTCATCGTCGTCGATCCTGTCGCCCCGTAGCGCGCTCGAGATCCATCGCTTCTCTCGTCCCTCGCCTTCTCCGGGTGAGGATTCGAAACGGACCGGGCTGCGTGGCCGGGGGGTTTCTTCTGTGTCGCTCTCGGGGGGGACGTGCTTGGACCCACCCTCGTGCCAATCGTTCAGTGCATCACGCGCACGGAACGCCGTTTCGATCGATCGCCCGCCGTTTCTTCGCGCCCCGGCGGGCTATTGAGCCGTCGCGTTCCCGGCGTTCGCCGTCCTCGCGCGGGTCACGCAGGCATTCGCTGCAACGATTGCGCGCCCGCTCTCCTCGAGGCTCCCCGGGGACCCGAGGGCGCCGTGCGAGGGCGGACTCGTCGGCGTCGAGCCGTGAGACACCGTATTGAGCGTGTCGGGCCGGCTTGCCGGTTGCGTTTCGCGGCGAATCATCATCGCTCGGGGACTCCTTCGAATCGCCTGATCTTACTGAAGAATTCCGGTTCGAGGAACCGTTCGGGGGGCCCGCCGCGGGGTTTGCCCTGCCATTACGGTGGAGAAGCGTCCGCTCGACGCTCGCCTGCCCGTTCGAAGGCCACGTAGAGGAGCAGTCCGGCGGCAAGCAACGCGAGGGTGGTCAGACACTCCCGGGGACTCCCGATGGCGATCGCCGTCCCGATCGCCAGATTCGCGGCGAGGTAGATCGCCGGCACCCATGGATATCCCCAGGCCCGGTAGGGGCGTGGACGTTCGGGCTGGCGCCAGCGAAGAACGAAGAGAGCCAGCGTGTCCGCGGAGGTCGCCAGGACGATGCCGAACACGGTGAAGTCGAGGGCCTTCGGAAAGGTCTCGAGGAAGATGACCAACCCGATGGAGACCAGAGCCTGAATGCCGATCGCGATGGCGGGCGTCCGGAATCCGTCGTGGATCCGATCTGCGGCTCGCACGAAATGTCCGTCCAATGCCATCGCGTAGACGATCCTGGGGCCCACCAACACCGTGGCGTTCAGCGTCCCCAGGACCGACACGAGAACGAAGGCGGAGACCAGACGACCGCCGAAGGAACCGAAAAGGGCGTTCGCTGCAGCCTCACCGGCGTCGTGCGAAGCGATCATCTCTTCCGGCGTCAGGGCGTAGAGATAGACCCCGTTGATCAAGAGGTAGAGCCCGGTGCAGACCGCCAGACCGAGAAAGAGCGAGCGAGGAACATTGCGAGTCGGATCCTTGATCTCGCTCGCGACATAGACGCAGGCATTCCAGCCGAGGTAGCTGAACAGAATCGGGGAGAGCGCCTGGCCGAATCGCAGCCACGTCCCGCCCTCGAGAGCCGCCGCCGCGCTCGTTCCGGGTTCACCCTTCCCCGCCCACGGTGCGAAGGAACCCTCACCGAGGATCGGCCCGGCCAGTACGAAGACGAGCAGTGCCACGACCTTCGCACCGGACGTCAGGTTATTGAGGGTTGCGCCCCATCGGGTGCCACGCAGATTCAGGATCGAGCAGCCCCCGATCGTCACGGCGGCGAGCGCGATGACCCCGCCGCGATCGAGCCCAAGCGTCGGGGCCATCGACTCGGCAAAGACCACCGCGAGCGCGGCGATCGTGCCGGCGTAGATCGCGAAGAAGGAGAGCCAACCGACGAGGAAACCCGCGGCCGGGTGGATTCCCTCTCGCAGATAGACGTAATCGCCGCCGGCCCAGGGGAACATCGCACCGAGCTCGGCATTCGCGAAGGCTCCGGCGAGTGAGAGTGCCGCACCGACGAGCCAGGCGAGCAGGATGAGCCCGGCGGAGGGAAGCAGCGTTGCCACTTGGGCGGGCGTGAAGAAGATCCCGCTGCCGACCACGGAAGCGACGACCAACATCGACGCATCCCACAGCGTCAATACTCTGGGAAGTCGGTCACGCGGATGGCCAGAGGGTTGGACGTTGGACATCGTCCAACGTTCTAGCTCATCGGGTGGCCGCGCGGGGTCTCGCTGGATTTTCGGGGCGGCATCGAACGGTGGCTGCGACCCCGCCGCGCAAGCCCGGAGGCGCGGAGCCCTCCAAGGATCCCCGCGATCACACCGAGCGCCAGGATTGCGTCGGTACGGCCGGACCATGCGAGCGAAGACACGAGGGGACGTGCCTCGAGCGGTCCCGCACGGTAGGGCATCGCCTGATCGGGCCCGGCCTCGCCGCCCTCCGCGCTCGCCATTCCAACGCCCGCGACCGCGACCGCGACCGCGAATCCGAAAAGCGCCAGAATGGCCACGGTGGGCATCCAACGACTGACCCGACCCATGCTCGCACCTCCGAACCGAACGAACCTGCGCTCCGGTCCACCACAGGGGAGTGCCCGCGCACGCGCAAAGGGTTCCGAGCACGGTGGGCCCGATCGGGGCCGAACCCGCTCAGAGTTCGATCACAGCGGCATCATCAATAAATTTCCGTGCAATTTCAACAACATGCCGGTGATGGCTAAACAAAAGGATCTGATTTTTCTGGCCCATCTCCGCCAGCACTTCCAGGGTGGCGCGAGTTCGCTCGTCGTCGAATTCGATCAGGATGTCGTCGGCAATCAGCGGCATCGATTCGCCGCGCGCGAAGGATTCCTCGAGGCTCGCGAGGCGGAGCGACATGAAGAGCTGATCCCGTGTGCCTGAGCTCAGGCCCTCGACAGCGACCTCCGCGCACGACGCCGAAACCGCGATCAGATGTGCGCTCGCGCCATCGTCTCCCACCTGGCTCGTCATCCTCGGATAGGCCCCTCGAGTCAGCGCACCAAAGATCTCACTCGAGCGTTTCAGGAGCGGCGCCTGATGATCATTTCGATACCGCTCGATTTCGCGCTCCAGGATCTGCTTGGCCATCCGCAGTTGGACATAACGCTCGACGTCAAGACCGATCCCTGCGAGCCGACTCTCGGCCGCATCCGCCAGGTCCGCGACGCGCGCGCTTCCGTTCATGGTCTCAAGGCGGTCTCGCTGTGAGCGCAGCTCCGAGATCGCACCGGCCTGCTCCTCGGTTCGCGCCCGATTCTCCTGGTCGAGCGTCGCGATCCGTGCTGCGAGTAGATCCGGATCCGCTCCGGCGCTCTGCGCCTCGAGCTCGCTGACCAGGCGCCCCTCGGCCAGGTTCTCGAGTTCCGATTCCGCCCTGCCAAGCACGTTTCGGGCGTCTTCGACTTGCCGCCACCGCAGAAAGGCCTCGTCCAGGTCGCCCTCGACCCCGACGCCCGCGAGTCCACGAAGCACATCGAGAACCTGAGCGCTGTCCTGTTGTCTCGCTTCGGCCTCGGCGAAGTCTTCGCGAGCTTCCGCGAGGGCCTCGACGCATTTCCTGTGTAGCACCTCCTGGTTGAGCGACTCGCCCAGCATTCTCTGGAGTCGAAGGGTCGTGGGAGCTGGGGGATGATCCCGGAGATCCGGCGCACACTTCGCGACCAGGTCCGCAACGGACGCTTCGAACGCCGCGATATCCCGGCCCATCTTCTCGACCCGATCCGCGAGCTGTGCACGCTCACGCAGTCGTTCGAGAAGGCCCGCCATCCTTTCGATTCGCTCGAGCGCTTGTTCGGGTCGGCTGCCCGGCTCCATCTCGAGCGCGGCGACCGCCTCGACCCAGGAGGTTTCCCATTTCTTGAGTGCGGCCGCGGCCTGATCCGCCTGTCGGGCCGCCCTCCCCATCCGCTCCGAGGCCCGTTCGATCGCCTCGCCTCTCGACCGACGAATCGCGTCGACTTCGACCTGTCGCTCGAGACTCGACTCGGCCTCGGCGGTCCACCCGTCGAGTCGCTCCCCGCCTG
>JAPYTP010000013.1:16971-54612 GCA_029941885.1 Myxococcota bacterium
AGACGGCGTGCCCGGAGACGGCGTGCCCGGAGACAGCGTGCCCAGAAACGGTGACAGCGCGGCTCGAACCGATGCGACGGCCTCTCTCCGCGCCAATTCGTCTCGGTCCGCTGCTCGCGCCGCTTCTCTTCTCTGCGCCAGCAGACCCCGTAGATCGTCGAGCTCCCGACGCCAACCACGCATCACCTCGGGCGCTCGGGCTTCGACTCCCGTGCCCTCCCAGAGTGCCGACCAGTTCGCCGCCGATTCGGCCCTCTCGGCCTCGAGATCCTCGATTCGCTGCCCAACCTGAGCGAGATCACGGTCAAGGCGATTCTGTCGCGCGGTGTGCGATCCCTCGTCCGCGACACGCTTCGCATCGGTGCGTAACCGATCCGCCAGGTCGTCTGCGCCCACCGATTCTCGTTCGAACCGTAGTGCCAGGGCGTGAGCCCCATCCGGATCGGGCAGCGTCTCGCGCTCGACGAGAGTTCGACGGATCTCGTGCCAAACCTGATCGCGACCCCGGCGCCGTTCTGCGAGTTCCTCGGGTCGTGGAACCGCGCCCTGGATCCGGATCGTCGACAGTTCTTCGTCGATCCGGGCGTGTTCTTCGCGAAGCTTCCGGCGCTCGTCGCCGAGAGACTCGCGCCGGGCCGATTGTTCCGTGAGGCGTTGGGCAATCGAATCGATCAGCTCGTGGGTGGGGAAGGACGTTTCTTCGATTCGTTCGTTGCCCTGTGATTCGAAACCCAACCGCCGGACCGTCTGCTGCAACTCGAGATCCAGCGCGGACAGCGAATGTTCGTGTGCGAGGATCCGATCATCGATCGTCCCGTGCCTCGCGGCCTGCGCCAGGGAGCGCTGAAGCGGTCGCACGTCGATCGCGAGTGGCTCGGAATCGCGCTCCTCCGCTCGCAATCGCTCGAGGTCAGCCCGTGCCTCCGCGACCTCTTCCCGGGTTGCGGTCCGCCGATCCTCGAATTTAGCGGACTCACTCGCGAGGCTGCGGATCAGTCCGGCCCGCCCGACGGTGGCTCGCAGGGAGATCACTCGCTCCCGACTGACATCCATCGAGCCTCCGAGCAGCTCTTCGATCCCGCGGTCGAGCTGAGCGATTTCAGATTCTCGGCGAGGCAGATCTTCCAGGGCCTTGGTGATGCCCTTGACCTGCTGGTGGACGGATTCGATTCGTTCCCGCTCTGCGATCAGTTCCGGGGCGAGGCGGAGAGCACCCCTCGCCGACTCCTCTCGTGCGATTTTTGCGGCCGATCGCCGCTGCGCTTCCCGCGCCGCCTCTCGTAGCGCCCGTGCGTCCGTGAGTCGCCGCTCGAAGTCCTCAGGCAGTTCGGCCACATCGACGAGGTCCGCGAGGCGTGCCGCCGCCGAGCGCCTCCTGGCGACTGCCGGGAGCGCTCGCTTCACCCGCTCGAGCCGCGACAATTCCGTCCTTGTATCCTCGATCTCCTGCGTCAGGAGTGCGAGTCCTTCCTCCCCATCGAGAACGATTCGTTCCTGGGCTTCCCAGTCCTTCGGATCGAGCACGAGAGAGCGGATCTCTTTCTGCCCATCCTTCCATTCGGCGATCGCCCGATTGATACGCCGGGTATTGGCCCGCGCCGCGAAGAGCTCGCTCGCTTCGCTTTCGAGTCCATCCAACACGCCACCGAGATTGGCGAGGCCCAGACTCGCGCCAAAGAGCGCCCGGCCCACTTCGCCGTCGTCCTCGAGGAGAGCGGCAGATCCCTCGCTCAGACTGCGATGGTCGAGGCCGTAGAATCGTTCGAAGAGGAGCTCCGGAACCGCCTCGACGAGACGATCCATCCGATCGCTCTCGAGCACCGCAGTATCGTCGTAGCGATAGAGCGAATCCCTGTCCTTCTTGCGCCGCATCACGGAGAGTTCTTCCCCATCACTGAAACGCATCCGTGCGCCGATGCGGAGATCGGAATAGCGGTGCACGAAATCATCGGGGCTGCGCCGGTGGATCCCATAGATCAATCCACGAATCGCACGCAGCGCCGTCGTCTTGCCTGCTTCGTTTGCACCATAGAGAATGCAGAGCCCGGGCCCACCGAGATCGGGCAGCTCGATGCGTCGTTCCGTGAAGCACCCAAACGCCTTGAGGTAGAGCTCGAGAAGCCTCACCGGGGGTCCTCGACTTCGAGGAGACGTGCGAGCAAGAGGTCCCGAACCGCGGGGAGCCTCTCGCGCAGTTTCTCGGAATCCGTCGGATCGAAAGCCCCCTCGCCTACCGAGAGGGGCAGCGGGAGTTTCTTCTTGAGGTCGGCGAAGCTCGCAGCGATCTTTTCCAGTTCGACGGGCGCTGCCTCGAGTTCGGCCACGAGACGCAGAAGATCCCCGAGCGCATCGCTGCGCTCGAGCTCCCGTCCGAGATCTTGAGGCCGCCGCGTCTCGAGGACGATCTTTTCGAGCCAGGCACCCGGTTCCCCGAGACCAACGGCGAGGTTGCGAAATTCGTGTCGCCAGCGATCTGGATGCGATACGAGTTCGTCGTGGGCCGCGCTCGTTCCCGTGAGAATGAGGCGCGCCGCCAGGAGGCGGCCATCCGCGTCGGACAGGGCCCGACCGAGGGCCTCCGCCACGGGCTCGACGCACTCGGCGGCCGTCGCAACGCCGGAAAGATCGACTTCGACCTGCTGCCAACGGATCACGTCGAGATCGACATGCTCGACGCCGCGGACCTCGCCGCCTTCGACAGTCACGACGCTACAGCCCTTGGGCCCTGTTTCCCGGACGTGGCGACCCTGGAGATTTCCCGGATAGACGATCCAGGGATCCTGCGAGACCACTTCGCGCTTGTGGACGTGGCCGAGGGCCCAGTATTGGTAACCCTTGCTCGCCAGACCCTCGCAAGTGCAGGGCGCGTAATCATCGTGGCCCGGACGTCCATTCAGTGACGTGTGGAGCAATCCGATATCGAAGCGTCCCGTCTCACCCTGTGGATAGCCGGCACTGAGATCGTCCGGAACGCTTCGACTTCCGAAACTCTGACCGTGGATCGCCACATCGTATTCGGGAAGCTCGCTTGTCTGTGGCCGGCCGCTCGAGAAGTGTGTGAGGTTGGGCGGCATCGTCAGCCGCCGCGTGATCTGGCTGTCGGAATCGTGATTGCCCGAGACGAGAAAGACCCGTATTGCGGCGTCGTGAAGTCGACGCATCTGACGAATGAAGAAGAGGCCGGTGTTGTAGTCCTTCCAGTCGCCGTCGTAGAGATCGCCCGCGAGCAGCACGAAAGCGACGTCGCGTTCGATCGCGAGCCCGACGAGATTTTCGAAAGCCTCCCGCGGTGCGGCGCGAACCTCTGCGACCGGCGCGTCCTCGTAGCGCTCGAGTCCCCGGAGCGGACTGTCCAGGTGGATATCCGCCGCATGAATAAACCGAAACATCAGCTCGCCGTCGCCCCATCCATCGGAGATCAGTCGAGCCATTGTAGGACAAGGCCGAGCCAGATCCGGTCACATCGGATCTGGCGCGGCTCCCGATGCGATCATTCTTCGCCCTCACCCGTTCCCGGAGCGCTCTCACTCACCGGTGGTTCCACCCATCCGCTGCCCACGGCCCTTGCAACCGCGGACAGGACCGCCGCAAAGGACGCATCCACGATGCTGGGCGCGGCCCCGGCACCAAAGAGTCGGCGATCAGGGCCGAAAACGAGCTCTACGTAGGCGACTGCAGTCGCCGCTGCTCCGGCCCCCAGCGCGTGCTCGTGATAGTCGCTGACTCGGAGCTCCACTCCGATCGCCTTGCCCAACGCTTCGACGAACGCGTCGATCGGCCCCGCCCCCTTGCCGGAGAGTGGAATCCGAGCACCGCCCCAGGCCAGGGTCGCCTCGACCTCCTCCTGTGCCCCATTCCCGTGCGCGGCGATGATTCGATCACCGACCAGCTTCGGCCCCCCCTCGACACCGAGGTATTCCCGCTCGAAGAGAGTGCGAACCTGATCGCTCGCGATCTCCTCCCCCGTCGCGTCTGCACTGGACTGAACGACGCGGGAGAACTCGATCTGCATGCGCCGTGGCAGCATGTAGCCATGCTCGGTCTCCAGGACATAGGCGATTCCGCCCTTTCCCGACTGGCTATTGATTCGGATCACGGCATCGTAGCTCCGTCCCACGTGGGCCGGATCGATCGGCAGGTACGGAACTTCCCAACGCGCGACGTCCTCCGCTTCGAGCGCGGAGAGACCCTTCCGGATCGCGTCCTGGTGGGAACCGGAAAACGCGGTGTAGACCAGCTCGCCGGCATAGGGGTGGCGGGGATGGACCGGCAGGCGATTCGCGTGCTCGACCCGACGAACCAATCCGGGCAGATCACTGAAGTCGAGCTCCGGATCGACGCCCTGGCTCATCAGGTTGAGGGCCAGCGTCACCACGTCGACGTTTCCCGTCCGCTCCCCGTTTCCGAAGAGCGTCCCCTCGACACGATCGGCCCCGGCCATCACACCGAGCTCCGCCGACGCGACACCACAACCCCGATCGTTGTGAGGATGGACGCTCACGATCACGGCGTCCCGATTCGACAGGGTCCGACAGAAGAGTTCGATCGAGTCGGCATACACGTTCGGCGTCGCGACCTCGACCGTAGCCGGCAGATTCAGGATCACCGGGTTGGCCTCATCGGGCTCGAGCACGTCCATCACCGACTCACAGATCTCGACCGCGAAATCGAGTTCCGTCGACGAATAGCTCTCGGGGGAATACTCGAATCGGATGTTCTCGTTCGGTCGGGCGACCGCCGCTGATTTCACGAGCTTCGCCGCATTCACCGCGATCGCTTCGATCCCGGCGCGGTCCGCCCCGAATACGACCCGCCGCTGGAGCGGCGAGGTCGAATTGTAGAAATGGACGATCGAGGACGGCGCACCCTCGATCGCCTCGAAGGTTCGTTCGATCAGGTCCTCACGGCACTGGACCAGGACCTGGATCGTCACGTCGTCCGGGATTCGGGCCTCTTCGATCAAGCGCCTCACGAAATCGAATTCCGTCTGGGAAGCGCTCGGGAAACCGACCTCGATCTCGCGGAAGCCGATCGCGACGAGCGTCTGGAAGAGCCGGATCTTGCGCTCCCAGCCCATCGGTTCGACGAGGGCCTGGTTGCCGTCCCGCAGATCGACACTGCACCATCGCGGGGCGACCTCGAGCACCCGATCCGGCCAGGTTCGATCCGGCAGATCGAAGCGGACGAAAGGCCGATAGCGGTCGTAGGCCATCACGTCGGGGCGCCCACCCGCCGGCTGGCGCCCATCTCCTCGAGGCCTCACGGCCGTCGTTTTTCGCGAATCCATCTCACTCTCCATGCCCGTCTCCGCCCGCCGGCTGGAGGGCCTTCGTCTGGATCGTCCCGGGATGATCACGCCGATCCTGTGAGAATCGGCTCCGAAAACGACGAAGCCCCTCCGACCGTCAGGCGGGAGGGGCTTCGTTGTCTCGGAACCATTTCGGTTCAACGCACGCTAGACCCCACCCGCCCCCATAAGGAGCAGAAGCGATAGAAGCAGGCCAAGCAGGAGCTCGGACCGCATTTCCATCATCGCGGGGCGCTCGGGGCGCCGATCGTTGTGGTTCTCGGACTGGTTCATGACTTTGGTTTTACTTGACGGACTGCGGGACGTCAAGCTTGAGGTCCGTCGGTGGGCTCAGCAGGGTGTGGCCTCCATCCACACCGCCTGCGACCGCCATCGCTCGCTGCTCGCGTTGGGTCCGCTCAGCCGACCCCCGACAGGTCGATTCGCTTCCCCCATCGCGCGCGCACGGCGCGCCGCGTAGCCGGCACCTTCGCAAGCCCGGGATCCAAGTCGATCTCAGCGCGGGCAACATTGCGAGCGACCGCCACGAGGAGCGTATCCCGGAGCAGATCCGCGATCCGGAGCTCCGGCAGATGACCGCTCTGGCGGGTCCCGAGAAAATCGCCCGGTCCACGAATCTCGAGATCGGCGTCGGCGATCTTGAACCCGTCGACCGTCTTCGTCATCGCACGCAGTCGTGCTTCGCTCTTTTCACTCGAGCCGCGGGCGACCAGCACACAGCGACCGCGCTCCCCGCCCCGCCCTACCCGCCCTCGCAACTGGTGCAATTGCGCCAAGCCAAAGCGTTCTGCATGTTCGATCACCATGAGCGTCGCACCGGGGACATCGACGCCAACCTCGATGACCGTCGTCGCGACGAGAATCGACGACTCACCGCTCGAGAAACGTTCCATCGCCTGCTGTCTCTCGATCGTGTCCAGTCGGCCGTGCACGAGATCCACGCGATGGGCGGGAAAGGCCCGTGCGATCTGCTCGCTCGAATCGATCGCCGAGCGCAAATCCACCTTCTCGCTCTCCTCGACGAGTGGATAGACGACATAGACCTGTTCGCCCCGTGCGAGCGTTTCGCTGATCAGATCCATCACCCGCTGCCCCTCCCCCGCTCGCAGCAGGATCGTCTCGATCGGCTTCCGACCCGGCGGCAGTTCGTCGATCACGGACAGATCGAGCTCGCCGTAGAGGGTCATGGCGAGGCTGCGGGGGATCGGGGTCGCGGTCATCACGAGGCGATGGGGGAAGCGGCCGTCGGGTCGCGCGGCGGAGAGCGCGGCGCGCTGCATCACGCCAAAACGATGCTGCTCGTCGACGATCGACAGAACGAGATCCCGGAAGGCGATTTCGCCGGCGACCAGCGCGTGGGTTCCAACGACCAGATCGATCTCTCCCGTCGCCAACAGACCGCGCACCTGTTTGATCTCCGCTCGCGGAAGCGATGCGGTCAGGAGGCCCACGCGGAGCGGAATCCCCGCCCCTCCACTCTCGATCATGTTCTGCAGTGTCCGAAAATGCTGTTCCGCCAGAAGTTCCGTCGGGGCCATCAGGGCGGTCTGTCCGCCGCACGCCGCAACGGCGACCGCCGCCAGGATCGCGACCGCCGTCTTTCCGCTCCCCACATCGCCCTGCACCAGTCTGTTCATCGGATGCGGCCGCCCGAGGTCGCCCAGGATCTCCCCGACCACGCGCGCCTGCGCCTTCGTCAGTTTGAAGGGGAGGCTCTTCGCGGCCGTGCGCGATTCCGGACGCGTCGCATCGATTGCGACACCGGGGCGCTCGGTCGCCTGCGTCCGGCGCATCGCGAGCCCGAGTTCGAGCAGGTAGAGCTCTTCCAGGACGAGTCGCTCATGAGCCGGCGATGCGAAGGCCTCGTACTGATCGACGTCGATGTCGGCGTCGGGACGATGAAGCGCCTTGAGCGCCGCCGCGACCGAAGGCAGTCCACGTTCCTGTGTGAGCCCTTCCGGGAGATGGCCCTGGATCAGGTCGCTGTACGTGTCGACGGCCTGACCGATCAGGCTACGCAGGGTGCGCGGGTTCATGCCCTCCGGTGCGGAGTAGATCGGAACAACCCGACCGAGGTCGGTCTTGCCAGCGGCCTCGCTCGCCGCGTCCGAGGTCCCCCGACCACTCGACTCCGTCCCGATGGGCGAAAAATCCTCCTCGCTCTCCTCCGGTGGCGGCACCACCTCGACCTCCGGGTGGATGAGTTCCTTCGAGAAGCGGTAGCGACGGACCTCGCCGCTGATGAGGAGCCAACGCCCCTTGACGACGGAGTTCGCGAGCGACTCTCCACCGCGAAACCACTTCAGGGTGACGATCGCATCATCGTCCCCGACGACTGCCTGGAAGATCTTGCCGAAACGACCGCCGCGTCGGGTCGGCGCCCAATCGACTACCTTGACCTGCGCAACGAAGGTCGCGCTCTGACCGACCTTGAGTTCCTCTACGCAGAGGACACGACGCCGATCTTCGTAGCGGCTGGGGAGCCAGAAGAGCAGATCGCTCACCCGTTCGAGTCCGCGACGCGCAAAGCCCTCGGCCCTCTTGGGACCGACGCCCGGGAGCGCAACCAGGGACCGGGCCAGCAGCTCGTCCGGCCAGCCGGCCTGGCCGAGGGGCTCGATCAACTCGAGGATGTCGCGACCGAGATCGACTCGGGGTCGATCCGGTTTGCGCGCGGACAGGCGCTTCTGGAGCTTCGTGAGTCGGCCCCGCAGATCCTTGGGCAGGGGGCGCGCGAGGATCCGGCCCAGGCCTTTCTCGACCGCCTCTACGGATTCGGCGGACAGCGGGGACGCGATCGCCCGGCCGGAAACCCGGCTCCGTTTCGATCCAATCTCCGCTTTCGCCGCCGCTTCTTCCGCGCGGCCGATCGCGGTCACGTCGCGATAGAGCGCATCGATCTGCGCGTGCAGCGTGTCCGGCATCGGCAATCGGTCTCCCCCGTACATCCCAACCCGGAGAGTATGCCGCCTGCGGACAGAATGCCGACCGGGGTCGGGTCGAGTGGAGCCTCGGATTTAGCCGGTGCCTAAACCGCTCTCGTGAATCTGCTGGAGCGAGCGAACCCCGATGCTCTTGGCACGCAAGGCGGCGATCGCATCCGCAGAGGCCCGAGCGGCCGCCAGCGTCGTGCAGTAGGGCACACCCCGGAGAAGTGCGGCCCGCCGCAGCGACTTCGAATCCTCGATGGATTTCGGATCGCTGTCGACGGTATTGATCACCAATACGATATCCCCCGACTCGACGCGGTCTGCCGTATGCGGCTTGCCCTCGTAGACCTTGTTGATGACTTCGGCATCGATCCCCAGGCGCGCGAGCATCGCCGCCGTCCCCCGCGTTGCAAGGATGTCGAAGCCAAGATCGACGAGGGTCTTGACCGGCTCGAAGATTCTCGTGTGATCGTCCGACCGGACGGAGATCAGCACGGTCCCGCTATCCGCCGGGAGGCTGTTGCCGGCCTGGATCTGCGCTTTCGCGAAGGCTCGACCGAAATCGGAGTCGATCCCCATGACTTCGCCCGTGCTCTTCATCTCGGGGCCGAGTAGCACGTCGACGCCCGAGAACTTCACAAAGGGGAAGACGGCTTCCTTGACCGAGAAATGCGTTGGGACGATCTCGCTCGTGAAATCGAGTTCACTGAGCGACTTGCCTGACATCACGAGTGCCGCAATCTTGGCGAGGGGTCGGCCGATCGCCTTCGACACGAAGGGCACGGTCCGCGATGCGCGCGGATTGACCTCGATCACGTAGATCTGCTCGTCCTTCACCGCGTATTGGACATTCATCAATCCGAGTACGCCGAGCTCGAGTGCGAGCTTGCGGGTCGCGACGATGATCTCGTCGATCCTGTCCGCGGAGAGGGAATACGGAGGCAGTGAGCAGGCACTGTCGCCGGAGTGGACACCGGCCTCTTCAATATGCTCCATGATACCGCCCACGACGACGCGCTCACCATCGCAGATCGCGTCGACGTCCACCTCGATCGCATCCGCCAGGAAGCGGTCGACCAGGACCGGATGTTCCGACGAGGCTCGGACTGCGAAACGCATGTATTGGCGCAGTCCGGCCACGTCCTGGACGATCTGCATCGCACGACCGCCGAGGACGTAGGATGGTCGCACGAGAACCGGGTAACCGATCCGGCTGGCCACGACCTCGGCCTCTTCACTGCTTCGGGCCACATCCCCCGCCGGACGTTCGAGGCCCAGTTTCTCGAGCACGTCATCGAAGCGTTCGCGATCCTCGGCCCGATCGATCGAATCGGGTGACGTCCCGATGATCGGGGCGCCGGCGGCTTCGAGGGCCACCGCCAGTTTCAACGGGGTTTGCCCGCCGAATTGCACGATCACCCCCTCCGGCTGCTCGGTCTCGATGATCTCGAGCACGTCTTCGAGGGTGAGGGGCTCGAAGTAGAGCCGATCGCTCGTGTCGTAGTCCGTCGAGACCGTCTCGGGATTGCAGTTGACCATGATGGTCTCGAATCCAGCCTCGCGAAGCGCGAAGACCGCATGGACACAGCAATAGTCGAACTCGATTCCCTGCCCGATCCGGTTCGGTCCGCCACCCAGAATCATGATCTTGCGTCGATCCGTGGGGCGGGCCTCGCACTCGTCTTCGTAGGTCGAGTAGAGATAGGGGGTATGCGCTTCGAATTCCGCGCCGCAGGTATCTACGCGCTTGTAGACGGGACGGATTCCGAGTCGCGATCGGGCTGCCCGCACCTCGGCTTCGGCGGTGTCCCAGAGCGCTGCGATGCGTGCATCGGAGAACCCCATCTGCTTCGCAGGCCGAAGCCAGAGATCCCGTTCCTCGGCGGTCGCTGCGATGAGTCTTCCCTCAGCGACGGCGATCTCCTCGAGATTGCGCAGGAACCACGGATCGATCCCGGTGCGCTCGGAAATCTCCTCGACGCTTATGCCACGGCGAAACGCCTCGACGATCGCCCAGGGGCGGCCCGGGCGCGGCGTGTCGATCTGCGCCCAGAGCTGCTTCTCGCCAGCAGAACCGGCGGCGAGCTCCGGCGGATCGAAACCGACGTGCCCGATCTCGAGGGACCGGATCGCCTTCTGGAAGCTCTCCTTGAAGGTCCGACCGATCGCCATGACCTCGCCGACAGACTTCATCTGCGTTGTCAGCTCGGAGTCCGCGAGCGGAAACTTCTCGAATGTGAAACGCGGGATCTTCGTGACGACGTAGTCGATCGTCGGTTCGAAGGAGGCCGGTGTTTCCTTCGTGATGTCGTTGCGGATTTCATCGAGCGCATATCCAACCGCCAGTTTTGCGGCGATCTTCGCGATCGGAAAACCCGTCGCCTTCGAGGCCAGCGCCGATGATCTCGATACGCGCGGGTTCATCTCGATCACGATCAGCGAACCGTCTTCCGGATTCACACCGAACTGAACATTCGATCCGCCCGTATCGACCCCGATCTCACGCATGATCGCGACCGCCGCATCACGCATCTCCTGATACTCGCGATCCGTAAGGGTCTGCGCGGGGGCGACGGTGATCGAATCGCCCGTATGCACGCCCATCGCGTCGAAATTCTCAATCGAGCAGATCACGACCACATTGTCCGCGCGATCGCGCATCACCTCGAGTTCGTATTCCTTCCATCCGATCACGCTCTGTTCGACCAGGATCTGGTTCGTCGGCGACTGGTCGAGGGCCCACGAGACCATGCGATCAAAGTCCTCGTCCCTTTCGCAAACGCCCCCACCCGAGCCACCCATCGTGAAACTCGGCCGGATGATCGAGGGTAGATTCGTTCGCTCGAGAATCTTTCGAGCCTCTGCCACGCTCGTCGCGATCCCGGACTCAGGCATCTTGAGGCCAATCCGAGTCATCGCCGCACGAAAGAGTTCACGGTCTTCGGCTTTGTTGATGGCTTCGAGATTGGCTCCGATCAGCTGCACGTCGTAGCGCTCGAGCACCCCGGCGTTGGCGAGATCGATCGCCAGATTCAGCGCCGTCTGGCCACCGATCGTTGGCAGCAGCGCATCCGGCCGCTCCGCCACGATGATTTGCTCGACTGCCGCAACGGTCATCGGCTCGATGTAGGTACGGTCCGCCGTCTCCGGATCGGTCATGATCGTGGCCGGATTCGAGTTCAGCAGAACGACGCGGTAACCCTCCTCCCGCAATGCCTTGCATGCCTGTGTCCCGGAATAATCGAACTCGCAGGCCTGCCCGATTACGATCGGCCCCGAACCGATCACGAGGATCGTCTCGATATCGTCTCTACGCGGCAAGATCTATTCCGCCTTTCCTGCGCCGGCGGCGCTTTCGCCTACAGCTCCGCAAATTTCCACGCCGGTCACCCTTTCCCCCGCCGCGCTACGCTCGACCATCTGCCGAAAGCGCGCGAAGAAATAGGCCGCGTCGTGGGGCCCCGGAGAGGCTTCGGGATGGTATTGCACCGAGAAGAGCGGTCGCGTCGCATGGGCGAGGCCCTCGACGGTCTGGTCATTCAGGTTGATATGGGTGACCTCGACCGCCTCCCCGGCCTCGCGCAGGCTCTCGGCCTCGACGGCGTAGCCATGGTTCTCTGCGCAGATGGCGACCTTGCCCGTCGCGAGGTCCTTGCCCGGCTGGTTGCCCCCGTGATGGCCGAACTTGAGCTTGCGCGTCGTGCCGCCAAGGGCGAGCCCGAGGATCTGATGGCCGAGGCAGATCCCGAAGACCGGTTTTTGCTCGACCAGTTCGCGGACGATGGGTTGCACGCCCTCCACCGCGGCTGGATCCCCCGGCCCGTTCGAAAGGAAGATCCCGTCGGGGTTCATCGCGAGCGTGTCCGCCGCGGGCGTCGTCGCAGGAACGACCGTGACGTCGAAGCCCTGTTCGACGAGCAGTCTCAGGATATTCCGTTTCACCCCGAAGTCGTAGGCCACGATCGTAAGCGGTCGGTCCGGTCGCGGCGCCCGCGGAAGCTGCCCCTCGATGCCGGGCCACGCACCCTGATCGAAAGAATAGGCCGCATCGCAGGTGACCCTGGCCACCCAGTCGTACCCATCGAGTCCAGGCGATCTTTTTGCCCGCTCGATCAACTCCAGAGAACCCTGGAACGTCGGGTCCGTCGAGAGCACGCCGACCTGAGCGCCCCCATCCCGAATCCGCCGCACCAAGGATCGCGTGTCGATCCCGGAGAGACCGGGCACCCCGGCCG
The DNA here is from genome assembly GCA_029941885.1 of Myxococcota bacterium. GTDB lineage: Bacteria > Myxococcota_A > UBA9160 > UBA9160 > UBA4427 > UBA4427. The sequence continues at coordinate 29,445 of JAPYTP010000013.1, forward strand.
CCGCCAGCTTCGAGTCGAGACTCGAAGTCGATCGAAAATTACTCGGCGTGTCGAAGACCTCCTTGACCACGAATCCCGACAGGAAGGGCTGGCGCGCCTCGTCGTCCATCGGGTTGACCCCGACATTGCCGATCTGCGTATAGGTCATCGCGACGATCTGCCCGGCGTAGGAGGGATCCGTCGTGATCTCCTGATAGCCGGTGATACTCGTATTGAAGACGACCTCGCCAGACCCGACGGTGCGCGCTCCAAATGCGCGGCCGCGATAAATGGTTCCATCCGCGAGGGCGAGCGCCGCCGGCGCCGGCTCGAAGCCCAACAGATCTGCCGGGCTTGCAGGCGTCCCGTTCTTGCTCGCAGTCACCGAATCAACACTCCACGGTCGTGGTGGTAGACGAGCCGCCCGTCGACGACCGTCGCAACCACGCGACCGGTCAAGCGTTGGCCCGCCCAGGGAGAGTTCCGGCTCTTGGAGAATCCCTCTGCCGGGTCGTAGGTCCATTCGCGGTCGGGATCGATCAGCGTCACATCTCCGGGTCCGCTGATCGAGAGTCCGCCCCCCTCCACTCCGAGCAACTTCGCCGCGTTCGTGGAGAGTCGCCGGATATACTCGAGTGGCGACAACACGCCGTCCCGCACCAGATCGAGGGTCACCGACACGGCGGTCTCGAGGCCGAGCATGCCGGGGGGCGCCTCGGTGAACTCGACTTCCTTCTCGTAGCTCGCATGAGGCGCATGGTCCGTCGCGATCACGTCGATCACGCCCTCCGCCAGCCCCACGCGGAGGGCCTCGATATCCCGCGCCGATCGCAGCGGCGGTGCGACCCGTGTATTGGTATCGAAGGCCATCGTCGCTTCGTCCGTGAGCGTGAGATGATGGGGCGACGCTTCGGCCGTCACGCGGACACCCCGGTCACGCGCTTTCTGGATGAGCCCGACGGATCCAGCCGTAGAGACGTGCGCGATGTGGAGATGCGCCCCAGTGAGCTCGGCCAGGCGGATGTCACGAGCGACCATGATCTCTTCGGCCGCTGCGGGATTGCCGGGCAGGCCGAGGCGTGTCGCAACCGGCCCCTCGTTGACGACGCCGCCGGCGCGCAGATGGCAGTCCTCGGCGTGGACGATGACGGGGACATCCGGCATCCGCGAATACTCGAGGACGCGACGCATCACCGAGGCGTCCATGATCGTGGCCCCATCGTCGCTGAATGCGATCGCACCCGCCTCTCGAAGCGCCACCATCTCGGTCATGACCTCGCCCTTGAGGCCACGGGTCGCGGCCGCGATCGGGAGGATCTTCGCGGGCGATTCCTTCGCGGCACGATCGAGAATGTATTTGGTCACCGACGGGTCGTCATTGATCGGTTTAGTATTCGCCATGCACGCGACCTGGCTGAAACCGCCCGCCACCGCTGCGGTTCCACCCGTTGCGAGGTCTTCCTTGTATTCCTCCCCCGGCTCCCGCAGGTGGGCATGCATATCGATCAATCCCGGCACGATCCAGGCGCCCTCGGCGTCCAGCACCTCGGCACCGTCGACCGAGAGCTGTGCCCCCAATTCGGCGATCCGACCGTCTTCGATCAGGCACTCGATCTGCCCGACCTCGGCATCGAGATTCTGGCTCGGATCGATCACCCGGCCGTTTCGGATCAAAAGACGAGACATGCCCTAACGCCCTCCCCGTCCGGCAACCAGATAGAGAAGGGCCATCCGCAGCGCAACGCCGTTGCGAACCTGATCGAGGATCACGCTCGGGCGATGGTCCGCGAGTTCGTGGGCGAGTTCGACACCGCGATTGACCGGACCCGGGTGCATCACGATCGCGTCTTCCTTGGCGAAGCGCAGCTTCGCCCGATCCAGACCAAAGGTCGCCGCGTATTCTCGAACGCTCGGAAAGCAGGCGCTTTCCAGGCGCTCCGTCTGGATCCGCAGGGCCATCACGACGTCGGCCCCTTCGATGGCGTCCTTCAGACTCGTGAACGCCTTCACCCCGAGACTCTCGATCTCTGCCGGGAGCATCGTCGGCGGGCCCGCGACTCGAACCTCGGCCCCGAGCTTGGTGAAGCCGTAGATATTCGAGCGAGCCACGCGGCTGTGCGCGATGTCTCCGATGATCGTGACGGTGAGCCCTTCGATCTGACCCTTCTGTTCACGCACGGTCAGCATGTCGAGCAACGCTTGAGACGGATGTTCGTGGGCTCCGTCACCGGCATTGATGACGGGAGCTTTCAGGACTTCCGCCAGGCGGTGAGGCACGCCTGCGACCTTGTGGCGAACCACAACCGCGTCCGGATCCATCGCGTCCAGGGTCTTGGCGGTATCAAGGAGTGTCTCCCTCTTCGCGACACTCGAACCCGATACCGAAAAATTGACGACGTCCGCAGCGAGTCGCTTTCCGGCAATCTCGAAACTCGTTTGCGTTCGGGTCGACGGCTCGAAGAAGAGGTTGATCAGCGTCCGCCCGCGCAGGGTCGGGACCTTCTTGACCTCCCGAGTACCGATCTCCTGCATCCGCTCGGCGGTCTCGAGGATCGTGTCGATATCTTCACGAGACAGATCTTCGATTCCGAGAATATCGCGACCGATCATGCGTCCGACTCCCGTTCATCTCCGATGGACCCCAGAGGAGCCGCTCGCCCCGCGCGTACGAGGAGCCGGAGTTCGCCCACCGTGTCCCGGGTGTCGCCATCTCCCTCGCTCGAAGCCTCGCCCGAAGCTTCGATCTCGGCGTGAAAGATCACCTTGTCTTCCGCCTGGGTCGGGATGTTCTTCCCGACATAGTCGATCTTGATCGGCAGCTCGCGATGACCTCGATCGACGAGAGCGACGACTCGAACATGTGAGGGCCGGCCGAAATCCATCAGGGCGTCCATGCCCGCGCGGATCGTCCTGCCCGTGCTGACCACGTCCTCGACGAGAACCACGACCCGATTGTCGACGGTGGAAGGCATTTCCGTCCGACGCAGCCGCGGCCGACTTCCGCTGGTCGAGAGGTCGTCCCGGTAGAGTGTGGTATCGAGAATCCCGAGGGGCGCTCGCTTACCGGTGAGGCTCTCCAGATTGTCCGCAAGGATACGGCCCAAGGGAACGCCGCCATTTGGAATCGCCACCAGGTAGAGTCGATCGATTCCGTCGGAGCTCTCGACGATCTCGTGGGCCATGCGCATGAGGGCACGGCGGATCGCCTGATCGTCGAGGACGACCCTTTCGGTCGTGGGCTCTTCGGGTGCGTTCGGCGAATCGGACCCGCCGCCGCTCGAGCCGGCCGCAGAGCTGCCAGCGGCACCGCTATTCGTGCCAGAATCCGGCAGAACAGGCGTATTCGAGGGGTTCAGGTCGTTTGGAGTGGGGGTCCCCGCTGACGCAGGGGTGGACGCATTCGACAAGTAGGGCCTCTATCCTTCCCCGACTCACTGGACGGGCTTAAAGGATGACGTGGATCGCGCGCAAGAGTACCGCGGCGCCGGGCGGGGGCAATCGTCTGGAGGGGCAAGAGGGGGGATTGTGCGAGAAATCCTGGTCCGAGAACCGCGGGCTACCCGGCCGGAGCCGGCCCACGAGCCGATGAGTTGCCCCCAGCCACGCCCGCCTCCGGGGTCTCGCATTTCACACGTTGGAACACGCGATCCCAGCGCTTGTCAGCGCTCCACCAGTTAAGCGGATTGAAGAACGACAGCATGTTGCCGTTTACGTCCCAGGACCAGTAAAGGATGAACGCGGGTCCCTTCATCTCCTCAAGTCGAACCGTGCCCCACCCGCGACTGTCGTTCGAGTTGTCGCGGTTGTCGCCCATCATGAAATACCGCCCGGGCTCGACGATATAGGTCCCCCGATCGAAGCGGGGATCGCGCGGCCGGGGATCATCGAGCACTGCGTGGCGGCAGTCACCGAGATTCTCCCACGCCTTCTCGTAGCGCTGGCCGGTGTCGTCGACGAACTCGTCCTCGGCCGGACTCATGTCCGCGGGCACTCCATTCACGAAGAGCTGTCCACGCCTCCAGCTGATCTTGTCTCCGGGCAACCCGATCAATCGCTTCACGAAGTCCTCGGTCGGCGTGCCTTCCGGCGCGAGATCCACCGGCATGATGTCCCTCGTCCCGCGCCGGGTCATCGGTCGACCGACCTCGAAGACGACGACGTCACCCCGCTCGGGCTCGCGCCAACCGGGGAGGCGAGTATCCGTAAATGGTATGCGGGGACCATACGAGAGTTTGTTCACGAAGAGATGGTCGCCAATCAAGAGCGTTGGAAACATCGAGCCCGACGGAATCCGGAAGGGCTCGATCAGGAATTGCCGAATGGCGAGCGCAATGGTGATTGCAATGACGAGGGTGACGACCTGATCGACGATCGCCACGACCGGACCCGGGCTCGTTTGAGACTCGTTGCCCGGCCCTTCGGTGCCACCGGACCCTGCCGAGCTGTCCGTGCCAGGAGAATCGGACACGCTAGTCGTCTCCCAGTCGCAGGGCAGCCAGGAAGGCTTCCTGTGGAATCTCAACGGACCCGACCATCTTCATCCGCTTCTTCCCCGCCTTCTGTTTCTCGAGCAACTTGCGCTTACGTGAAATATCGCCGCCATAGCATTTTGCCAGGACGTTCTTTCGCACCGCCCGAACCGTCGTTCGCGCGATCACGCGTGTTCCCACCGCGGCCTGGATCGCGATCGGAAATTGCTGGCGCGGAATGAACTCCTTGAGCTTGCGTGCGAGTTCGGATCCTCGCTTGAAGGATTTATCCTTGTGCACGATGAGTGAGAGGGCGTCGACAGGATCGCCGTTGACCAGGACATCGAGTTTCACCAGATCCGCGGGCCGGAAGCCGACCAACTCGTAGTCGAAGGAGCCGTAGCCCCTCGTCGCGCTCTTCAATTTGTCGTGGAAATCCGTCACGATCTCGTTCAAGGGCAGTTCGTAGCGAACCTGGACCCGGGTGCCGTGGACGCCCATATCCTTCTGGACTCCACGGCGATCCTGGCAGAGCCCGAGAACCGCACCGAGGTGGTCAGAAGGAACGTGGATCGTCGCGAGCACGAGCGGTTCTTCGATCCGTTGGATTTCCTGGGTCTCAGGCAGCGCCGAGGGGCTCTCGATCTCGAAGGGCTCCCCGCTCTTGGGCACCACACGGTAGCGAACCGTCGGCGCTGTCGTGATCAGGTCGAGGTTGTACTCGCGCTCGAGCCGCTCCTGAACGATCTCGGCGTGCAAGAAACCCAGGAAGCCGCAGCGAAATCCAAAACCCAATGCTGCACTCGTCTCCGGTTCGTAGCTGAACGAAGAGTCGTTGAGTTCGAGTTTTTCGAGCGCGGCCTTCAGATCTTCGTAGTCTTCGGATTCCACCGGGTAGAGCCCGGAGAAGACCATCGGCTTGACCTCTTGAAAACCCTCCAGGGGTTCGGTCGCGCCACGAGAAGCGGTTGTGATCGTATCGCCGATCTGGACGTCGGAGAGCGTCTTCACCCCCGCGATAACCACGCCGACTTCGCCTGCGGACAATTCTTCGACGTTTCGAGGCTTTGGATCGATCACGTCGAGTTGGGTGATTTCGTGTTCGAGGCCGGAGATCATGAACTTGATTCGCTCACGCCGGTGGAGCGAGCCGTGCATCATCCGGACGAGCATGACGGCCCCGACATAGGGATCGAACCAGGCATCGAATACGAGTGCCCGAGCAGGCGCGTCGAGATCGCCCGTCGGCGGTGGAATCCGATCGACAATCGCCTCGAGGATCGACTCGACTCCCGATCCCGTCTTTGCAGAGCACGCCAAGACATCTGCCGCATCGAGACCGACGACATCTTCAATTTCCTGGGCAACGCGATCCGGATCCGCCGACGGCAGATCGATCTTGTTCACGATCGGGATCAGCTCGAGGTTCGCATCCACGGCGAGATAGGCGTTGGCGAGCGTCTGGGCCTCGATCCCCTGGGCCGCATCGACGATCAACAGCGCGCCCTCACAGGCGGCCAACGCACGCGATACCTCGTAGGAAAAGTCGACGTGACCTGGAGTATCGATCAGATTGAGGATGTACTCCTCCCCGTCCGCAGCCTCGAAAGTCATGCGCGCGGTCTGCGCCTTGATCGTGATCCCGCGCTCGCGCTCGAGATCCATGTTGTCGAGAAACTGGTCCTTCTTCTCGCGTTCCGAGAGGGCATGGGTCGCGTCCAGCAAGCGATCGGCGAGCGTGCTCTTTCCATGATCGATGTGGGCAATGATGCAAAAATTGCGGATGTGCGATTGATCAACGCTCATCGCGAGACCTCTTGACGGGTTGGCGGGGGGGATTCAGGGGTGGATTGTGACGATGCCGATGAGCGCAATATCTCGGGCCGATCGGGGCCCGCAAGATAGCGGCTCAGCGCGTCGTTCCAGGGGGGCATCACGATCCCCTTGCCTTCCGCCCATGTGCAGTCGAGAATCGAGTAGGCCGGACGTTTCGCGGCGGTCTCGAAGTTCGACGACGGAACGGGTTCGATCTCCACGTCCTCGAAGCCCGCCTGATCCAGGATTTCACGGGCAAATCCGAACCAGGTCGTCGCCCCTCGATTGCAGAGATGGAGTAGGCCCCCTCCCCACTCTTCGCGCTCCTGGCGCGCGATCGCGATCAGCGCGAAAGCCAGATCCTCGGCGGAGGTCGGGGAGCCGTGCTGATCCTCGACGACGGATAGTGGCCCCTGTGCTTCTCCTGTCCGACGTTTCATGGCCTGTTCCAGGATGGCAACGACGAAATTTCGCCCGGGACCGAAGACCCAGCTCGTGCGCACGATCAACGCGTTCGCGTGGCACCCGAGCACAGCGACCTCACCCGCGCGTTTGCTGGCGCCGTAGACCGTACGCGGATCGGTTGGATCGCCCTCTCGATAGGGCCGCACGCCGTCCCCCGCAAAAACGTAGTCCGTCGAAACATGAATGAAGCGGATCTCGCGCTCCGCGAGCTGCCGCGACCATTCCGCCGGCGCGAGTGCGTTGGTCTGATAGGCCAACTCCGACTCGGACTCGCACAGGTCGACTTTCGTGTACGCCGCCGCATTGATGACGACTTCCGGGAGCTCCATCGGAGGCCGGTCGAGGAACCTCGAGATCTCGCCGGGCAGGTTCTCCGATCGGGAGAGATCGATTTCGCTACGGGTGAGGGCAAAGTTGAGAGCCAGATCCGGTGCTGCCTCGATCTGCCTCACCAGGCATTGGCCCAATTGCCCGCCCGCTCCCAGGACGCCCATCCGTCGAGACGCCATGAGCGTTTCCTGCCCGTTCGATTCGGTCATGAGCCCGAGTGACCCTCCATCGGAGTCACCCACGTCGGCAATCGCTCTTTTCGCTTGAGCTCTACGGCCATTTTTCGCGCCCTTTGTTCGCCCCGGATCGGCTGGACGCGAACGCGCCACCGACCGCTCTTTCCGCTCGCCGCCAGGACCTCGACGGGGTAGCGGGCACGAAGTCCCTCTGCGAGACGCGTCGCCGCCGCCTGATTGGAGAACGCGCCGACCTGGATCGACCACATCGAGACGGCACGCGTATTCCGCAGCGCAGATTCCGGGACGTCGGATATCCGTGCGACTGGAAGGCTGTCGACCCGCGAGGAGACAACGGGCATCGCGAGCCCGGAGAAAGGGTTGGACGCGATTGCCGGGAGCTGATCTGAACCGGCCCTTTCGCCAACCCCCAGGATCGGACGGGTCTTCGTCACCCTGGAAGCGACTTCCGCCGCCGGTTTCGAGGCGGTGGCAGGGTCGGTCGCACCGCCGGAAGCCGTCGAACCCGACCCGGTCGGATCGAGCGACACGATTCGGCTCTCGCCGCTCAAATGCCCCGCCAGCAGCTCCGGCTCCTCGGCCACGACCCCGAAAAGGAGTCCGACACCGAACCCGAGCGCGACGAGGACGAACAGACGCCCGAGCGCCCGCACGACTCCTCCCGGTCGGAGGCCACGTCCGCGGGACGCCGTCACTACATCTGCTCCGGTGCGCTGACCCCGAGCAGACCGAGGCCGCTCGCCAACACATTGCGGATCGCCAGGGCGAGCCCGAGCCGGGCGGCGGAGAGTTCAGCATCTTCGGAGATCACCCGATGTCGTACGCCGTCCTGCAGATACGGATTCCAGAGGCCCGCGACCTCGCGCAGGTAGTAGGCGACATGGTGGGGCTCACGGCCCTCGGCAGCCCGAATCACGACCTCCGGAAAGGTCGCCAGTTTCTTGACCAGCGTGATCTCCTCCTCGAGCCCGAGCCGCCCCGCATCGAATCCATTCGCCAGCGGCATCACAATGCCCTGCTCCGCAGCTTTCCGCTCGATCCCGTGGGTCCGCGCGTGCGCGTATTGGACGTAGTAGGCCGGATTCTTGCGCCAGTTCTTGTCCTTCGCGAGATCGAGATCGAAGTCGAGGTGACCATCGGGCTTTCTCTCGATCATGAAGAAGCGAAAGACGTCCGACCCCACTTCATCCACGACTTCATCGATGGTCACGAAGGTCGCCTTGCGGGTCGATTGTTTGACGCGCTCGCCACCGCTGGTCACCGTTACGAATTGGTGCATCACCAGCTCGACTCGATCCCGATCGACGCCCAGAACCTCGGTCGCCTCACGTACGAACGGAAATTGCTCGATGTGATCGGCACCCTGGACATCGATCACGAGATCAAAGCCACGTCGGAATTTTTCCCGGTGGTAGGCGATATCCGGCAGCAGGTAGGTCGGCTCTCCACTGCTCTTGATCACCACGCGATCCCGATCGAGCCCCCGCTCCGTCGCCTTGAACCAGACGGCGCCCTCCGCGTCGTAGACCAGACCCGCCAGACGGAGATCGTGGATCGTCTCCTCGAGCTTGCCCTCGTCGTAGAGGCTCCGCTCGTTGAAGTAGACGTCGAAATCGATCCCGATTCGCGCGAGCGTTTTTTCAATGTCCTCGAAGATCACGCGCTGGGCTTCGTCTCGAAATCGGCCTTCTCCAGGCTCGTCGACGAGGGAATTCCCTTCCTGCTCACACAGGGCCACCGCGATATCCGCGATATAGTCGCCCTGGTAACCGTCAGCGGGGAACGCCACAGGCAGGCCATCGACCTGGTCGACCCAGGCCTTCTCGGGATCGGCCAACGCGGCTGGCGGCGGCGGCGCGGCCAGCCCGAGATGTTCGAGGTAGCGGGCCTTCACCGAATCGCCGAGGACCCGCATCTGACGCCCGCCGTCGTTGAAATAGTATTCGCGTGTGACGTCCCATCCGGTTGCCTCGAGCAGACGCGCGATGCAATCGCCGAGGATGCCCTGGCGACCATGACCCGTCGAAAGCGGGCCCGTCGGGTTCGCCGAGACGAACTCGACCTGGACTTTTGGCCGTGCACCGTCCTGTTTCGCCGCCACAACCTCCGCGGATTCGGATTGGCCAAATCGGGCGCCCGCCGAGATGATCACGTGCAGCAGATCCTGCCAGCCGGAATCCGCGAGCTTGACGTTCAGGAATCCCGGCCCAGCGACGTCGAGCGAGGCGACCAATCCACCCGCATCCCCGATCCGCGCTTTGAGATCCTCTGCGATACCCCTTGGTTTCTGGCCGAGCCGCTTCGCGAGCAGCATCGCCGCATTGCACGAATAATCACCGTGGTCCTTCTGGCGCGGCACCTCGAGGGCGAAAACGGGCAGATCCCCGGCGTCGCCGGCGGCGTCGAGCAACCCGCGAAGCGCATTCTCGACCTTTTCCCGCAGCGCTTCCTTCACGTCGTCTCCCGATCCATTCGCCGCGCCGAGCGCGGCGTTCATCCGTCGTCCGAACCGGTGCACTCCCCGAGCGGGCGCGGCCCGAAAATTCGTGCAGGGCGCGCTCTGCCGTCGATCTATTCGACGGCGATGAAGCGCACCACCACCTCGCCGGGCAGCGCCAGATCCAACTCCTCGCGAATCACGCGGTCCATCGCCGTGGGGTCCGCCAGAAGAGACTCGATCTCCTGGCGCAGGGAATCGTTCTGGCGTACGAGCTCGTCCACGCGGGCGGTCGAATGCGCGAGATCCTCACGCAATTCGAGCCAGATCCCGATTCCGCTGTCCCCATCGAGCAGTGCCGGAATCGCGAGCAGCACGATCACGAGCGTGCCCAGGCCAAGCACCCTCACCCAGTTCCCCCTCACTCCACTCTCGATTGGCCAGGTGTTGGGGCCTCGCACCACCCGAGCATCACCTGTCCACCCTCAGCTCGCGCAGAGTACCGAATTCGATCCCTTGGGGCCCGTCAGAATGGTCTCGAGACCCGCTCCAGGCTGCCCACAGTTGCGAGGGGGGTCTCAGAACCCACCGCGCGCCGGCCGATCGGTCTCGCCCGAGATCAGGGCGCGAATCCGTTCGACATGCAGAGGGGCGTCCCATTCCCGAGGGCCGACGTAGCGCTCGACAATCCGACCGTCCCGGTCCAGGAGCAGTGACTCCGGGACGCCCATGGTCTGGTACGACTGATACACCTGCTGGTCCAGGTCCAGAACGATGGGGAAGGAGAGTTCGTAGCGATTCTGAAAGGACTGGACGTCCGCCTCCTTCTCGTCGATCGCGATGGCGACCAGTTCGAAGGCTTGTCCCTGCAACGCCCCATACAGGCGCTCCATCGCCGGCATTTCTCGCTCACACGGTTCACACCAGGTTGCCCAGAAATTGACGAGCACGATGTCTCCCGTGAGGGAGGCCCGATCCAGATACTCGGCGGCTTCTCCGGCGGGGGTCCCCAGCTTTCGAAGGTCGAAGCCGGGGGCAAGGGTTCCGCGCACCACCGGCGGAGCCCCCGCGTCGCTCTGCAAGATGGCGACGATGGCCATGACGACGACCGCCGCTCCCAACATCAGACTGGGAACGGCGGATCGAGCATGACCGTGCCCGAGGGTGGGATCGCGGCCCGGGTCCTTGCCCGTGTGAGAGACTTGATCTTCCGTGGAGTCGCCGCCGCTCAGGCGTTCTCCTCCTGGCCGATTTCTCCGCGATCCACCAACTCGATGATTGACATCGGAGCCGCGTCTCCGGCTCGCTGTCCTACCTTGATCACGCGGGTGTAGCCACCCGGACGTTCGCGATAGCGATCCGCCAACTCGTCGAACAACTTCGACGTCACGTCTTTGCTGCGAATCGTCTGCAGCGCCTGACGACGAGCGTGAAGCGTGCCACGTTTTCCGAGTGTGATCATCCTGTCGGCGACCCCGCGCAGCTCCTTCGCCTTCGCGTCGGTCGTGCGGATCTGTTCGTGCTCGAGCAGGGACGTCACCATGTTGCGCAGAAGCGCCTTCCGATGTGAGCCCGTGCGCGAAAGCTTCCTGCCAGTCTTGCGGTGATTCATCTTAGGCCTCGCGCTGCTCCCGCATCCGCTCAAGATCCTTCCGCGGAGGCAAGTTGTCGATCGTCATCCCCAAGCTGAGACCGAGCGAACCGAGGGTCTCCTTGATCTCGTTGAGGGATTTTCGACCAAAGTTCTTGGTCTTGAGCATTTCAGCTTCGGTCTTCTGAACCAGTTCACCGATGAAGCGAATATTGGCGTTCTGAAGACAGTTCGCCGATCGCACGGAGAGTTCGAGCTCGTCCACCGACTTGAAGAGGTTCGGGTTGAGCGGTTCCGGCTCGTCGACGAGCATCTTCGGCGTTTCCGCCTGCTCCTCGAAATTGATGAAGATCGACAGCTGTTCCTTCAGGATCTTCGCCGCGAATGCGACGGAGTCGGCCGGTTGGATCGCACCGTCCGTCCAGAGTTCAAGGTTCAGTCGATCGAAATCCGTCTCGCGACCGACGCGAGCGGGCGTCACCGTATAGTTCACGCGTCGGATCGGCGAGAAGACCGAGTCGATCGGGATCGTACCGATGGGCATTTCCTCGGTCTTGTTCTTGTCGGCAAGCACATAGCCCTTACCCAGATTGACCGTCGCTTCCATCTCGAAATCCGAGTCGGGTCCGAGCGTGCAGATCTTGTGTTCGGGATTCATCACTTCGACCGTCTGATCGTCGGAGATGAGGTCGCCCGCGGTCACGGGGCCTTCGCCCGACTTCCGCACACGGATCGTCTTCGGCCCTTCGGAGTTCATTCGAACGCGAACGTCCTTCAGGTTCAACACGACGGACGCAACATCTTCCATCACGCCCGGGATCGTCGAGAACTCGTGGAGCACGCCGTCGATCCGGATATTCGTAATCGCGGCTCCCTGGAGCGACGAAAGCAGAACGCGACGAAGTGCGTTCCCCAGTGTCGTGCCGAATCCGCGTTCGAGCGGCTCGCAATAGAAGCGACCATACGTCTGGGTCAGCGAATCTTCTTCCACCTCGAGTCGACGTGGTCGGATCAGTTCTCGCCAATTACGTGCGACGACATCATCTTGCATCGGAACTCCTTTTTGCCCTCATTACGGGGAGAGCGTCATTCCGTTGATTCAAACCAGACGGGCCCTTCCAGGCCAATCTTGAAAATCCACACACCCAAGGTCATTCTGCAAATCGCGCCGCTACGCGAATACAGCCTCGAGCGTTCGCGCCGAAGGCGCTATCGCGAATAGAGTTCGACGATCAGCTGCTCGTCGATGGGCAACGTGATGTCCTCGCGCTGCGGCATCGCCTTGACCGTGCCCCTCATCTCGTCTTTTTCGATCTCGAGCCATTGCGGGACGGCTCGACCTTCCATGGTCTCGAGTGCACCACTGATCCGCTCGATCTTCTTCGAGCGCTCGCGGACTTTGATCGTGTTGCCCGGCTTGACCAGAATGCTCGGCGTATGGGCCTTCTTGCCGTTCAGCGTGAAATGGCCGTGCTTGACCAACTGGCGCGCCTCGGAGCGTGAGGTGGTGTACCCCAATCGATAGATGACGTTGTCGAGACGGCGCTCGAGCAACATCAGCAGATTCTCACCCGCCATCCCGCGCATTCGGGATGCCCTGTCGAAAGTCGAGCGGAACTGCTTCTCGAGAAGCCCGTACATGCGCTTGACCTTCTGCTTCTCGCGAAGCTGGACGCCGTAATCCGAGAAACGGACACGGCCCTGACCATGCTGACCAGGCGGATAAGCGCGGCGTTCAATTGCGCACTTTTCAGTAAAGCATCGATCGCCCTTGAGGAAGAGCTTCGTGCCCTCCCGGCGACAGAGGCGACAAACGGATCCCGTATAACGTGCCATGCGTGGTCTCTCGTCTCGAATCTAAACGCGGCGCCGCTTCGGAGGGCGGCAACCGTTGTGGGGAATAGGAGTGACGTCACGGATCATCGTGATCTTCATGCCAGCGGCCTGCAGCGCGCGGAGTGCGGACTCGCGTCCGCCGCCCGGGCCCTTCACGTAGACGCCCAGCGATCGGACACCGTGCTCTTGTGCCTTCTTGGCACATTCTTCGGCAGCGATCTGCGCAGCGAAGGGCGTCGACTTCTTCGACCCCTTGAATCCCTGCTGCCCGCAGCTCGACCACGCAACGGCGTTTCCGCCGACGTCCGTAATCGTGATAACCGTATTGTTGAAGGTCGATTGGATGTGAGCAATACCCGACTGGATATTCTTCTTGACCTTCTTCTTCGTCTTCTTGGCAACCATAATTCTCTATCTGCCCGTCATCTGCCCGTAGAGGGCATGACTCTCAAGGGTCTATTTCTTTGCGATCTTCTTGCCCGCGATCGTCTTGGCCGGGCCCTTGCGCGTTCGCGCGTTCGTATGGGTCCGCTGACCACGAACCGGCAGCCCACGTCGGTGGCGGAGCCCCCGATAGCAGCCGATGTCCATCAACATCTTGATGTTCTGATTCACTTCGCGGCGGAGGTCGCCCTCGACCTTATAGTCACGCTCGATGACCTCTCGCAGCTTGATCACTTCGCTCTCGGAGAGATGCTCGGTCTTTGAGCCAGGATCGACCGTGGATTTCTCACAGATCTCAAGGGCCTTCACCCTTCCGACCCCATAGATATACGTCAGCGAAATCTCGATTCGCTTGTTCCGCGGCAAGTCGACGCCAGCAATTCGCGCCATGAATCATCCTCCGTCTGGAGCGCCCGATCTCGCCAGATCGCCCCTAAATATCATCGTCCATCAGCCTCGCTGAGGGACGAAAGAAAAAGTCTCAGCCCTGTCGCTGTTTGTGCTTGGGGTTGTCACAGATGATGCGGACGACTCCGCGCCGTCGAATCACGCGGCACTTGTCACACATCTTTCTAACCGATGATCGAACCTTCATGGTCTAACCCTTCGTCTCTCTGCGCATCGCGTTGCCGGTCGGGCCCGCCTCATGAATGCGCCTGCGTCTTTCGGACCCGCGAACTGTGCAGGTTCGAACTAATGAGAACCGGCGATCCTCGTCAGGACCTCCGGACCGTTATCTGTGATGAGCACCGTGTGCTCGAAGTGAGCGGAGAGCGACCCATCTGCGGTCACCGCCGTCCACTCGTCTTTCAGAACCTTCGCTTTCTCACTTCCGATGTTCACCATCGGTTCGATCGCGAATACCATCCCGGTCCGCAGTCTCGGCCCACGTCCCGGACGCCCGTAGTTGGGAATCTGAGGCGGCTCGTGCATCTCTCTACCGATGCCATGGCCTACGAACTGACGAACGACTCCGTATCCTTCTTTTTCTGCGCGACTCTCGACAGCGTGTCCGATATCCGAGAGTCGACTACCCGGAACCATCTGTTCGATGCCCTTGTCCAAGGCATCCTGGGTGACCGTCATGAGCTTGTCGGCTTCGGACGACGGGACGATTTCTCCCACGGCGATCGTCACGGCGCTATCGCCATGCCAACCACGGTGTTCGACCCCGAAGTCGAGACTGATGATGTCGCCCTCTTGGAGTTCGCGTGATCCGGGAATTCCGTGCACGATCTCTTCATTGACCGATGCGCAGAGGACCGCTGGGTAGGGCGCTACCCCCCCGGGAGCATAGCCCAGAAACGGGGAGTTCAAGCCCCTCTCTTCCAAGGCTTTTGTCGCGAGTTCATCCAGCTGTCCGGTCGTCACGCCCGGCTGGACGCGCTCCCGAAGCTCGAGCAGAATCTCGGCCGTGATATGACCGATTTCCCTCATCTGGTCGATCTCGCGACGGCTCTTGATTGCGATCCGTTCGCCCAAGCTCACGTACACTCTCCCGAGAAGCCACGCGAGACGATTCGTCTCGATTGGCCTCCGACTCTCATCGTCCTAGCCGTTCAGGCTCTTTCGAATCCTCTCTCCCACCTCGTTGATGGTGCCCAATCCGTCAACCTCGACCAATCGGTCGCGGTTTCCATAGAATTCCAGGAGCGGTGCGGTCTCAGCGTCGTAGACCCGCATGCGCTCCCGGATCGTTTCCTCATTGTCGTCGGCACGGCCCTCGATCTCGGCCCGCTTGAGCAGGCGCCCGACCACGGCTTCGTTGTCGACGGTGATCGCGAGACAGCAATCCAGCTCGACGTCGAGTCTGCCGAGCATCGCGTCGAGTGCGTCGGCCTGCGCGAGGGTTCGAGGAAAGCCGTCGAGCAGGAAGCCCTCTCTAGCGTCGTCTTCTGAAAGTCGCTCCTCGGCGATACCGATCACGATTTCGTCGCTGACGAGTTCGCCGGAATCCATGACGGCCTTGGCCTTTCGCCCCACCGGCGTCCCCGCCTTCACCGCCGCGCGCAACATGTCACCGGTCGAAATATGCGGGATGTCGAGCGCCTCGGTCAGGGTCGCTGCCTGCGTCCCCTTCCCCGCTCCAGGCGGTCCGAGCAAGAGGATGCGGCTCTTCATGGAAACACCGCTCATCGACCCAATCTCCCGCGCACGCGCCCGGCCGATCCGAAGCCTTCATATTTGCGCGAGACCAGATGAGCTTCGATCTGGCCCATCGTGTCGAGAGCCACGCTCACGACGATCAGAAGTGCGGTCCCGCCAAAGTAGAAGGGCACACCCATCTGCTGGGACAGGATCACTGGCAACACGCAGAGTCCAGCCACATAGAGGGCTCCAACCAACGTCAGTCGGGACAGCACGGCATCGATGTACTCGGCCGTCTTGCGGCCGGGCCGGACGCCGGGGATGTAGCCGCCAGAGCGTTTGATGTTCTCGGATACGTCGTCGGGATTGATCATGATCGAGGTGTAGAAGAAGCAGAAGAAGATGATCAAGCCGATATAGACGAGGTTGTAGATGATATCGCCCGGGTCCATCCAATCGTCGATGAATCGCTGGACTGTCGGATTATCGCTGTATTGCCGGATCGTGAGCGGGAACATCAGCAGAGACGACGCGAAAATCGGAGGAATCACGCCAGCGGTGTTCACGCGGAGCGGGAAATAGCTCATGTTCGACGAAGCGGCGCTGCCGCCGCCCCGGCGGGCATGCTGGATTGGAATCCTTCGCTGGCCGCGTTCGACATAGACCACGAAGCCGACCGCCATAATGACGATCACGCCAAGAAGGATGACCTGAACGAGACTGTATTCCTCGGTTCGGACGAGGTCGAAGACATTCGAGAGACCCGATGGCAACCCGACGATGATGCCGGAGAAGATGATCAGGGAGATCCCGTTTCCGATACCGCGCTCGGTCACCTGCTCACCGAGCCACATGATGAATGCCGTGCCCGACGTGAGCGTGATCATCGTCGTCAGGCGAAAGGCCCAGCCCGGCTCGAGGACCGCGCCCTGACCGAACTGCCCGTTCTCGAGAGCGATCGCCATCAAGAAGGACTGGAAGAGCGCCAGCCCGATCGTCGCGTAGCGGGTCCATTGCGTGATCCGCTTCTGCCCTTCGCTGCCCTCTTTCTTGAGGCGTTCGAGCGCGGGGATCACGACGGTCAAGAGTTGAAAAATGATCGAGGCGCTGATGTAGGGCATGATCCCCAGCGCGAAGATCGAGAGCGACTCCATGGCTCCACCGGAGAAGACGTTCAGCAAGCCGAACATCGTCCCCTGCATCTGAGCAAAAAACTGCCGAATCACATTCCCGTTGATTCCGGGGGTGACAACGATGCAACCGACCCGGTAGACGGCAAGCATGGCCGCCGTGAACAGGATCCGCTTGCGCAACTCTTCGATGCGAAAGACATTTTGGAGCGCTCCAACCACTATGCGTTCCCCGCCCCGGTCGCCGTGTGAATCGTCACCGTTCCACCGGCTGCCTCGATCTTGGTCCGCGCCGAAGCGCTGATCTTGCCGACGGTGAGCTTGAGACCCTTGGGCGCGTCACCCTCGGCGAGCACCTTGACCGGTCGACCGGAGCCGCGGATCAGGCCTTTTTCGGCGAGCAGCTTGGCGTCGATCGTTGCATTCTCACCGAAGATCGCGAGATCACCGAGATTCACGATCTCGTTCGCAATGCGGAATCGATTCGTGAAACCCTTCTTCGGGACCCGTTGATAGAGGGGCATCTGGCCACCCTCGAACCAGGCCTTGATCTTCTTGCCCGATCGCGTGCCCTGACCCTTGACGCCCGTTCCACAGGTCTTGCCCTTGCCGGAGCCCGGCCCACGACCGACCCGCTTGCGTCGCTTCAGCGCCCCCGGGCGCGGAGAGAGTTCATTCAACATTCTTCTGGTTCTCCGCTCTAGTTCTCGAGCACCACGACGAGATGGCGCACCTTGTTGATCATCCCGCGAACGGCGGGCGTATCCTCGACCTCGACGACCTGCCGAATCTTGCGCAGGCCGAGTCCCTTCATGGTGGCTCGCTGACGTCGGTTGTACCCGATCACGCTCTTCACCTGCTGGACTTTGACTTTCTTGCCATCTGCCATTGGATCTCCCTATCTCGTCCGGCCGAGTTGGGCGAGTCGCACTTCGGGATCGCGCAGCTCCTGGAGGCCCACCATCACGGCGTTCACCACGTTCCGAGGCGTTTTGGTTCCGAGGGTCTTGGTCAGAACGTCAGAGACACCCGCCGACTCGACCACCGCGCGCACGGGCCCGCCGGCGATGACGCCCGTACCGGGAGACGCCGGCTGCATCAGAACGCGTCCAGCACCCGACACGCCGATCACGTCGTGGGGAAGAGTCCGTCCATCGATCAACGGGATCCGGATCAGCGACTTGCGCGCCTTCTCCACTCCCTTTCGGATCGCTTCCGGCACTTCACCTGCCTTGCCGAGTCCGACGCCGACGACGCCCTGGCCGTCACCGACTACGACGAGCGCCGAGAAGCTGAAGCGGCGTCCGCCCTTCACCACCTTCGAGACTCGGTTGATGTGAATGACACGATCATTGAGTTCGTAGTCGTTCGGATTCAGGGTCGACGATTGAATTACAGATGCCATATCAGAACTGAAGCCCCGCCTCGCGTGCTCCTTCCGCCACGGCCTTCACTCGGCCATGGAAGAGGAAACCGTTTCGATTGAAGACCACCTCATTGATGCTCTTCTCTTTTGCAATCCGACCAATCGCCTCGCCGACCTTCTTGGCCGCCTCGACATTTCCGGTCGAGCCACCGCCCGCGATCGTACGATCGCGAGTCGAAGCCGACCCGATCGTCCTTCCGGTCGTGCCGTCGACCAGTTGCGCGTACGTATGCTTCGCGCTGCGAAACACGGTGAGTGCGACCCGCTCGCTTCGTGCGAGCGCCGTCTGCGTCCGCGCTTTTCGCGCAAGCCACTTGCGCCTCTTGGTCTTTTGAATTTTCTTCTTCATGACGCGCCTGCCTTACCGACCTTACGGCGGATGTGTTCGTCGTCGTAGCGAACGCCCTTGCCCTTATAGGGCTCCGGCGGCCGCAGAGAGCGAACGTCAGCCGCAAATTGGCCAACGAGTTGCTTGTCCACGCCCTCGATACTCAGCTTCGTATTCGCTTCCACCTTGACGGTCAGCCCTTTCGGAATATCCAGATTGACCGGATGCGAGAAGCCGAGCAGGAGATTGAGTACCTTCCCCTTCACGTCGGCCCGATAGCCGACGCCTTCGATCTCGAGTCGCTTGACGAACCCGTCGCTCACCCCAACGACCATGTTATTCGCCAGGGCACGCGCGAGCCCGTGTCGAGCACGGCTCTCCTTCTTGTCGTCGGGGCGCTCCAGGATGAGCTTGTCACCGTCGACCTTGGCTGCGATGCCGTCTGGAACGGATCCCGTAAGGTTGCCCTTCGGTCCCTTTACCTGGATCTCACCGTTGGCGACGTTCACCGTCACGCCACTCGGGATCCCAATCGGTTGTTTGCCAATTCGGGACATTGCCTACCAGACCTCGCAGATCACTTCGCCGCCCACCTTCTCGGCACGCGCATCTCGATCGCAGAGCACGCCCTTGGAGGTGGACAGGACGGCCATGCCGAGACCGGCACGCACCTGCTTGACTTCGCTCGCGCCCAGGTAGACGCGGCGACCGGGCTTGCTCACGCGACGCATGCCCTCGATCATCAATCGGCCATCGTCCTGATAACGGAGATCGATCGTGAGCGTCGGCTTCTTCTCGTCACCGTCGCTCTCGACTGCACCGATGAAACCCTCTTTGCTCAAGACCTGAGCGACCGCGAGCTTGAACTTCGACGCGGGACAGCTCGTCTGCGCGTGTCGCGCGCCGCCGGCATTTCGAATTCGCGCCAACATGTCACCAACCGGGTCGGTCATCATGATGTTTTTCTCCTTGCCGCCTGCGAAGAGGATGAATGTCTTCGTAGGGCGGTGTCCTGAATCGGCGTCCGAGTTTCGACGTCCTATTTACGGAAAGGCACGCCGAGATGGGTCAGCAGTGACTTGGCTTCGGCGTCGGTGTTTGCAGTCGTAACGAGCGTGACGTTCATTCCAGTCACCTTCTCGACCTTGTCGTAATCCACTTCGGGGAAGATCGTCTGGTCCCGCACTCCGAACGTGTAGTTGCCGCGCCCGTCGAAGGCCTTCGGAGACACGCCCGAGAAGTCGCGCACGCGCGGAAGAGCGACATTGAGCAATCGATCCAGGAACTCCCACTGCCGAGTGCCACGCAGCGTGACACTACAACCGATGCCCTGCCCTTCACGAAGTTTGAAGTTCGAGACGCTCTTCTTGGCTCGGCGGAGAATCGGCTGCTGACCGGTAATCAGCGCAAGTTCCTCCATGGCTCGTTCGAGCAGCTTGGCGTTCGTGGTCGCCTCGCCGAGGCCCATGTTCACCACGACCTTCTCGACCTTGGGGATCTGGTTGACGTTCTTGTATCCGAACTCCTCCTGGAGTTTCGGCGCGATCGTCTCGGCGTATTGCTGCTTGAGTCGCGGCACTTCCGATGCGGGTTGGTTAGCAGCCATCGCTAGAGGACCTCCGGAGCGAGCGAAACGATTCGCATGAAGCCGGCGCCGCGAAGCTCGCGAGCCACCGGGCCAAAGATGCGTGTTCCAACCACTTCCTTGTCTTTTCCAATCAGGACTGCCGCATTCTCATCGAAGAGAATATGGGTGCCGTCAGGGCGCGAAATCGCCTTCTTGGTCCGAACGATGACCGCGCGCCGGACTTCGCCCTTCTTCACCCGAGCATTCGGGATCGCTTCCTTGATAGCGACGACGATGATGTCGCCCACTGATGCAAACCTACGGCGGGATCCACCGAGCACGCGAATGCACTTCACCTTTCGCGCGCCCGAGTTGTCCGCCACCTGCAATGTAGATTCAGCTTGAATCATTCTTCCGTTCCTCTGGCCCTTCTTTCGGCCCGTCTCGCCCTCTCGGCGGGAGTGCTTTCACACAAAGGCCAAGGCTCGATGTTGACCGCCGGTCTCTAGACCGACGTCGCCTTCTCGAGCGTCTCCTGAACCTTCCATCGCTTGCGCTTCGAGAGCGGCCGATGCTCGATGATCCGAACCTGGTCGCCTTCGGTGCACGAGTTGGACTCGTCATGGGCCATGAACCGCGAGTAGCGGCGGATATATTTCTTGTACCGTAGGTCCTGCACAAGACGTTCGACACGTACGACGACGGTCTTGTCCATCTTGTTGCTGACCACGGTGCCGACCATTGTTCGTCTGCTTCCTCGTTCGCTCACTTACCCGCCTCGCGCTTCTGGGTCAGGAGAGTCTCTACCCGAGCAATGTCCTTGCGGAGTTGCCCGAGCACCGCTGTGTTCTCCAACTGTTCGGTCGATCGCCGAATCTTTGCGTTGAAGAGCTCGTCGCGCAGCTCTCGTCCCTTTTGATCGAGTTCCGTTTCCGAGAGAGATCGAAGTTCAACTGCCTTCATCCTCAGCCCTCCCGCTCGACGAATCGCGTTCGAATCGGCAGCTTGTGCGCCGCCAGCCGTAACGCCTCTCGTGCGACCGTGGGATCCACGCCTTCCATCTCGTAGAGCACCCGCCCTCGCTTGACCGGAGCAACCCAACCCTCCGGATTGCCCTTGCCCTTACCCATACGGGTTTCGGCGGGCTTCTTCGTGATCGGCTTGTCGGGAAAGACCCGAATCCAGACCTTTCCACCACGTTTCACGTGCCGGGTCATCGCGATACGCGCTGCTTCGATCTGCCGCGCTGTGATATACCCGGAAGTCATCGCCTGAAGGCCGTACGCGCCGAAGGCGAGCGTATTCCCACGCAGTGCCTTCCCTCGGAGTCGGCCCTTGAACATCTTGCGATGCTTGATTTTCTTGGGTTGAAGCATTTTTTGGTCTCTCTATTCGCTTTCGCTCTAACTGCAATCCGCCCCCACCTAGCGGGGAGCCTCCGAGCGATGATCCTGGGAGAGCGGGCCGCGCTTGAGTTCGCGGTCTCCGACCTCGCCTTTGAAGATCCAGCACTTCACTCCGATCACACCGTAGGTCGT
Organism: Myxococcota bacterium; assembly: GCA_029941885.1. GTDB lineage: Bacteria > Myxococcota_A > UBA9160 > UBA9160 > UBA4427 > UBA4427. Next base: position 51,085 of record JAPYTP010000013.1, read on the forward strand.
GCGAGCTTCGGCGAAGCCATATTCAATTTCGGCACGGAGCGTATGCAAAGGAACCCGACCGTCCCGATACCACTCACGGCGACCCATCTCAGCGCCACCGAGTCGGCCGGAGCACTGAATCCGGATTCCTTCAGCGCCAAATTTCATCGTCGAGATCATCGCCTTCTTCATTGCACGCCGGAACGCGACCCGTCGCTCGAGCTGCGTCGCGATATTCTCTGCGACGAGTTGTGCGTCGAGCTCCGCTTTGCGGATCTCCTTGATGTTGATGAAGATGTCCGCCGAGGTATAGGTCTTCAGCTCCTTCCGAAGGACATCGACCTCGGCACCACGCTTTCCGATCAAGATGCCGGGACGTGCCGTATGGATATTGATCACGATCTTCTCGCCAGTTCGTTCGATGACGACCTTCGAGATGCCCGCGTGATAGAGCTTCTTCTTGATGAACGCACGGATCTTCACGTCTTCGTGAAGCTGCACGGCGTAGTTCTTCTCGGCGAACCAATTGGACTGCCAGCCGTATAGGGTGCCTACCCGGAAGCCGTAAGGATGGACTTTTTGACCCATATTTCTTCCTATCTCTCGGTCAGCACAACGTTGATGCTGGCGGTTCGCTTCTGGATCCAAGCCGCGCGCCCCTGGGCCCGCGGTCGAATCCGCCACATGCTGGGACCCTCGTCGACGAAGATCGTCGAGACGACGAGGTTGTCGATTTCTATCCCAGCCTGCTGGTTCTCATTCTTCTGTTCAGCGTTCGCGACCGCCGATCGCAGCAGCTTGGCGATCGGATCCGCAACTCTTTTCGGCGAGAGCGTGAGCAGGTTCAGCGCATCTTCGACGCCCTTGCCGCGAATCTGATTCGCCACGAGGCGCGCCTTCTGCGCGCTCACCCGATAGTTCTTGAGCGCCGCCTTGACGTCCATTAACGCCTCACCTTCTTGTCGCTCGCATGACCGGTAAACTTACGCGTCGGCGCGAACTCGCCGAGGCGATGTCCCACCATATTCTCTGTCACGAAGACCGGCATGAAGAGCTTTCCGTTGTGGACGTGAAACGTGAGTCCCACGAATTCCGGCGTGATCATCGACCGGCGTGACCAGGTCTTGATGACGCTCTTGCTGCCTCCGGCGGACAGCTTGTCCACCTTCCGTTGGAGACTGGGATCGACGAAGGGTCCTTTACGTAGCGAACGTGCCATTGATATTTCCTCGCCTACTTCTTCCCTCGTCGCTTGACGATGTACTTGTCGGATCGCTTGTTATTTCGGGTCTTGGCGCCCTTGGTCGGCTTTCCCCACGGCGTGCACGGATGACGACCGCCCGAAGAACGTCCCTCGCCGCCACCCATCGGGTGATCGACGGGATTCATTGCGACTCCACGGACATTCGATCGCTTGCCGAGCCACCGTGAGCGACCGGCCTTTCCGATACGCTGATTCTCGTGTTCCGAGTTTCCGACTTCGCCGACCGTGGCCATACAGTCGATGTGAATCATCCGCATCTCACCACTGGGCAGTCGAAGAGTGGCCATCTTGCCCTCGCGGGCCATCAATTGAGCACTCGTGCCTGCGGAGCGAACCATCTGCGCTCCCTTGCCGGGCTTCATCTCGACTGCGTGAACCGTGGTACCGATGGGAATCTTCGAAAGCGGTAGCGCATTCCCGGGATGGATCTCGGCATCGACCGAAGACATCACGGTATCGCCGACCATCAACCCGCCGGGCGAGAGGATGTAGCGCTTCTCGCCGTCCGCGTAATGGAGCAGCGCGATGTTCGCGGAACGATTCGGGTCGTATTCGATCGCGGCAATCTTGGCGGGAACGCCAATCTTGTTGCGACGAAAATCGATCTCGCGGTACCGCCGACGATGGCCACCGCCGCGATGATACGAGGTGATTCGACCATTCGAATTCCGACCGCCCGTCTTCTTCACCAGCCCCTTCGTCAAGGACCGCTCGGGCGTTCCACGCGTGATCTCCGCAAAATCCGAAACGCTCATGTTTCGACGACCCGGGGAGGTGGGCTTGTACTTCTTCACCGGCATCGATCAGACTCCCTCGAAGTACTCGATCGTATGGCCTTCGGCCAATTCCACGATCGCTTTTTTCCAGGCCGGTTTGCGGCCAATTTTCTTGCCAACCCGCTTCTTCTTGCCAGGCTGCTGCATCGTTCGAACCGTCGTCACCTTGACCTCGAAGAGCTCCTCGACGGCGCGGCGAATCTCATGCTTCGTCGCGTCGGGGGCTACGCGGAAGGTCGCGATATTCTCTTCCTCACGCGCGATGCTGCTCTTTTCGGTGACGATCGGCTGCTGAATTACATCATGGAGATTCATTCTGCGTCTCCTCCATTGCTGCCATCATCATCGCCATCATCGTCGCCATCGCGAGACGGGGCACTCGCCAGTCGAGCCTGAAGGCTCTCGACCGCGTCCTTCGTGATGAGCAGATTCTTGTGTCGCAGGAGGTCGTAGACGTTCACGCCCTCGGACCGAACCACGCTGACACCCGGCAGGTTTCGCGCCGAGGCTTCGATAGTTGGATTCGCCTCGGCGATGACGATCAGGGTCGAGCCCTCGCCTAGACCGAGTGAACTCAGAATCTCGATCACTCGTTTGGTCTGGTACCCATCGACCTGCAGCTCGTCGACGACGGTCATCGTCGACTCCTGCACCCGCTGGGACAACGCCGAAAGGAGTGCCGCTCGGCGGACCTTCTTGGGGAGCTTGTGCGAATAGCCACGGGGGACCGGACCAAAGACGACTCCGCCGCCCTGGAACTGCGCCGCACGAATCGTACCCTGGCGTGCTCGCCCTGTTCCCTTCTGGCGATACGGTTTCGCGCCACCACCAGAGACCAGCGCACGGTTCTTCGTACTATGGGTGCCGGAACGCCGCTCGGAGAGTTGGCGCCGGACCTCGGCATGATAGAGGTGAGGCTTGACCTCACGCTCGAAGACCGAAGAGGACAGGTCGAGTGACCCTGCCTTCTTGTTCTCGAGATTGACGACGTCGATCGTGGCCATGGCTACAGCTTGATCTCCACGTCGACGCCGGCTGCGAGTTCGAGCTTCATCAGCGCGTCGACCGTCTGGGGTGTGGGATCGAGAATGTCGATCAGCCGTTTGTGAGTCCGAAGCTCGAACTGCTCCCGTGACTTCTTGTCGATATGCGGGCCCTTCAGAACGGTCCACTTGTTCTTGCTCGTCGGAAGCGGAATGGGACCCGCGACGCGGGCACCGGTGCGCACAGCCGTATCCACGATCTCACCGGCGCTCTGATCGAGCAGCTTGTAGTCGTAGGCCTTCATGCGAATTCGAATCTTTGTTGCCTTGGCATTTGCCATGGATTTTCTCCGTCTATTGCCTCGGGTCGGTCAAACCGCCCAGACCTCCAGCACTCGAACCACGTGGACCCTGTATGACCAGAGTCGTCGGCCCAGCAAGATCCCGCGCACCGCGGGGGCTTGCGAAACAGCTACTCGATCACTTCCGCAACGACTCCGGAGCCGACGGTCCGACCGCCCTCCCG
>JAPYTP010000014.1:0-43368 GCA_029941885.1 Myxococcota bacterium
CGGGGTGTGTGGGGCCGTGGACAACTGTCCATTGACCTCGAACGCAGACCAGGCGGACACCGACTTCGACGGCGCGGGTGACACTTGCGACAACTGTCGGTTCGTGCAGAATGGTCCCGTTCTTACGGACGCAGGCGGGAACAGTCAACTGGATACGGATGGAGACGGCTTCGGCAATATCTGTGATCCCGATCTCAACAACGATGGCGTCATCAACTTCGGCGACCTGGTTCAATTCCGAGCTGGATGGCTGGGGACCGATCCGGATCTCGACTTCAATGGCGATGGGGTCACGAACTTCGGAGACCTGGCAGTGTTCTCCATGTACATGTTCGGGACACCTAACATGGAGCCGGCGCCGTAGGGAGTTTGATTGAGGCATATTCCCAAGAGGCGCCAGTAGGCAGAGACTACTGGCGCCTCTACTGTTGGACATCTGTAAAACGGTTAGGACGGAGCGAGTATTGAAGTGAATCAGGACCGCGGTCTGTGCCGACCCCATTAATATTGATCAGAGGCTGGATCGCGCGGGGTGGGGGTGGGGGCGGCACTCCCGATGCCGCCACGCGACTTCGGAGCAGAAGATGGCGGAGAGAGCCAGTCAGAATTCTTCGCACCTGCTTCATGAGAGGACGATATCGTCTAGTAAAGGATAGGGTCGAGTCGATGGTGAGGGCGACTGGAACACTTCGCATTCCCAGATTAGTGCCGGCCCGGAGGTAACCCGATTTGCGTACGATTCTCAAGCACCTAGAACCGCGACGAAGAACGAGGCAAGACCAATGCGTTGTCGTCGATTCGGAATCAGCTAGCAACATTTCCGGAGGGCGAAGGGTCGCAAACGGGCTAGGTCAGTATGCGCTTCGCTCCCGTCGGGGGGTCTTCATCTGCACGCTGGTTATCATGTTAGTGCTCGCCGTTGACGCTGCGGCTGTTGGCGAATTCGACTCAAGCACGGAGCAGGCGGCGTCCCCTGACACCGCCGAATCGCGCGCGGAGGCACCTTCGCAGTGGAATCTGCAGATGGAGCGGAAGTGGACGGCGGGTTACTCAATGCCTTATCAGTCACTAAACGCGAAAGATGTGATGACGAAGCTTCCGTCTGGGGCGATTACGCCGGCGCTTGTCGAGACGCACGATCCCAGAAAAAATTCGCATGAGATCCTGCGTTCTTACGTCAGCGCAATAGAACGTCCCCCTGCGGCCGCCCATATCGCATCCGCGAGGAAATCCGAGGATCCGGCACCGGATGTTATATGGGAGGCGGCGACACCTTCGGTTAGCGAAGTCAGACTAGATGCGCCGATGGACTTGGGTCGGGCAGTCCCCACGACCGCCGTCGAGCATCATGAGGCCGTGACCTCGAAATCGGTGGAGACTTCCGAGATCGTTCTACAGCGCCACCCCGAAATTTTGGTGGCTCAAACCGTCTGGCACCCTCGCGCCGAGCGCCGATTGGCGCTGGTCAGAATTTCCGGTCGGGCGCCGATCAAGCTGCAGGAGGGAGATCAGTTGGACTTGTTGGAGGTAGACACAATTGAACCGTCGGGTGTTGCCTTTAGGTACGATGGGGTCGAAATTCGAATCAGGGTCGGTGGTGTTACGCGGAAAATGGACCCACCATCGGACGCTAGTCTTCCATGGGGATTTCAAGATGTCCAAAAATGAAGTCGAAGACGTTTCGGGAGAGGCGTGATATTGGCGATCAAGTCGGACGCTATTCACTAGGATCGCTTTTCGCGTCGCGTTTCGTATGGCGTTCTCCACCTGAGAACTCCGTGTTACCGGTCATGTTGTTGAAGTGCTCCCAGACGGACCGCCTTTTATCCAGATCCACGTCATCGCGATACGTCAGCAGCCGGTAGAACTCGTCCTTGTCCGTTCGGTGAATCCTGTCGATGGTCTGTCCTGGAATTTTCGGAAGCGGACTGCTCGACTCGTGCTGCCGATCATGATGTGTGGCAGAGTTCGTACTCCACGCCCGAGATCATGCCAAGCGACGAGTGTCGGCTTCGCCGATTGTGGAAGATCTCCAAGTACTCGAAGATCGCATTCGAGACTTCAACACGGGTCTTCCATCGCGTTCGATTGAGGAGTTCGACCTGCATGGGGCTCCAGGACGATTCGATCATCGCGTTGCCGTAGCGGTCGCCCACGGAGCCCATCGATGGCACCAACCCGAAGTCGAGGGCGCGCCGGGTGGGCATCCAGAACGTGAACTACGTGCTCTGGTCGCTGTGGATGACGGTCGCGCCGCCGTCGGGTCGACGTTGTTCGATCGCCGTGCCAAGAGCATTTTTCACGAGTGCGGCGGGTCCGATGACAATAGATCGACCACGCCACGACACGTCGGCTGAACGCGTCGAGAACGACGGCGCAGTACATCCTGCCCTCGCGAGTCGGGTGTTCGCCGAAATCGGTGGGCCAGAGTTGATCGCGCCCCTCTCGCCCGAACTGGCACTGCACGTGATCCCGCGCCCGCGCCGTCGCGACGTTCCGCGACCGTCGGTAGCGAGGTCGGCTCGTGAATCCTTGTAGGCCTGCACGGTGCATCAAAGCTCGACGGCCTGACGGCGTACGGAGATCCCGAGACCTTGGAGTGAGTTCAGTCTGGACTCGCCGCACGCCGTAGATGCCTCGGGAGTCGGTATGCACGCGAATGATCGAATCCGCTGGCCACGCGTGCCGGAGGGCTCTCGTAGACGGCCCACGATTCGAACACTCATGGTACCCCGACACGGAAACGACCAGAACTCGAGAGCAGCTTCGTCCGGGTCCGTTGCCTGATCTCCAATATCTCGTCGAGGAAGAAGGCACCGCGGCACATCGTCTCGACTCATCCTGGATCGGCAGAAGTCCGTGATGATTGCGTCCGGAAAAGTACCTAGTGAAACGGGTCGCTCCCCCGGGGGTGGTGGGGGGGGGGGAGGGGGGAATAGGTAGGAAGCTCTATGTGAGCATGTAAGAGAGTCCTCGCCAAAGATCACGTAACGCGTGGTCTTCATCGAATCCGGCGTTCTGCCGATCAAACCGATGATCCACAGCAGAATTGGGACGCCTTCCATGATTGAATCGGCTAGCGGCATTAGCTCCACCAGCAACGCCGGACTGATCAACGCGAATGCCCGTGAGGCCTCGAAGCCAGATGTCTTGTGTTGGGGCGGCGTGATCGCCATCGTGTGCATAGCACCTGCGTTGCTCATGGGAAATGGCTTCGACTTCTCAACGACGATCGTCACACCTGCTGCGGGTGCTTGGGACGAACCCTCTCTCGTGGAACTACGTGAGGCGAGTCACGCCTTGCTACGGGGGAGCTTCACGCACACGCTATTCGAATGGACCGCGACAACATTCGCGTTCTTCACGTTCGTTTTGTCGTTCTTGCGCTCGCGACACACAGGCGACGCATCGCCGGCCATCATCGGACTGGCCCTCATCTCTGCCGGTGCGATGGACGCATTCCACGTCCTGGCAGCGACCCGACTCATCGATGGCGTGGCAGACAACCGTGATCTAATTCCCTTCACGTGGGCGCTCTGCCGGATGTTCAATGCCACCATTCAGCTCATTGGTGTCTCAATCGTATTGATCGCGTTTAGGCGTGGCGCAGCGCAATCAAATCGAGGTCGAGCGCTGGCTGCGAGCGCATTCTTCATTCTAGCCGCATACGGGATCGTCGCCTATTGCGCCAGTTCAGAGACTTTGCCGCAAACTACGTTTCCACACGAGCTGATCAAGCGGCCCTATGACCTCTATCCGATCGCGCTGTACGCGATCGGTGCCCTCTTCGTCTTCCCCTCCTACCTTCGGAGAAGCCCCAGCTTCTTTTCCACGATGCTAGTTCTGTCGCTTATTCCCGACACTGCCACGCAGCTCTATATGGCTTTCGGTTCCTCAGGACTCCACGACTCCGCCTTCAACGTCGCTCATGGACTCAAGGCATTCGCCTATGCGGTTCCTCTCGCCGGGCTGTGCCTCGACAACATGGCCCATCATGACGAGATGTCTAGACTAACGAACCGCCTCAACTCTCAAGCTGTAGCACTCGAGGATGCGCGCTTCGGAGCGGAGCAGGCAAGCCACGCAAAGAGCGAATTTCTGGCGAACATGAGTCATGAGATCCGTACGCCGCTCAACTCTATCATCGGGTACGCGGAACTCCTTTCGCGTCCCGCAAAGGATCCGGGCGACAGCGAGATTTGGACACGACAACTACACCGAAGTTCCGCTCATCTATTGTCGCTCGTCAACGACATCTTGGATCTGTCGAAGATCGAGGCGGGTAAGATGCGGGTTCGACTGGAAAACCACTCAGTACTCGAGATACTGAGGGACGTGGCCCTCCTGATGCGTCCCCAAGCGACAGAGAAACTCTTGAGCCTCGATGTAGAGCTGGTGGGCCAGGTTCCGGAGAAGATCAAGACCGATGCGGTGCGGCTCCGCCAGATTCTGCTCAACCTTGTTAGCAATGCGGTGAAGTTCACTGATTCCGGCGGCGTCGAGATACGCGCGAGGACGTGCAAAGACTCAGCCACCGGGGAGACGTTGCTCGAGATCGAAGTCGAGGATTCGGGCATAGGAATCGACAAGACCCAGCTCGTAAGAATCTTCCGACCTTTCACACAGATTCGAACGCTAGACAACGATAACTCCGAGGGGACCGGGCTGGGGCTGGACATTTCTTCACGGATGGCTCGATTGATCGGCGGTGGCCTTACGGTCAAATCAAAGGTTCACGTCGGCACGACTTTCCGACTCGCGCTCGAAATCGATACCGGTGATGCTCTCAACATGATTCAGCCGATGAAGTTGGATCTTTCCGAGGTTTCGGAACCTCCCGATGCACTTTCCGGGGCACGCCTGGACGGCTGCCGACTATTGGTGGTAGACGACGGCAAGAACAATCAACGAATTCTCCGCTTCGTACTCGAAGACGCGGGAGCCTGCGTGCACATTGCCGACGATGGAAAAGCCGGTGTGGAGCGGACGATTGAAGCGATCGATTCCGGCAACGAATATGACCTGATTCTCATGGATGTTCAGATGCCTGTGATGGATGGCCTCGAGGCCACCCGGCTGCTCAAGCGCCGAGGCGTGAAAACTCCAGTCGTTGCGATCACGGCATACGCCACACCCCAGGATCGAGAGCGCAGCTTAGAAGCCGGCTGTATCGAATTCGTTACCAAACCCCTCATTCCCGATCATCTGGTCGCGGTCGTCGCCCGCCATGTCGATATTGATCCGAATCGATCGAGCCTGACGCTCGCAGGTCCGCGCATTGTCTCCACGCTGGTGGACAACCAGCGGTTCGCCCCTCTCTTGCGAGCCTATCTTGACGATATCCCCGGAATAATCGAGATCGTCGAGGAAGCGCTGGAACAATCTGATCGCGCGACACTCCTTAGAAGCGTTCATCAACTCAAGGGAACAGCTCGAAGCTATGGATTTCCGAAATTGGGAGATTTGGCCGAACACTGCCAACAGCTACTTCGCGAAGACGCCGCCGAAGACGATGTCGCGAGTTTGGTCGCCGATCTGATTTGTCAGCTCAGGGCGATCAAAGGAGATTGACAGTGGAATCCGATGAATCAGGTAGTCGCATACGGGCGCGGACTGAGACTCTTCTGGTGGTGGATGATGATCCGAAGATTCATCCGCTCATCGAGTTTCATCTCGACGGCGTCGTTGAACGGATTCTTCACGCGGAGTCTCCGGTGGCCGGCCTGCAGATCGCCAGACATACCAAGCCGGACGTAGTCCTACTTGACATCGACATGCCACGTATGGACGGATTCGAGCTTTGCAGGGAACTGAAGGCGGACGAGGACACCCGAGACAGTCAGGTCCTGTTCTTGACGGGGGAGAGTCAGGAGCATCAAATCGCGAGAGCCTTGGATTCAGGCGCGGCGGATTATGTGACCAAGCCTTTCAACGTCGTCGTGCTGCAGGCGCGCGTCCGCGCGGCGCTGCGAACCAAACGACTCGTCGATCTCCTCAGGCGCGAGGCGCGGATCGACGGCCTGACTGGACTTCCCAATCGTCGCGCCTTCGAAGACGCACTCAATCAGCAATGGTCGCAGCAGCAGCGAAAGGCTGAGAACTTCGCCACAGTGGTTCTGGATCTCGATCACTTCAAGTCGATCAATGATGAGTACGGTCACGGGGTTGGCGATGAAGTATTGAGGTGTGTCGGCACGGCGTTGCAAGCCTCCCAGCGCGCCCACGAGGTATGGTGCCGGATCGGCGGAGAGGAGTTTGCGGCTCTTCTTCGAGGAGTCGATTCGGAGCACGCCGTCGAATTGGTCGAGCGCATGCTTGCTGAAATCAAGAAGGTTCAGGTGCGGGCCGGCCATGGAATCGTCAGCGTCACAGCGAGCGCCGGAATCGCCAATATGTCGCCGGAAAGTTCGACGACCGAAGCGACACGACTGCTGCAAATCGCGGACGATGCTCTGTACAGTGCGAAGACTGCGGGGCGTGCTTGTCTGGTTTCCGTAGAGGTCGAATGATGAAGAAAGCGAAAAGGATCAAAGGATTCGCTCGGATCGGCCCCGTTGGCTCGTCACGGGAAACACCTCGAAGAAGACTTTTCTAATCAGCATACGTCTGTGCTCAGGGCGCAGCTGCCCTCCGTGTGCAAGATGTCGTTCGATCGAGGCCGAGAATTCATGATGCCGAGGTCTTGTTGCCATCCGTGCGCTTCTGACTTTCGACGATATTGACATTCTCCGATTTTTCGTCCGAGTGAGCTCGCCGCACCGGCACACTCTTGCAGAGACTTTGCCCTGACGAGGGATCCGGTCAGATCCGTACGCCACGCACATCGCCAGCCGGTGAGTAAGGGACGATCCTGCACGCACACACTTCGATCCGGTCGATCCAACGGCGATAGGGCAGTCTCTGCCGATCCGGTTGGTTCCGATCGCGACCGTAGTTGTCACGACGCTACCTGTCCGTCCTCGATCGCATCCTCGGAGACCCAACAGGTGATCTCGCCACGTTGCACGAGTGCTTTGACGTATTCGGACCCGTTGTTGACTCGATATGCTCGGAAGCTTCGCTTCTTCCTCTTGTACTTGGGATGGACTCTGAAGTTCAGGCCGAGAAGGGCGCCCATTCGGCCATCGGACGATCAAGATCCGGGTGATTGACCGAATCTACTCTTCTATTCATGGACCAGCGCCGATTCCGGGTACAAGAGACGCCGCGGCCCACATTTTTCTCTGGTACCAAGTTCGGCGAGTGCGAATGAGTGTCGGGGTTTCGAAGCTCAACAGGCATCCAGGCAGGACATCTTGTTCGCGTGGCGCTCCTATCGACTTGCGCCATCTTGAGCCGAAGCGAGAAATATGCACGCGTTTGAGATGACATCTGCATCGCGTTGCTTGATCTTCGCATTGATTAGAATGCAATCGGCCTCTCGCCAGAACGAGGTTACGTAGGTCTCTCCAGGGAACGCCACGCCACTGAACCGGGCCTAGTAGCGGGCGACCTCGGTCACGTCTCCACCTAATACGACATCCACGATGGCTTTGCACACGATGCCGTAGGAACACAGGCCATGGATGATAGGCCTGTCGAGGCCGCCCTTCGCCGCGAACTCGGGGTCGCAGTGCAGTGCGCTCTTGTCCCCGCAGAGCCGATAGAGGAGTGCTTGTTACGGCAAGGTGGTCGATTCGACGACTCCGTCTGGTTCTCGCTGTGGTGGCTCGTTGCTTCGGCCGGGCCCCTTGGGTCCCCCGAAGCCGCCCTCACCGCGCAGGAAGAGAGAGGTCCGTGTGGTGTAGAGGGGCTCGCCGGTATCGTCACGCACCCGGTTTTCAGTGATCAGCAGGGCGGCCTTGCCCTTGTCAAAGATGTCCGCGATATGCGCGTTGCTGGTGAGCTTCGCCTGCGGCGGTAACGGGCGATGAATCTCCACGTCCTGTTCACCATGCAGGATCAGCGCGGGGTTGAACTCGACGCAGGCGTATTGAAGATGTCGGCGCCCCCGCTGTCGACGACCATCGGGAAACTTGGGAGCACCTTGAGGTTCTTCTCGTAGGTGTACCCGAGTTCGTCCGGATCCGTGGCGGGAACTCCCGCTCCGACCCCGAGGTGATAGAGGATGACGTCATCCGGCCGATACTGGCCCTTACCTGGCGGAAATTCATGGACCAAAGCCGTTTCGCGATCGATAGGCATGGGGTTCTCCGCTGTTGAATGGCGTCGACTACGAGCTGAGCTCAGAGGGCACCGAGAGAAGTACGCGACGAGATCCGGAGTCGAGTCGCACCGTTGGGCCTCACACATTGTACTCGGGATGTCGCTTCGCGATCTCCTCTTGACTTCGTCCCTTCTACTGCACACGTTATCGCGCGAGGTAGCGAGTCCTGGATCGTTGCCCAAGAAAGTCGAAGTCGATGAGCTCCAGGAGCGCCCCGGGATGGCGGGTAGTGCACGCGCCTATGGGGCTTCGGCGCTTCGAAGCGAAGGGCGGAAGTTCCGAGATCACGCTCATCCATGACCCACGATGGTCCGCTCAGCGAAGAGAATCTGGATATATTCGTGTCAGCTTTTTCTGGGAGGAGTCGGTATTGTTGTGACGGGCGGAAACAGCGGAACCGAGAAAATGGCAATAGGATGAGGAACAACTGACAATGGGTTCGCTCGACGGCAAGACTGCGATCGTGACCGGAGCCAGTCGCGGTATCGGAAAGGGCTGTGCACTCGAACTCGGCGCCGCGGGTGCGACCGTTTACGTGACTGGCCGTACGTTGAAGGAAGGCTCGGGTCCGCTCGCAGGAAGTCTGGAGACGACGATCGCTGAGATCGAAGCTCTCGGGGGTAGGGGTGTGGCGGTGATCTGCGACCACGCCGATGACGGACAAGTGGAGGCCTTGTTCGAGCGCGTATCCAGGGAATCCGGCGAGCTCGACGTGTTAGTCAATAATGCTTTTCGTATTCCGCCGCGAGTCGACCCGAAGATCCCATTCTGGGAGACACCACTCACGGATTGGGACGCAATGATCGATGTTGGAACTCGTTCTTCCTACGTGGGAACCCATCGCGCGGCGCGGATGATGGTCCCCCGAGGCCGCGGCCTGATTGTCAACATCAGCTCGGCGGGCGCGATCCGCTTTTTTCATCATCTGGTGTATGGCGTCGGCAAGGCTGCACTCGATCGAATTACGAAGGAGGCGGCTCGACCGCTCGCAGAGCATGGCATCGCCATCGTCTCGCTGTGGCCCAACATTGTGAGGACCGAGCGGGTGCTGAATCTGCCGGGTTTTGATCTTGCCGGCGCCGAGTCGCTACGTTTCACGGGTCGGGCGGTGGTGGCCCTCGCGGAGGATCCCGAGGTTACTCGGCACAGCGGACGGGCCGTGACATCACGCGGGATTGCCGACGCATACGGCTTTAGAGACGTGGACGGGAGCCTGCCCGACGATTCGCCGTGGCAGCCGATCGGTTAATCGGCACCGGTCTGCACTTCTGCTCTCGCTCGGGCTCACTCGTTCGAAGAGGGTGTCTCGGTGCCTGGAGGCGCAGTGAACGTCGCGCCTGCGCTTGGAGGAACGCCCGCCTCAATTCCGGTGAGGCGCTGGTGGGCCGACTCTACGGTACTCGGATCGGTAAAGATGTAGAACCGCCCAGACTCGACACTGGTGAGGGCAATCTCCGCTGCCTCAGGACCCGACAATCCGGAACTCTCGCGTAGCATCTTCTCGACCACCTCTTGCTCTGTTGATCGAGGACGCTCGACTCCAAGCGGTGCAGGTCGATTGCGCGACGCGTCTCGGATGCGGGTGTTCACCAGCCCAGGACAGAAGACGGAGACACCCACCTGCGAATCTGCTCCTTTGAGATCGTGATACATCGTCTCCGATAACGACAGGATGGCGTGTTTCGTCAGCTTGTAGATGGCCAGACCCGGGCCGGAGATCAGGCCTGCACTGGACGACGTATTCAATATGTGGGACTTCGCTGTCTGCTCCATCATGCGCGGCAAGAAGGCTTGCAGTCCGTGGATCACGCCCCACATATTGACTCCGGTGACCCACTCCCAGTCGGCCAGCGAGAATTCCCAGACGGGACGCGAGACCGTCAGGTTTACGCCGGCGTTGTTACACAGGAGATCGACCGAGCCGAATTCGTCGAATGCCGCGGTAGCGAGCGCCTCGACTTCGGCTGCCTGCCTAACGTCTGTGGGAAAGGCCAACGCGGTCGCGCCGTTCTCAGACAATTGCGTCCGGGCATCCCGAAGCGCAGATTCTTCTACATCTGCCAGCACCAGATTCATCCCTCGGCTCGCAGCTTGCTTCGCTAGACCGAAGCCGATCCCACTGGCTGCACCGGTGATGACCGCGACCTTTCCATCGAGCCTCAAGACTGTACTCCCTTCATCTGCTCGCGTGCTCCTCCACTCGACCGGCGGTCGAAGTTCGGTCTCCGCGCATGCGCTCTTCGAGCACATTCTTCAGCCCGGGCTTGTCGATCTTGCCGCTGGCCGTATAGGGAAGGGACCCCTCTGAGAACAGGGCTAGTAGCTTGGGCAGCTTGAATGCAGAAAGCTGAGACTTGAGGCGTCCTCTTAGTTCCTCCGTGGAAAGCTTCTGGTCGGGTTTGAGGACCACCGCCGCGGCGACGATCTCACCCAGGTCGGAATCCGGGAGACCCGTTACATAGGCCTCGAGAACCTCCGGACATTTCAAGAGCAACGCCTCGATCTCGCTGGGCGCGACATTCGCCCCTCCGGTCTTGATCATGTCGCCGAGCCGACCAGTGAAGTAGAGGCTGCCGTTTCTCAAGTAGCCACCGTCGCCGGTGTGGTAGTAGCCATCCTGGTCAAAGGTTTCTTCGCGCTCCTTCTTGTACAACCCCTGCATGAGACTCCAGCCGCGGACACAGATCTCTCCCTCGTGTCCTTCGGGTAGAGACTCGCCGGTTTCGGGGTCCACAATCTTGTGCTCGAGGCCGTGGAGGGGGATGCCGAAGCTGCCTCGCAGATTCTCAGGCAGATCCTTCGTAATGTCTCCGAAAGTGTGTGGCCCACAGGTTTCGGTCATGCCGAAGGGTTGGGCGACGAGTCCCGGATCTCGCTCGGGGTGGGGCTGCAATGCGTTCCGGGTCTCGCCGCTTCGAACGCTCGAAAGATCACGGCGAGAAAAGTCCGGGTGTTCCTGCAATGCCTTGACGAAGTGGGGCCAGGCGGTGGAGATGGTTATGCGTTCTCGTTCCAATACTTCGAGTGTTCGGCTGGCCTCGAAGGGGCCGTCGAACACGGAAGTCGCACCGACGTGCATGTTGCCTAATAGGCCGAAGGCAAATCCACCGATCCAGAATAGAGGCATCGGCAGCCAGACCCGATCGCTCTCCCGAAGACCGCGGAGCGTCGCGAGCTCTCGCGAGTGACGCAGAACCGAACTGTGAGAGTGGAGGACTCCTTTGGGATCCGCCGTGCTCCCGGAGGTGTAGACGATCACGAGCGAATCCGAGGGTGTGACGGCACTTTCGATCGACGCGAGGAAGTCGTCATCGACGGTCGATGATTCTCCCAGTGCTTCGAGTTCGGCGGCCGGTCGTGTCCAGCTGCGATCACTGTCCCCCCACGCGAATATCTGTCGAAGGTGTGGAACGTCCGTCATGAACAACGGATTGTTTCCCGAGTCCCCGATCGTTGGAAAAGCTTCTTCGAGGCCCGCCAGGTAGTCGTTTCCCAGATAGTGATCCACCGTGAGCAGCGTATGGACATCGGCGTGCCGGAGGGTCCATGCGAGTTCTCTCGGTTTGTAGAAGGTGTTGAGTGCAACCGTGATGGCGCCGATTCGTGCGGCTGCAAAGAAGGCTGTGGCCCAATCCGGTCCGTTCGGGAAAAGCACCCCCACCCGTGTTCCCTTGCCCACGCCCGCACGAAGCAGGCCTCCCGCCAGTCGTGCGGAAGCCTCGTCGATCGACTCGAAGCTCTCGCGCCGGTCGCCGAGCACGATGGCTTCTTTTGACCCGTACTGCCTGGCACGGTTCCGAAGAAGCGGTGGGATCGAGGCTTCCGGTTTCGTCATCACATCTCCGACAGTTCTACATGGCTGCTCGACGGAGTGACGAGGGCGTCCTCCGTCGGCAGGTTTCCTTGACGACTTCGCGTAGCCATTCGTGCGCGGGGTCGTAGTGTGTCCGTTCGTGCCAGACCAGAAAGACCGAAGTCGCGGCGATCGGAAGGGGCGGCGGGTAGCGCTCGATCGGGAAGTCGCTCCCCAGCAGATTGAGTAGCGTTTCGGGTACGGTCGCGACGAGGTCGCTCTGTGCGATGACCCAGGGCACCGGGAGCCGCGATGGAAGGACGAGTGCAAGTCGTAGTTTGAGGGAATGCTTCGTGAAGACGCCCGCGAGATCGGGCTCGATCGATCCGTCGCCGTTGCACAGCCACGTGTCCCAGTTGAGAGAACACCTCTGTCGAGAGCGACTTCTCGAGCTTCGGGTGGCCGGCGCGAACGATGGATACATACGTGATGTCGAAGACCGGTTCTGCGTGGAATCCCTCGGGCAGCTCCTGGCCGACCGTCTGGTGAACTGGAGCCAGGAGCTGTTCCGCTCGCGGTGTCGGCACCATGCCCCGGGACGTGCGGAGCAGGAGCGGATCACCCAACAGTTCCCGCAACCTCTTCAATGCATGGCTTACCGCCGACTGCGATAGTCCGATCCGTTGCGCCGCGCGGGTCACGCTCAGTTCCTGAAGCAACGCGTCGAGAACAACGAGGAGATTCAGGTCGATCTCAGAGAGATCTTGATGCGCAATATGCATACTGTTCATATTATGATAAGGGGTGAATGAACACTACCATTTCGATAGGATTCCAGGATGATTTACGAGTAGGCCAAGGAGCAGGATTCTGGCTACGTCGATGACGCCCGAAGAAATCAGAGAGTTCCTGGCGGACCAACGCACCTTGATTCTCGCGTCCACGCGACGCGAAGGCACGCCCGTCATGCACGCACTGTGGTTCACCTACCTCGACGACGCCGTCTACTTCAACATTCAAGCGACGAGCTTCAAGTACAAGAACATTCAGCGCGACAACCGGGTGTGCTGTCTGGTCGAAGTGGGCGAAGGGTATTTCGATCTAAGGGGCACGATGATCGAAGGGCGCGCGACACTCGTGGACGACCCGGACGAGCGCGGCCGGGTTCAGGCCGCTGCGGATGCCAAGAACGACAGGATCGGAAGCGGCCTGGACGAGATGCCCGGATACTTCTCAAAGAACCGAAGCCAGAGGCTCGAACGCGGCGACCGGTTGATGATCAAGGTTCCGCTCGAGCGGGTTCGCAGCTGGAATTTTAGCAAGGTCCGAGAGCACTATCAGAAAGCGTCGTCCTGAATCCAGCCTCGGCGAACTCAACTTCACTGGCCCACCTTCCCATCAAAAGGAACGAACGTGCGATTTGGCATCTTCTTCGAAATCGGCGTGCCGCGGCCTTTTGTGGACGATATCGAGTACAAGGTCTTCCACAACGCATTGGAACAGGCACGCCTGGCCGACGAGCTGGGCTTCGATTCCGTTTGGGCGGTAGAACACCATTTCCTCGAAGAGTACTCTCACAGCTCGGCGCCCGACCTCCTGCTGACGGCGATCGCGGCGCAGACCGAGAGGATCCGAGTCGGCCACGGCGCAGTCGTTTGCGTACCCGAGATCAATCATCCGATTCGAGTGGCGGAGCGAGCGGCGGTGCTCGACATCTTGTCGGGCGGCCGCCTCGAGTTAGGAACGGCCCGCTCTTCCACCTGGACGGAAGTCGGCGGCTTCGAGGTCGATCCCGACACGACCAAGAAGACGTGGGACGAATACGTGCGGGTGCTCCCCAAGATGTGGACGGAGGAGTACCTCTCGTGGGACGGCGTGTGCTTCTCGATGCCCGAGCGCTCGATTCTTCCGAAGCCGATCCAGAGACCGCATCCTCCGCTCTGGGTCACGGTGACGAGCCCCGGAACGGAACTCGATGCCGCCGAGCGAGGAATTGGCTGCCTTGGGGTCGCGTCGGCGGGATACGCCGAGCAGGAGCGGAGAACGCTCGAGTATCACCGTCGCATCCAGAATTGCAATCCGGTCAGCAGTGTCGTGAACGACAACGTCTCGACGCTCAATTTCCTGTACTGCCATCCCGACGCGGATCTCGCTCGGCGGCGAGGGCTCGAGATGCAGGGGCGTTTCGGAGTCGAGAATTCCAATCTGCTGTTCACTCGAGAAGCCTTTCCCTCCAACGCCTATCAGTCTCTCGGTAATCTCGCTCCCAAGCCGGCAAAGCGCGAGACGGGAAAGGCCGCTGATGGGCCGCCGGTCCCGGAGGGCACGTGTGTCGGAGACCCCGACGAGATCATCGATGCCGTCAAGCACTGGGAGTCCATTGGCGTCGATGGCATCAACTTCATGGTGAATGGATGTGAGGTCCTGGAGCAGAAGGAGGTCCTCGAGAGCATGAGGCTCTTCGCCCGGGAAGTGATGCCCCACTTCATCGAACAGAAGGGGCAAGGCTGAAATGCTATTCGGAATCGGCAGTATTGACGCGATCGAGAAGCGCGCGCCACGTGTCGGGTCACTCGACACCGAGCCCTTGACGTTGGCTGGGATCGAATTGCTGCGCGTGACTTTCGAGATCGAGCGGCGCGATATCGAGACCCTCTTTCCGCCCGCGCTCCAGGCGACGCTTCCGCCTCTCGTCACCTGGTCGGTGACCCGCTGCGAAGAGGGTCCCCTCGGCCCATTTTGCCTCGCCGAAACCCAGCTGAGCTGTCGCAGTGGTGCCCGTTCGCGAACCTATCTGCTAGGCGGGGTGATCAACAGCGAGAGGGCGGGGGAGGCGCTCTCCTCGCGCTGGGGCTTTGATCCTCGGGTAGGTGATGTCCAGCTCTTCCGGGGTTTTGACAGGGCTGACGCGAGCGTGCTCGTCGAAGGCCGGAAGGTGCTCGAAATCTCGATGCGCGACCCGGTTCCTCTCGGCCAAACAGCGATCCACTTCGCCACGAGGGTGCACCCCGCACACACCCCGAACGGCTTACGACTGCTGCAAGTGGACGCGAGCTATCGCGTGCATCGCAGCGAACGAGGCCGTGCGTTCGTGGACAGTTTCAGTGCCGAAGAATGGAACGAGCCGCGTGTTCGGCCCACGAGGCAGGTTGCCGCCACCTACACATCCGCAGATCTCACGCTGGAGCGACTCCGTTTCATGGGGAGGCCAGAGGTCAACGCGTTCGCGGGAACCGAGTCGGTGAGTTGAACATTCTCGAGGCGCTCCGTCGCGGATCGACGATAGTGGATCCGTGCTGGAGGGCGGTCCCAAATGACTGATATGAAGCCAGTGATCATCGAGGTCGGACTGAACGAGGCCACCACACGGGAAGAAAATTCCCATGTGCCGATCACGCCAGAGGAGATTGCCGACGACATCATCGCGTGCTCGGAGGCGGGCGCAGCCATCATTCATTTCCACGCGCGCGATCGCACAACCGGGGATCAGAAGACCTGCGACGCGGCGCTCTACCGAGAGGCGATGTTGCTCGTGCGGAAGGCCGGCTGCGATTGCCTCATGTATCCCACTTACGCACCGTTTCTCTCCGGTCGGGTGGATCCCGTCGAGGAGAGGTTCGGCCACGTTCTATCGCTGGCGGACGATCCGGAGATCGCCCTGCGGATCGGGCCGCTGGATATGGGATCCTTGAATCTCGTCATGGCGGCGAGGGGAGAACTCCTGCCCGGCTCAGATTCGATGCCCCTCGAGTTCAGTGTCTACGAAAATCCGGTCCCGTTGCTGCGAAGGATGCTAGAAGAGTACGACTCGCGCGGATTGATCTCGATGCTGGCCGTCTTCGAGCCGGGGCATCTGCGACTCACGATGATCATGCTCGCCGCTGGCTTCGGTCGGCACGCGACCTTGAAGTTTTTTCTCAGCGATCGTTGGATGCACGGCCCGCTGCCGGACCCGGAAGGTCTGGACTTCTATCTCCGGATGCTCGATCGGCTGCGGGGCGAGCGAGAAATCGAATGGGTTTGCGCGCCCAGCGGAATCGAGTCGCGAGCGGCCGTCGAGGAGCTCCTGCGACACGCGCTCCGACGTGACGGCCACGTCCGCGTCGGTGTGGGCGACTGCCCGCTCGCGGCGAGGGGACGGACGAACTCGCAGCTCGTTGCCGAAGTCGCCGTCATGGCTCGTGAGATGGGGCGTCAGCCGGCCAGTACGGCGGACGCTTTGCGACTGCTGACGGCTCGGTCGACGGATTCCGATGTAGGCGATGTCCCAGCCACGGAGTGAATGACAGGGCCGCCACCCGAAGACACGCCCTAGCGAGGAGTTCATTCCTCGAAAACAGGTCGCGGTTCCCGCGCAAGGCCCGGGTTGCCTGCCTCGAGGCCTACCTTGGAAAATGTCGACCATCGACGATACCGAGAACAATGCGCCTCTTGCCTAACCGCTGGCTCTCGGCAGGTCGTCGATCGTGAAGATCGCCTCGATCTCTTCGATGAGGCCATCGCTCACTCGAAAACGCTCGGCCATTCGACAGGTGCCGCCGTGATCCAGGTCGATCTCGAAGAAGGCGACCGCCTGGTCGGATTCCTCCTCCACGATCCAGCGCACGGGGCCGATTCCGGTGATGACGTCCATCGCGCTCGCGCGCAGCCCCGCGCGGATCTCGTCCGGCGTGTCGCAGTCGGGATGGCCCTGTTCGAGGCGTCTCGCGTGCTCGGCGAAAGGAACATCGCCCGGCTCATGTGACACGATCGCCTCGATGTATTTCGTCGCCGCATCGATGATCTCGGTTCTGTTGCCCATTCCGGATCTCCCGACATGCTCGCGGCGACTTTGCGCTGCGGCTCGTCCAACTCTTGATACGTCAATCTCGCCGGCGGGATCATTCTGATTGAGGCGACCGGCGGGCGCAACTCGTTCGAGGGCGCAATTGGTTTCCTCTTGGAAGGCTCTGTTGAGTTCTCTGGAGCCACGATATTCCCCACTTCGCCGACTCGGGGCTTCGTCAGTGATTCGATGGTGCTTCATCGGATGCGCGGCGCACGCCCCCGGCATGGAACTCGCGGATGCGATCGACACGATCCAGTCCAGCGTGTCCTTCCAGGGCGTGCAGAACGCCGCAGACGAGGATCACCGCGCCATTCACTCGCCCAAGATTACCGACGGCTTCTTTCTCACTGGATCGCACACCCCTTTGACCGATGGGCAGAATCAGGGTGCGCTCAACAACTACTTCCCGGCGACTCGAATCAGGTCAGCGAAGAAACATCGACGAATAAGAGCATTGAGCCGCCGAGATCATTGTTCGGGAGCGGCGAGCTGCCGCCGACGTCGAGCTTACATCTCACGACTCGTGCGCGGGGCCGGATACGCCAAAGAGGGGACTTCATTGCCGCGGCCAGCGAACATCCTTTGGTGCACGATCGCTGAGTTTCGAGTGTAGTACCGTACCGCAATGACCGACGACCATCCCAATGACCCAAGCATTGCTTCGCCGATCCTGCGTCTCCTGGATCGCGCGTCCGTCGAGCCCGCGCTGCTGAGCCTTGGTGTAGCGCTCTCGGTGAGCGCTGCGTTCCTGATCGCCGAGATCGCGAGTGGTCGGCTGTAGGCCCTCGCTGCGAACGGTGGAGATGGCCTCCGCAACTTGCGACTCGCCTTTGGATTCATCGCGATGACGGTCTATATCCCGACTGCCACGCTCTATGTGTTGCGTGGCGCACGTCTCACCGTCGATGAGCTGCGGCCGCTCCTCCGTCTGAACGATGCAGACGTGCGGTCTGAAGCCGAGGAGATCGGAACGCAGCCCGTCTCGGCATTTCGGTGGGCGGGCTGGACTGGAATCCTCGTTGCGCTGATGATTCCCTTGATCGCAGATCTCCCGCGCGGCGAATTCCCGTACTCGTTGGATCAACCGATCGAAACAATCTGGCATCGGGTTGCAACGCCCGTAGTCGGGTGGTGGGCGGGGCGGTCGGCTACTTGATTCTACTCGAGTCTCGCCGCCTCTCGGCTCTCGCAAGTGGGTTGCGATCGATCGATCTCTTCGATCTCGAGCCGCTGCTGCCTTTTGCGCGACAAGGGTTGTCCAACGCGCTGTTTCTGATTGGCTTCGTAACGATCTTTACGGTGATGTCCTTTTTCGAAGTGGGTCTCGGGCCTGCGGCTGGACTGATCACGCTCATGGTTCTGCCGGCGGCCGTATTCGGAATGGCACTGCCCGTTCGAGGCGTGCACAAGATGATTCGGGAAGAGAAGCGACGACGACTGGTATGGTGTCGGGAACGACTTTGGGGCCTCGAATGCGACTTCAGTAGAGAACTGGATTCCAGCGTGATTCGTGAGCTTTCCGATCTGCTCACGCTCCGGTCTCATCTGGAGCTCGTGCGGGAGTGGCCATTCGATACGTCGGTGATCGTACGCCTCGACGTCTATCTGGTCATTCCGTTGGGCTCGTGGGCAGGCGCCGCTCTGGTCGAGAGAATGGTCGACGCGTTTCTTGGTTGATCCGGTGTTGTGATCGGTCGACGAACGACGGGCTACGACCGAATTTCTCTGCTTCGATCAACATGGAGTCAGATTCAACTGACCTGCGTCAGCCGCAGATCTGCTGCTCTGTGACGGGACAGCGCCCAGGGTTGGCGGCGGGGAAGGCGCTACTACCAATTGCTTGCGATCAGAATCGGCAGGCCTACGTGGTATCCCACCTCGACGGCGCAGCGTCTTGCCTTTCGCTCGCTCGAAAAGCTGGCCAGGTGTTTGGACGTCGCTTCGGCAATCGAGCGATCTTCGTACTTCACAGCGAGCATCTGGGGTGGCGACATGGCTCTCTCCGGTTCTCTGGCGAGAGTGGGACACTCTACGGAGAAACGGGGGCACGACTGAAATCGGCAGGGGCGGATTTTCGCCTTGGGCGGCTGTTGAGAGCCCGCAGCCGGGCCAGACGACCTGGATCCGGCGATCGAGCCGGGCGGAACGTGGACGGAATCCTCCTCAATATCGACTACGATCTGTTCACGCAACTTGTCGAGATCAACAGCGGCTGAAGCCGCACCCGATGGCGGTTCCCTCGATCATGTCACAGGATACGCAGCTCTCCTGGATCCGTGAGGTCACTGCAGCCTTTCCGTTCCACAGCTTCGAAGCCTTCCACGAAACGGCGGTGCGAGAGCTGATCGGACGGCACGGAAGCCTTCTGGAAGACGATATTCGGTGTGTCGAGCCGATCGCCTTTCGCCTGCCCGGAGGCGTGGCTTTCACGTATCGCCAGACGGAGGGCGTGGTCTCGATCGAACGCGGCGAAGATTCGGCCGTCGCGGTCATCGAACTCGATGAGGAGACGTTCTCGGACTTCGCGAACGAACTCTTGACGGCATCAGGCGCGGTGATGACGCAGCGAGCACGTCTCGTGCGCGGCACTCTCGACCAGTGGCAGCGCTGGGAGCCAGGCCTCCGGGCACTCTATACCGGTCGACCCATCTATGGCTCCGAGATCCACTCGAAGCTCGTCGACGCCGAGGGGGCTCCGCTCGATCTCGCGCGCAGCTTCAGCCTAGACGACTCAGACGAGGAGATGGCCGCCTATCTGAATACGACAGGCTATCTCCACGTACGCGGAGCACTCGGGCACGACGAAATTGCGCGCCTCGCGGAAGAGGTCGAGTTTTGTCGGTCACGGACGAAGCCCGACGACGGTCTGTCCTGGTGGTCGATCAATGGGGCGGGCGACGAGGTCGTGACCCGCATCAACTATCTCGACCGCTTCTCTCGGCCGATTGCCGAGTTTTCCTTCGACGAGCGGCTCACGCGCCTCGCACGACTCGTGGAGCCGGAGATGCGGGTCTGTGACGACCGGCTCGATGGTCCGATGGTGTTCATCAAGAACGCGAATGTAGTGACCGGCAATGGGGATCTCGGTTGGCACGTCGACGACGGAATCGGGGGCCATCCGGTGATGTGTCCACTGATCCAGGTGGGCGTTCAGCTCGACGATGCGAATCCCGCGAACGGCCAGCTCCTCGTTCTTGCGGGCTCGCATCGTTATGCCTGCCATTGGCCCGAGTGGGGAGAAGAGGGTGGGCTTCCCGTCGTCCCGCTCGAGACCCGGGCCGGCGACGTCACCGTGCATTACGGGGACGTCTTGCATACCACGCCAGCGCCGACCTCGGACGACGCGGGTCGGCGTGTTCTCTACTACAAGTTTGCGGAGCCGAAGACGTTCGAGTGGGTGCCTCCAGGCTGTCACTACAACGATGCGCTCTTCAACGCGGACGACACGGGACGCATGGCGGCGCGAGCGACGATCCGGTCGGACGATGAGGCGGATCATCCAGGCTACGCCTGAGTGCGTTTCGGGATTCTATTCGACTGCTCTTCGAACAGTGGGTCGGAGATC
Organism: Myxococcota bacterium; assembly: GCA_029941885.1. Lineage (GTDB taxonomy): Bacteria > Myxococcota_A > UBA9160 > UBA9160 > UBA4427 > UBA4427. Next base: position 20,393 of record JAPYTP010000014.1, read on the forward strand.
CTGGACAGCTAGGGCGCCAATCAGGAAAACCCGATCAGGCGGCGGAGGGGGCACGATGGAACGAGAGGCGGGAGTCGCGCTGATGAGGCGGTTGCTTCAGGTCGTCGAAGACCAGCGCCCCGAGATGGCGGATCGCTTCATGCAGGTGCCACTCGAGTGCTATCAGAGCGAAGACCTCGCCAGGCGGGAGCGTGAGATCTTCGAGACGCAGCCGCTCGCGCTGATCGCGGCAAGCGAGATCGCGGATCCTCACGATTACGTCGTGCGCAGCGCGGTTGATCGTTCGATCCTCCTCACCCGCGACGCCGACGGCGTAGCCCACGCCTTTCTCAACTACTGCCGTCACCGAGGCGCGGAGCCTGCCGCTGGGTGTGGAAATCGGCGCCTGTTTCGCTGCCCCTATCATGGCTGGAACTACGATACGAAGGGACGCTTGACCGGTCTGCCCCTGCGCGACCGCTACGAGGGGTTGGATCTATCCGACTTCAGTCTGGTGGAGCTGCCGAGCGAGGAGCGACACGGCCTGATCTGGGTCGTGCTACGACCGGACTCGAAGATCGACGTGGCGGCGCACCTCGGTGACTTCGACGCCGATCTTGCGTCGCTCGGTTGCGATCGCATGTCCTACTACAATGCGTTGCCCGCCGAGCCCTTGGCTACGAACTGGAAGTCCGTTGTCGAAGGATTGCTCGAATCGTTGCACGTTCCGTTCGTTCACACCGGCACGTTCGATCAGAACCCACAGGCCGCCGGCGTGGATCTTGCGATCTACGACTCGTTCGGTCCGCACGTTCGCTACAGCTTGCCGATGTTCGGCCGCGACGACGTGGCGAGCATCCGTGCGACCGCGGAAGAGAGCTGGGATCCCGCCCGCGCTCTCGCGTCCGTTTGGTGGATTTCTCCCGGCCTGCTGATCGCGGAAGAACTCTATGGGCTGATCTACGCAGACCTGACCCCCGGCTCGACGGTCTCCTCGGCGGTGTTCCGATACGGTTGGCTATCTCCGACACGTACGGCCCCCAAAGGCCAGCCCTCTCCAGAGGAAATGGCGGCGCGCGCCGCGCAGGCGGTCGGTCAGGATCAGCCCGTCTGGGAAGGCTGCGGGCGTGGGCTCACCCACGGTGCGCACGGCTACGCGCTGATCGGTCGCAACGAAAAAGGAGTGCAGCTCTTTCACGAGGCCATCGCGCGGGAGACGGGCTACTCGGGCCTCGGCTATCGCTGAGGCCCCGCCCTGGGCCGCAGGCATGGGCGGTTGAAGGACAGCCGAACCTAGGAGCGCTCGGCAGCGTCGTCGAAGAACTTCCTCTCCTCGCCTAGCTGCCTTCGCTCGCCGATGGCACCCATCCTGCGACGATGTCATCCAGGATGCGAAGCGGGAGTGAACCGTTCGAGAGGACGAGATCGTTGAATGCACGCAGGTCGAAGGCGGGGCCGAGTCGCGACTGCGCTCGGTCACGAAGCGCAAGAATCTTGAGCTGGCCGATCTTGTAGGCACAGGCTTGACCGGGATTGACGATGTAGCGCTCGATCTCGGCGGTGGCGTCGCCTTCGGGCATCCCGGCATTGGCGACCAGATATTCGATCGCCTGCTCTCGAGTCCATCGTTTGGCGTGCAGGCCCGTGTCCACCACCAATCGAACGGCACGAAAGACCTCGGCGGATAGGGCTCCAAGTCGATCGTACGGAGTCTCGTGCAGCCCTGCCTCGGACGCGAGTCGTTCTGCGTAGAGCGCCCAACCTTCGACGAAAGCGGTCAGCGGGATGACGCGGCGGAAAAAGGGCAGGGAATCGTTCTCCATGGCCAACGCAATCTGGAGATGGTGGCCGGGAACGGCTTCGTGGAACGCGAGTGTCCGCATGCCGAAGCGCTGAATCTCCGAAACGTTTCGAAGATTCGCGTAGAAGACGCCGGGGCGAGAACCATCGAAGGCGGGGGGGTTGTAGTAGGCGGCCGCGGCCCCGGCCTCCTTGAACACCGGCACGCGCTCTACTTTGACGGGCGCGACCGGCAAGCGATCGAAGAGTTCGGGGAGACGTTGCCACGTCTCATCGACGATCGTCTGAAAATCGTCGAGGATCGCCGCTCTCCCCTCGTCGGTGTCGGGGTAGAGGAAGCGGGGGTCGCGATTGAGTTGCAGGAGCGTCGCGATCGGATCCTCGCTCGGGAGACCCTCGCCTTCGAGAATCTTCCTCATCTCGGCGTGGATTCGGTGAATTTCCTCCAGGCCGATGGTGTGGACTTCGTCCGGGCTGAGATCCGTCGTGGTATGGAACCGCAAGGCCCACCGGTAGTAGGCGTCGCCGTCCGGGAGCTTCCAGACGCCGTCCTCGTCGGTGGCCGTCTCGTGGAGGTCTGCGGCCATTCGAATCAGATCTCGGTAGCCGGGGTAGACGATGTCCACGAGGATCTGCTCTGCGTCGCCGGTGAGCCGGGTGCGGGTGGAGACGTCGATGTCCGTCGCGGCCAGGGCATCGTCCAACTTCGTATAGAGGACGTTATACGGTGGTTCGACGGAGACGAACTGGGTCATCTCCTCCTGCACGGCGTCGAGCACGAATCGAGGGGGGACGACTCCCCGGGACGCTCTGGCGGCGACCGACTCGCGAAGTTGTGCGAGTGCCGGGCCGAAAGCGCGCAGCCGCGCGAGGTAGTTCTCCGCGTCGCGTGCGTCATCGATCTGGTGAATGTTCACCATGAAGTCGGGCAGGGAATTCTGTGCCCCGCGAAACTGGTTGATCGGGTAGCTGTGAAAGAGGAAGCGTCGACCCTGCTGATAGGTCAGTAGCAGCCACTCTGCCACGTCGTATGACTGTTGTTGATCCGGGGAGAGAGTCCCACGATCGTATTCGGTGAGCCCCGTCAACGTGCGATCCACGAAGTCGGCGAGTTTCAGGTCTGCTTCGACGGAATAGTCTTCCAGTTCATCCGAATAGAAGTCGAGATCGTAGGCATCCAGCGGACGTGCGTGGGAGAGGAGCACCGGGTGGTCCACGACGAAGACCAGGAGCGAGCGCAAGAAGAAGTGATCGATCGACCAGGGCTTGCCCCACAAGGTGGGGACCAGGAATATCGAGAGTGCGATCCCTAGGGCCAGAGCGCCTCGGAGACTCCAACGCAGGACGGTTCTCATCGATCACTCCGGTGCTGGCTGCACACTGTCGGGAAGGGACTCGCGCTGAGGTCTTAGTTGTCGAGTGACTGCGCCAGGTCCTGAAGGTAGTCGATATAGTCGAGCTTCAGGCGGGCGTCGAAATTGCTCTGGTCGGCGCTGAGTTTCACGATCACCACGCGATTTCCGCGGTGCACATAGATATTCTGGCCCCAGATCCCGCGCGCGAGGAAATCGTCGTCGGGTTCACGCGGTGTCCACCACTGGAATTTGTAGCCGGACGTGTTCGATGAACGCGCGTTGTCGCCGGGTAGAAGGTGGGGCGCATCAGGCGTTGTCGAGGTCGTCACCCAAGCGGCCGGTACGACCTGGGTGTCGCCGGCCTTGCCACCCTCGAGAAATACCTGGCCGAGCCGAGCGTAGTCCCTCGCAGTCGCGGTCAACCCGCCCATGGCGAGTTCGACTCCCTGACCGTCTAGCACCCATTGGCCGTCGTGCTCCATGCCGATCGGCCGCCACAGCTTTTTTATCGTGTAGTCGGTGAGTGACTGGCCCGTCACGCGGCCGAGGAGGATGCCCAAAAGCTGTGTGTTGATACTGGCGTAGTGGTTGTAGGTGCCGGGTTCGTGCTCTCGATCGAGTGTATTGATATAGGCGAGATAGCCGACTTTGTCGGCGATGGGGCCCATCTGGTTGATATCGGAATCAGGGTCGGTGTAGCGCTCGTCAAACTTCACACCGGACGCCATCTCGAGCACGTGAGCAATCGTTACCCCGTCGAAGGTTTGACTGGTGAGTTCGGGTAGGTATTTGCGGATTGGGTCCTGAACGCTGCGGATGTGGCCCTCAGCGAGCGCGATTCCGATCATGGCGGAGACAAACGATTTCGCCATCGAAAACGAGATGTGCTTGCTGGTCGCGGTGTCGCCCTCTCGGTAGTGCTCGTAGATGAGGACGCCGTCCTTCAGCACGACGAAGGCAGACGTGCTGGTCCGGGCCAGGAAGGCCTCGAGGTCGGTTGGTTGGTCCAGAATCATCCCGGTGAACTGAAGGTCCCGAAGCGCCAGGGGTATTGGGCGCGGGTTTGCGTTCGCAGGAATTTCGGCCACCGGCACGAAACGCTCGATATGCCTGAAATTCTCGAACCGGTCGCCCGCGAACATCGACATGATTCCCGTTGGCTCCGCGTCCGACGCCGTCCCGCCGATCGTGACCTGCGCGGCGGCTGATCCGGCTATCAGTGAAATTGCAACGCCGATCAAGGCGACTACGCAGTCTGCTCTCATCATCAAGAAACTTCCTCAGGAGGGCCCGTCACGCTCATTGTCGTCGGATCCTCGACACACCGACGACCGAGAGCGCGCCGATCAGCAAGAGTACCGCGGGCGCCAGGAGGAGGGGGACCGGGAACGGGAAAACCTCTCCCTCGCCAGCGTCGTACTCGGGGAGCGGTAGCGGCAGGGCGACGTTGGTCTCGTTCTCCGCGCTGAGGCGGGTGCCAACCAACATCACGCCAGCGACCGAGGTCACACACAGATTGGGAAATGCTCCGAAATGCAGCGGGAATCCGACGATGCGGCAAATCTCGAGCGTTCTCTCGCCGCAGAAGCTCCCGGTCGCGTTGAATCGGAAGAAGAAATACCGACCCCGATCGATGCGAACCCGGCGCTCTAGAATGTTGATGTGTACTTGCTCGTATGGGACGAGCATGAGAATGAAAGCGAACACGGCCATCACAGCGAGAAGCTCGTCTCCGACGAGAGCGACAGAGGGCTCGAAACCATTGTCTCGGATCCCACTCGAGACCGCGAGAATCGCGAAGGGGAGTGTGCCGATCACGATGGCCGACCTGATCGGGCCAGACCATTGGCTGGTGTGGATGTCTTCCAGGGGAAACGTCCCTCCCGCTCCAAGGATTTCGGTTGGAGAGAGCAGGCGGTTGGACGAGAGCGGGACGCTGTCCGATTGCAACGCTCACACGATCGCTCATGTCACCCGGCTGATCGGCCCCCCGGCCAACAGAAACGATCAGAACTTGTGTGGTGCTGATGCTGCCACTCTAGAGGCTGTCGGGTCCTTCGTCTATCTCGTCGGGTGGTACCGGTCGAGCACTATTGCGTGATTGCCATCGTGACAATCCAGCCGCTCATGCCAGACCCGAGTGCGAACGACAAGATTCTCAGGGGTGCCACGTCCATCACGTAGAATACTCCGTGCGTGAATCGCACCGCGACCCAGACGATCGCTGCCATCGACCAGTTTCCCACTGGGTCGACACCCGCCATCGTGGCCATGAGATTGGCAACCCCGAAAACGGCCAATGCTTCCCATGCGTTTGCTTGTGCTCCCCAGACTCGCGCGCCCCCTTCGGTGAGCAGCTCGGCCTGGACCCTAGGCTCTTTGAGGTCCGGCCCGACAAACTGTTTGGTACGAAAGGGCACGGACAACCCAGCCCATACGTAGGGCAGGATCACGCCTGCCAGGAGACACCACAGTTGAGTCGTCACGGATCACCTCGTCACCATGATTGGTCTGGGTGGGAACACGACTCCTGGGGGGCCGCGCCGTACAACAACTCACGTTTCACCAGCGTGCTGCGGCGATCCGTGGCGAGTCCGAATGAAGAGGCTATCCCGCTCGGCTCCGGGTACGAAGGGTTGACTTTGTCCCGCGGCGACGCGGGCCTCTCGGAGGCGCCGAACGTCGTAGCGGTAGAAATCCTCGAGAAATCGCAGTTGTTCTTCGACCTCGGAGGCGACGCGGCGGGCCTCTCTTTGCTCGAGGAGATGGGTGAAGAGCTTCTCGAGTAGCACATCGTCTTCGCCGTCCAGAAAGCAGCGCGTCCTGAGCAACAGATCCTCAGGCAAGCGACGGATCGAGACCAGGCGCGATCCCTTTCGGCGGGGCGCCTTGGGCAGACGGCTGTGGGGTTCGACGTGCCCCAGCTGCGAAAAGAGTCCGACCAGCGAGTCGAATGCATCGCTGGCCCGCCACCGCGGCCGGAAGGTGCCGTGCCAGCGAAGGTCGAGGCCTTCGAAGTAGTCGGGCTCGCTCGTGAAGCAGAGCACGATGTTCCGGTCGTGAAGACCTGTGCCAATCGCTGGGTACAGGAATTCGAAGGCCCCGTCGACGTTGTAGCGCGGGCGCAGCTCGCGGATGAGCTGGTTTTCGACCAGGAGCGCTTCCGCTTCCGATCCCTGCAGGCGCACCTCGACCGAATGGGCTTCGCGCACGATCGTGCGCATCTTGCGATGGGCCTTGCGTCTTCCGGCGTTGCGGTAGTCGGCCAGGCGGCGGCGAATATTCTTCGCCTTGCCGGTGTACAGCACCTCGCCCGCTTCGTTCTTGAAGAGATAGACCGCAGGCGTCTGCGGAAGCCCGCTCAGGAAGTCCTCACCGAACTTCCGATCGAAGCGCTTCATGTCGGAGCCCCCCAAGGCACACTCCTCGAAGGCTACGCGATTCGTTCGGTGATGCCAGGGGAGTCGGGGAACGCTGCGGAGGCGGTTGGATCCGGAAAAGGGGAGCGCGAGCGCGAATCCGAACTCTAGCGAGCCTGCGGCCGGGCAGCAGCCATCTCCGTCCGGGCCAGGGGCCAAAGCTTGAAGAGCACCAAGCCGGCGAGAACGAGGAGCACCACGACCACCATCAGTCCCCAATCGACGCCGGCAGCGAAAAGGCCAGTCATTCCCGATTCAAGATCTTTTGGCGCGAGCCCACCACCCGAGAGTGAGCCGGACGTGAAATATGTCTGGTCGCCAATCGCGGAGGACTGATCTCGCCGCAGTACTACGGCCACGTCGATCGGCGGATCGCGATGTGCGAAGATGCAAGTATCGCAGGATCGACCAGTACGTCCGGCGTCGATCGTGATTTCGAAAAGAGAAGAACTCCGTGCACGATCTCGTAATACGCAACGGAAAAGTGATCGATGGGACAGGGCAACCCGCTTTCCGAGCGGATCTCGCGATCGACGGAGACCGGATCGTCGCGGTTGGCGAGGTGGAAGCGTCGGGCCTGACGACGATCGATGCAGATGGGCGTCTGGTGACCCCGGGATTCATCGATCCCCATACACATCTGGACGCGCAGCTGTTCTGGGACCCGCTGGGGACGCCGGCCTGCTGGAACGGAACGACGAGCGTGATACTCGGCAACTGTGGTGTCTCGTTTGCACCGGTGACCGCGGGCGACCGGCCGCTGCTTGCCGAGACCCTCGAATCTGTCGAGGAGGTCCCCAGTCGCAGCATCTTGGCAAGCGTCCCGCAAACCTTTGAGTCCTATGGCGGATACCTCGATTCCCTGGCTGCCCAACCCCTGGGCGTGAATGCCGCGGGACTGGTGGGACATGCGGCAATGCGCTTCAACGCCATGGGGCGTTCCTGCGTGGAACCCGACCGCCATCCGACCGAAGCGGAACAGAACAAGATGTGTGCGGCACTCGACGAGGCAATGAAGGCAGGGGCGCTGGGCTTCTCGACTTCACGCACACGCAGCCACCTCACTCCCGAGGGCGCACCGATCCCCGGCACCTTTGCCGAGCTCGACGAACTCACGAGCCTGGCAGGGGTGTTGAGAGATCAAGACAAGGGGCTCGTTCAGTGGGTCGCCGGCTTTGGAGAAAACGATACGAACGATGAATTTCCGCAGGTGCGCAAGGAAGTCTGGAGAATCGCGGAAACGGCCCGGCGCTCCGGTCGACCCGTCGTGTTCAGCATGTTCACCCACGAGCTCGTTCCGAAGATCCACTCGACCGTACTCGATCAGACCGAAATCGAACGGGCGGATGTGGCTGACATTCGTCCCATGTTCAATCCGCGACCGGTGCTGAGTTTCTTCAACCTGCTGAGTCGCACCCCGATTCGCAGCCGAGCCTGGAAGGCGTTGTACGACCTGCCCGCAACTGAGCGGCTGGCTGCCCTGAACGATCCAGCGATCGCGCAATCCTTGACCGAGCTTTCGGAAGACGTCGAGAAGCGCGCCGGACAGGATCTCTATCTTTTTGGCCCTGCGGCGTGTGAATACGAAATCGAGCCCGAACGAAGACTCGCAGTGATCGCCCTGGAGGCCAACGAACGTCCGAGCCAGGCGATCGTGCGACTCCTTCGCGAGACGCGTGGACGGCAGATATTTGCTTCCGTCGGAAGCAACCAATCCCATCGATCCATCGAGGAGGTCTTCGACTATCCACATACCCTGATGGGCCTCGGCGACGCCGGGGCGCACGTCGGGAGTATTTGCGACTCGAGCCTCACCACCTATCTGCTGACCTATTGGTGTCGGACCCGTGGCCGGATAGCTCTCGAAGATGCCGTGCGTCGACTGACCCTCGAGCCTGCGACAACCTTTTTCTTGGAGGGGCGCGGATGTCTCGCTCCGGGCTCCTATGCGGACATCAACGTGATCGACTTCGACGGGCTCGCGATCGACGTCCCCGAATTCGCCCATGATCTTCCCCTCGGAGCGGGGCGCTGGACCCAGACGACTCGCGGATACGACTACACGATCGTCAATGGGAAGATCGCGGTCGAGGCCGGACGACACACGGGGCGCTTCGCAGGATCGGTACTTCGATGCTGACGACGTGTGAAGGTTCGGCGCGAATTCAGACAGGGAAGGGCGGACCCAGCTCACCGAGAATCTGAAACGTCCTGGGTGCCAGGGGCCGCCTAGCCAGCCGCCTCGCGGAATTTGAGACCGGACAACATCGGCAACTCTCCGGCATCCTCGGCGCAGCGGCTCGGGGCCAACCGACTCCGCCCGCCCCTGGCGCGGTAGGGTCGACGTTGTGCATGTGAGCTGCCTGCTCGCCTTGGATTCCATCACTGCCCGATCAGTTTGTTCCAATGATTCGGGGTCGCTCGAGGGGCCGGGAGGGCTACTTGTTTGATGCTGATTGGTAACCTGCCGACACGGGGAGTGGTATCCTGGTGCGAGAAGAAAACGGGGAACCGGCAGATACCGATCCGACTGATTGATGATCTGCTCGCTGGCACGGATGTGATCGTGCTGGTCGATCTCCAGGGGACGAAACGCACATCGTTGCTGGATCGCGTTCCAAAGGGAATGACTTCTGATGAGATTTCGATTGAACGGTTTCGTGTGGCTACTCGCCTCGGTTGTTTTACTTGGCCTCGCTACGACCGCACAGTCGGCCCCGACCCTGCTGACGGTGAGTGGCACGATCGACGTCGTCGAAGGGTCCTATGTCGGTGACTTCGTGGCCGGACAGCCTTTCATAGGCACCTTCATCTACGATACGGACGAGAGTAATGCGGCCCCGAGCTCGATTACGACGCCCTCCAACGTTCCGGGTCATGAGTTCTCCTCTTTCTACGATTTCCTGGGTGCCGCCTACGATGTCGTCCTCTCCTTCCCGGCGATTCCGGCGACATTCGATAGTGAAACGGTCTCCGTCGTGGTCAACGACGACTTGTTCCTGGCCGCCGAAGACGTCAACGGCGCAGTGAGTGACGGACTTCACGATTGGATCGAGATTCTCGGTTCGACCGCGATCGGCATCTGTCTCGAACCGGGAGGAGTCTGTGAGCCGAATGAGTACTCGCCGGCGGATGGCGAGGAGTGGACCCTCGCCATCTTCAGCGACACCGGTTGGATAAGCGATGGCAGTCTCGTCCCAGACGATTTCCCGTCGACGTACACCGCGTTGGTCGTCGGGATCGAAGTCGATGTGGCCGGCGTGGAGACGGGGCTCGTGCTTGCGGATGTGGTGGTCACAGGTCCGACGATCATTTCCGTCCCAACGGTTCCGGGACTCGGAGTCCCTGGTGCCCTTTTGCTAGGCGGAGCGCTCTCGGTCGTCGGCTGTGGAATCAGGATTCGCCGAAGGACCGATCTGGCGCAGCGAGGCGGCGCGCTCTCGACGGCCCGACGGTCTCGATTCCCACTCAGATCTTGACGAGGTGCTTGGCCGCCATCATGGGCAGATCGAGATAGGTACGGATCCCTGGCTTCGCTTCGCAGACCGCCGGGATGGCGTTGACGACGGGCATCGCCGTGGCCACCAGCGCGGGATCGATCGCGTTTTCGACCAGCTGCGGGTCGTGGAGGCGGCCCCTACCGATTCCGAAATCGCAATGGATCGAGGGTTCGCCCTCGATCGCGATCCTGCCTAGATACTCCCTTGTGCTTCGCTCCGGAATCCAATTGGGTTCCAGGTCGAGACCCATATACCAGTTGACGCGGCCGGTGAGGACGGGCTTGTCTCCCACGTAACCCGTCACCCAGTGGCGTAGTCCTGCGACCGTTCCAGTCTCGTAGGTCGTCCAAGCGACTTCGATCGGCTTGGTCGCCACCGCGATCTCCTCTCCGTACCGATACTCGTCGACCTCGAATCCCAGGGCGTCCGCGGTCAACTTCACGGCCTCCGAAAAGACCGAGAAATCGAGCGAGTTCGGGGCGTCGGGATCGGGCAGGGCGCTCGCGCCTCGCTTCTCGCGTTCCTTGGGCGTGAGTCCCAGCCCCATATACGACCAGGATTCAGGCGAGTTGTAGAGACCCGCGTAGGAGAATTCATCCCAGGTCACCGATTCGATCTGACGACACGCGTGGGTCAACAGAATCGAGATCGCGTTGATGAAGCCCGGATTCACGCCGCTACCAAAGATCGACGAGTCGCCCTCTTTGCAGGCCGCCTCGATCCTCTCCATGAATTCTTCCGACTGCACGCCCTCCGGATGAATGAATCCGCCGCTGGCTACGACGTTCTTTCCCGATCGGAGAAGCCGCACGAGGATGTCTTCGTCATAGAAGACGGGCGTCAGGCAGACACAGTCCGCCTCCATCTCGACCAATGCGTCGACATCACCCGTTGCTTCGATGCCCACGCGCGGCCGATGACAGAGTTCACCCGCGTCGAGGCCGACCTTGTCCGAACCGAACGCGTAGACGCCTGCCACCTCGAGATCGGGATGGTCGATGATGGCGGCGAGCGTCTGTCGACCGATATTCCCAGTCGACCATTGAATGATCTTGTACATCTACTGACTCCTCGTTTTCGAGTTGCGCCGGGGTCTCCCGTCAGGGATCGACGCGGGCACTGCGGTTCCGTGGTGCGTCGCGAAGGTACGCCTGCGCCGTACCGGATCATTCCATCTGCCAGTCCACGTGGCTCGTGAAGTCGTGGGAGCGCGGGCGGTCGACGAAGATCTCCTCGTCCTCACGCGCCCCGCCGTCGTTCTCGAGACTACCGATCGCGTCCATGAAGGCCGCGACGCTCTCGAGGTAGAGCTCGGACACACTATCGACCTGCCAGATGCCTACGCCTGCGGCGTCGGCTGACGCTTTCGATGCGCGTAGGTCGAGGTGGAGCTGGACGTAGCCGTGGATGCCGGGGGTCTTCAACCCGAACTGCGAATGGATCGACTCGTAGCGTTCCAGATAGCGCTCGTGACTGAAGTCCGCGTTGCGTCGCATCAGGTACTGGTAACGCACCGGCGTGCGCTTCGGCTCGATGAAGACCACGTCGCTTCCCAACAGGGCCGTCGAAAAATCGGCGTGGATCAGATCACCGAACCGATCTGCGAGTCCCGTGACCAATGCCAGGATCTCCGACTGGGAAGCGCTGCCCGCCTGAATCTCGACCGTACCCCGATACGGAGCACAGTCTCCAAAGAGGTCGTCCTCGAGTCGAATCATGCCGTTGATCGCCTCGATGGAATCGGGCGCCGCGGAGCGCATCGCCGAAATTTCCGCCCGTAGGGCGGCATCGAAGTCCACCTCCGCACCCGTACGCGCCGCAAGGTGGCTGAGCAGTCTCATTCTTGTTCCTCGTAGGTGATGACATCAGGTCGGTGCCAATTCAGGTCGGACATCGAACTCGACTTCGTCGAATACCCGCGACCGTCAGAAAATCGATTGCTTGGCGAGGTCCTGCTTCGCGAAGTCGTTTTCCTTCGGATCGGTCACGGTGACCTCGGGTGGGAGCGTGTCGGGGTGGCCGCGTGAGGGTTCCTGGGGCGAGAAATATCCGAGCCCCCCGTTCCCGATCGTGTACCCGAGTAGAGCTTTCAGCTTCGGATCAAGATCGCGGGCGACGTCGGGTGGGCAGGATAGATACTGGTTTTCCTCCTGACGCAGCCAGCCGAGGACATACGTGATGCTCATGCCCACTCGAGGTGAGGTCGACCGATTTTCTCCGCCCCCGTGGAGCACGCTGCCGGTGTACACGAGCATCGAGCCCGCCGGCATCTCCACGCTGATGGCTTCGTTGTCTTCGGGCTTGCGATCCCAGTCCCAACGCTGGCTGCCGGGAATGACACGGGTCGCTCCGTTCTCTTTCGTGAACTCGGTGAGCGCCCACATCCCGTTCAGCATCGGCTCGACTTCGCGCGGAAGGTGTTTGCTCCAAAGGTAGCGGTCGCGGTGGAGTGCCTGCGCACTCTCGCCTGGTAGCAGTCGCATGATCTGCGTCAGGTTCAGCTGGAAATTCTCGGCGAAGCGGGTCAGAAAACTCTCCGCAGCATCGAGGACGGTCGGGTGCACTATGGCTTCGCGCGCGGTCGCCGATCGTGCGACGAGTCCTCCGGTTCGAGTCGTCAACTTTCCCACGAACTCGTCATCGAAGGGTTCGGTGCCGGCGATAAAGGGCTCGAGTTCCGCAAGAATCGCGGCGATCTGCTCGGAGGAGAGGGCGTTCTCGAGAACCACCGCACCGTCCCGGTCCACGATCGAGAGGATCTCGTCGCGCGTCGAACCGGCCGCGTCGAGGCGGCTTATTTGGATCATCCGGTTACCTCCATGTGGCTCTCGCGATGGGTGATGGCATGTTTGCGTACCCATCTGCCCGTCGTCGGGCTACCAAGTGACGGGGAGAGCATCGATCCCGTGTAGGTGGAGGCTCGGGCGGAAGACGACCTTCTCGGGGTCGACCTGCATATTGGGGATTCGCTCCACCAAGGCGCCGATTGCCTCCTGAATTTCGAGACGCGCGAGCGACGCCCCGAGGCAGAAGTGCGCTCCGAGTCCGAAGCTGTGGTGCTCGATGTCTTTCCGCTCGAGGTCGAGGCGATCGGGGTCAGAAAAACGCTCGGGGTCGCGATTCGCGGCTCCGCGCAGGATGAGGACCGCATCACCGGTTCGAATCGTCCGGCTGTGGTAGGCCATATCCTCTACGGCATAATTGATACTCAGCTGGACGGCCGTGTCGAAGCGCAAGAGTTCCTCGGTGGCGTTCCGGATGAGATCCGGGCGCGCACGGAGCTTGGCGAGTTCGGTCGGGTGCTGAAGGAGCGCGAACATTCCCTTTGCAATCAGGCTGGTCGTCGTGTCGTGGCCCGCTTGGAAAAGAAGGATCGACGTGGCAATGATGTCGTCGTCGGTGAGGTCACTCGCATCCCTTTGGACCTCGACGAGTCGCGAGATCAGGTCGTCTCTTGGGCTTGTCCGGCGGGCATCGATTAGAGATTGGAAGTACTCTGAGAAGCCGGACATGGCTTCGTCGCGGCGGTGTTCCATTTCGGGTGTGACGAGCGCTCCCTCGTCGACGCTCGCCAATACCTCGCTCGACCAGGCTTCAATGAGGTGGGTCTCCTCGAACGGGACACCGATCAGCTCGCTGATCATCGCGAGGGGAACCTGATAGGCGAAGTCGCGTACCAGATTCATCTGCCCGTCGGCCAGCCGGGCATCGATCAACTCGTGGACGAGAGTGCGCACTCCGGGGCGGAGGCGCTCGACCGTGCGCTGGCTGAAGCCGTCATTGATGAGGTGACGTAGTCGAGTGTGGCGAGGGGCTGGCATGAAGTTCATCATGCGCTTCATGACAGTTACGAAAAAACTGTTCGGGTCACCTCCGAGCTGATCGACGAGTCGACCGTCTTTGATCAAGCCTTTTTGCCTGGCGACCCAGGCCGCATCAGAATGGCGAGTCACAACCCACGGTCGGCCGAGTCGCTCTATTCGTGAACGGTGGATTGGGGCCACGTTCCGCAGTTGGTGGTAGAGGCGGACAAGATTGCCCTGGCGTCCTGCAATGTCGAAAATCTGCTCGAGGATCGCATCGGGCTCAGTGGGCAGGTCGTCGTAGATCGAGATCGAGGCCATCAGAACTCCGGCGGCAGGCTCCGGATCAACATAGGCCGCGGCGCGGTTGATGTCTAACCTGACGAGCCGGTCAATTCTTGACAGCCGGTCGGTACCTCCGCTGGTGAGATCACACCTCGATGTGTTCGCCAAGACGCCGGCTCGCTTGGATGTGAAGATCCGCCAAAGGACGAATCCCGATGACACCCGACCAGGGAATCATTCGCTTCGATTCTCATGGGCCTCCCTGGCGAGATTTCGATCCGATCGTCGAGATCACGCCTGACATGGTGGAGCAGGGCACCGCGAACGAACTGCGCCACAACTACTACAGATCACCTTCTGGTGTGCTTGCGGCTGGAGTCTGAAAGTGCACCGTCGACACACTGAAGTGTCCATTCCCAGTGGGCGAATTCATGCTGTTGCACGACGGCTTGGTGGCCATCGTGCATGAGGACGGTTACGAAGAGGTTTTTCCTGCCGGGGATGCATTCGTGCTTCCGAAGGGATTGCGGGGCCGTGGAAGCAGGTGGAGAGCATCGATAAGTTCTACGTGATCTTGGATGACCCGAGAATTCCCGTTCCGGACGAATCTGTATCGAATCGCGTGATCCGTCTCAGCGCGATCGACGGACTAGGGGGATTGACGCTTTCGAGTCCGGAGGATTTCGAGCGCGACATGCCGAATCAAGACAGCTGTTAGGTCTTCGAAGACTCGTCTGATCGATTCTTTTTGGTACCTGGATCTCTAACTCCATGCGGCGCAAGCCTCACCGTTTTGGCCGAATCGAGTCGATGTGTCTGCTCGAAGGTGCCATGGCGCCAACGGATGATTTGGGTCGCGAGCACTGCTTCGCCTAGCCCGACATCGTGTCCGATCTTCCCCATACCGTCTGCACGTGGACGAGCACGGTGGCTACGAGAAACTTCCATCGCATCTTCGAGGAGTAGCGTGAATGCGACCCCGAATCGGGTCCACGAACAGACCCGGAAGCAACGGGGATTGCTCGTCGACTCGCATCGTGGAAATCGCTTGGATAGGCTCAGCCCCTCTAGATGGGGCGATTCGCTCGAGTACGGGGTCTCGATTGTCTCGGCATCTGATCGAACGAGGTGGGTATGACCGTTGGCTACATCAAGTACAGAAGCGACTACAAATACCAACTTGCCAACAGATACGAGCTCCAGACATCGATCATTCCTCCGCTCGAGGTCGATAGCAATTTCGTCGCGCTGAGCGTCCGCGGCAAGCTCGTCGTGAAGAAGGGCTACGCGTGGGACGGACCCTCTGGGCCGTTCGTCGACACGAAAAAGAATCTGCGTGCTTCGCTGGTTCACGACGCCCTCTATCAGCTGATGCGGCGAGAGTTTCTCGAGACGCGTGTGTTTCGCAAGGCGGCTGACGAGCTGTTTCGCGATCTCTGCAAGGAGGACGGTGTCTCGACCGTCACGGCCAATATCTACTACAGGGGATTGCGAAGGTTCGGCAGGCCAAACGCCAGCCCAGAACGGAAGAAGAAGGTTCGCCGAGCACCGTGAGCAAACGGTCTGTCTACCATTCGACGGGCAACGACACGAGCCCGTGTAGATGCAGCTGGGGTTTGTACTCCGGCTCATCGGTTGCCAGCCGCAGTCCCGGGAGTCTGCGCGTGAGAGTGCCGATCGCGTGCTGGATCTCGAGCCTCGCGAGCGAGGCCCCCAGACAGTAGTGGGCCCCCATTCCGAAGCTGTAGTGGTCGATTCCCCCTCGCGTGAGATCCAGTCGGTCGGGATCCGGGTATCGCTCCGGATCACGATTGATCGCGCCCCAGATGAAGGTCACCGCGTCACCCTCCCGAATCATGCGATCGTGGAACGCGATGTCCTCGGTCGCAAATTTGGTCGTCAGCTGGACGGAGGTGTCATAGCGCAGCAACTCTTCCGTCGCGTTCTCGATCAGATGGGGATCGGCATGCAATCTCGCGAACTCCTCTGGATGTCGAAGCAGAGCGAGGGTTCCCTTGGCAATCAGGTTCGCGGTCGTTTCGTGGCCAGCTTGAAAGAGCAGGATCGTGGTGGAGACGATATCGGCGTCGGTGAGATCCTCCGCTTCGCGTTGAACATCGATGAGTCGCGAGAGCAGGCCATCGTTGGGAGAGCGGCGGCGCTCCTCGATCAGCTCCTGTACGTATCCCATGAAATTCGCCGCCGCTTCGTCTCCGAGCTGCTCCATTTCCGGATTCAGTTCCTCCCCTTCGTCGGCCCGGCGGGAAAACGTCTGGGCCCACCCTCCAATTCGTGGCACATCCTCGACCGGCGCTCCGAGCATCTGGCAGATGACGGTTACTGGCACGCGAAACGCGAACTCGGGAACGAGATCCATCTGTCCGTCGGATTCGACCCCGTCGATCAGCGAATCGACCAGGGACTGGACCCGCGGACGCAGTTTCTCGATCGATCGTGAGGTGAAGCCACGGTTGACGAGCGAACGCATGCGGGTGTGTTGAGGTGGGGGTTGGAAGGCGAACATGAGTCGAAGCGATTCGATGAAGGGTCCGCCCTTGCCGAGACCGGAGAGACCCAACACACGCTCGTCCTTTATGAGCGCGGTGTTGCGGACCACCTCCTCGGCATCGGCGCGGCGGGTGATCACCCAGGGATTGCCGAGTCGTTCGATGGGCGCCTGCCAGACCGGGGCTACGGCGCGCAACTGATGGTAGAGGCGCACGAGGTTCGAGCCGCGCTTCTTCCAATCGAGGATGCATCCGAAAATCTCTTCCGGATCGGTCGGGAGATCGGCGTAGGGCGGCGCAGCGGGGGAGGGCATTGATCTGAGGCCTCGCTGGAGTGCGGTCTCCGCTTGGGAATCTCAACCAGAATGGCGAATCCAGGCAGACAATTTGTATCTCATTTCTTCGTGTCTCGCGCCGCGCCGCAGCCGCGAGCGAAGACTATGAGGTCCTCGAATCGCCTCTAGTCGGAGAAACGGGGGATTGTCCGACGTCGTCCATGGGCGGCGATCATGATCGCCCCGATGACCAGAGTCCCCCCGAACCCGGGTTCCGGCGCAGGTCGCAGCCAGATCGGCGAACTGACGGCACGCTCTTGGATCGTTTCCGGAACCGATCCGTCGCAACAGGCTTCGAAGCCCTCCGGGACGGGTCCGCCACAATCGATTCCCTCCTCGAGGCACAGCCGTTGCGACCATCGGCAGGTCGGGCTCTCGAGGACGCGCACGTAGTAGAAGGCATGCTCGTCTGGATCGAAATCGGGATCCTGCCACTGCGCACAGAGGGAGGCTGCGCCGCTTCCACCGGTTTGGCAGGTCAACGGATCGATCGCGGATGGAGCGGGAGACCCGCCGGAGATCGTCGTCACGGACTCCTGTTGAACTCCCTGGTCATCGATCCAACCCTTGACGATTTGCATCTCGGCAAGCGGCGTTCCCGGGAATCCGGGCGTTCCGGGATCTTGGCTCGCGTGGACCACGAAGCGCGGTGCCGAGGAGTTCGGGGCGGATTCGAGTTGTCCGCCCATGGGCACGCCCTCGGCATAGCCCCGGGAGGCGAGGTCGGGTGCGTCGCAGAGGCCGGACGTCAGGTCGAAGCCCCCGAAGAAACGCAGTGCGGGTCGAGTGCCCGAGGTGGAGTAGGCCTCTCGCCTGCGCATCGCGTCGAAGAGCGATGCCCGAGTATTTTCCTCCGCCCAGAGGACGATGAGCCCACCCGGATTCAATTTCGACCAGCCTCCCGACAGTCGGGCTCGAGGAGATCCATCGCTCGTGCCCGCGTGTCCAGGATAGTTGTCTTCGGTCGTCGCACCGGGAGTGCCGTTATGCGTGTCACTCGAGGAAATGAGACCGAAAGCCATCGGGTTCACACCGAGTTGCCGTTCGTAGGCGAGGCCCGTCTTGAGGGCGTTGCGGGCAAAGCTCAGAAGCGGCTGCATCGTCGCGGGCACGAAGGACATTTTTTCGAAGTCGCAGAGTTCGTCGGTCGTGCCTGCGCCGGGCCTGCACTCGGAATCGCCCTTGTGTTGGGTGAGTTCGACGAGAGGCTCCATGAGGTTTGCGAGTGAGGCGTTCATGGCATCGAGTGGGGCACCGCCCGGGTCGATCGGCAGGAGGCTCTGCCCCAGGCTGAAGTTGGAATTGTGAGGGATCGTGAGTGCCTGACAATTCGGGCCCACCTCGGCACATTGGTCGAGGAGGCCATTCCACAGCGCGTGGACCGAGGGTGCTTCGACGTAGCTGAGCGGTTGGTCGGGGACCTCTTCCGTTCGGAAAAGCACATTTCGGTGCATATTCACGCCGTCGGGCATCGCCGTCCACTCGAACCCGACGAACGTCGAGAATCCGCAATCGCCGTCTGGATCGTCGAACTCGGCAGCCGCGAGCCGGGTGTCCTCCCAGACCGTGGCCGCCTCCGCGGTGCACAGGCTTCCGTTTGCGCCGCACATCGGGTGGCGTGATGGATTCGCCGAGAAGAGCGCGTCCCCGAACACGTTCGTCAGGAAGTTGAAGCTTCCGCTGCCATACGCGGCACAGGCCGGGTGCATGAAGGTTCCGCCCGTGCAGAGGGAGCCCTCGCCGAAAAGCTCGGCGTGGTCCGTGACCGCCGCGAAATCCAGTGGTGCTCGGAGCTGGTGGACTCGGGTCGGGTTGCCGATCGCATCGTAGGGCGGGAGCCCAATGGTGTCGCCGCGCGCGAAACGATAGGCGTCACGAGGCCCCCCTCGGACTCCATAGAGCCAAGCATCGAAGGAGATCCGAGTGTGGACGTGGACGTCCCCGAAAAAGGGCTGTCTCAGCGGATCCCAATGGGCGCAGCTCTGTGCCTCGGACGTTCCTGCGGCGAGGCGAGCGCTGCGAACCACAGGGCGGCTACCAGCGTGAGGACTACCGAGCAGGGGTGCGGGGCGCCGCGTATCGAGGCGGCGAAGTATGTGGACATAGAGGGTGTCGGCGCGCGACTCCTGGAACGAGGCAAGATCCAACGATCGCCTAGTATCACGCCGTAGAATGGAAAGCCATTGGCATCTTCGATGCGACACCCCGAACGCTATCGAATCGGCGACCGTCTCGACACGATAATCTCGGTCGGAGCTACGACGTGTTGCCTCGAAGATCACGATATCTCAATCGGCAGACTCCGCTCATGTTCCCAGGCGGGAGAGAATCCCGACGGGGCGGAAGGGGAAGTGGGTGTCGATTCAACGGGTGGCGTCTGGCGCGAGTGCGATCAGGGCGTTTCCGGGTCGTTGGGCCTGTCCGTAGCCCGAGCTCACGAAGAGGCGCCCGTTTGCGTACATGGGCCCGGCCGTCCCCGCAATTCCACCGCCGCGTGTGGTTTGGCCGAGGAGCGCGTCGAAGCTCCGGGCGGTGTCGAAGCTCCAGATCATCTCCCCCGTGTATCGATCCAGCGCAAAGAGAACGCCGTCGAGTCCGGCGGCATAGATGACCTCGGCCATGGCGAGCGGCGGAGCGGTCACCGCGCCTTCACAGGGCTCGCGTCCGAGACAGAGATCGGCGCCCGTTGTCGACCATTTCAAGGAGCCATCCCTGGCAGACACCGCGACGATTCCCGGTTGGGCCGACGTCCCGTCCGACCCATCGCTTGTCTGTGTGGTGCTCGGCACGTAGAGCACGCCATCCTGAGACGCCATGCCGTAGCGAATCCCCGCTTCCGCTCCTCCGTCCGCCAGGCGGGTCTTCCATTCGAGCTCACCCGAGCCCGGATTCAATGCGTGCAGCATTCCGGATTTCTGGCCCGCAAGCAGAAGCTCTCGGCCCTCGAAATTCAGCAGCATCGTCGTGGCACCGAAATCCGTGTCTGGGCCTTCGGGTTCCGGGCAGCTCGTGGGGTTCCCGAACGCGCAGGCTGCATTCCACGCATCTCCCGCCTGGGCCTGGTAGGTCCAGACGATTCGGCCGGTACGCATTTCGATCGCCAGGATGGAATCGCTCATGGCGGTGGCGGGACGACTGTGATTGTTTCCGGATCCGACGAAGAGCAGGCCGCGATCCTCCGAGATCGTCGGGGTATTCCAGACGCTCGCTCCCGAGGGACCCCATACCGCCGTTCCGGCGTCGGTTCGACCCGAGATCTCCGGTTCTTCGGCGACGGTCGGCGTCCGCCATAGAATCTCTCCGCTTTTCGCGTCGAGCGCCACGACCGCGCCGTGATGGGTGCAACATGGAAACTGGGGGTCGAGGGCGTTGATATCGTCGTTTGAGGAGACGGGTACGAATAGCATGCCGTCGTGGGCGGTCACCGATCCAGTGATGGCCGCGTTCGGGTGTGGATCGACGGACTGGGTCCAGAGCCGCCGTCCTGTGACGGCATCGAGGGCGTAGACGTTCGCGGCGCGATCTGCGAAGACCGCACGGACGACGGGCCGTGCCGTGTCAGGGGCATCGCCCGCGTCCACGTCGATCGTCACCGCGCTCCGCACCTCGGTCACCGCCTTGAAATGCCAACGTGTGCAGCCGGTCTCCTGGTCGAGGGCGTAGACCGAGCCGTTGTGACTTCCGACGAAGAGCGCCCCGCCTGCAGCGGTCGGATGCGACCGCAGTTGGGAGGATTCGGGAAACGCCACGACCCATTGAACGGCGAGCTTCTCGACCTCATCTCGGCTGAATCCGCTCCCGCCGGGAATCGATCTCAGGTTTCGAACACTCCTTCCCCAACTTGGGTAGGCGAGGTCTTCCCAGTCGAAGCGGCTTCGCTCGGGCGAGCAAGCGGGCGAGACGGAAAAATCTCGCTCGCTGGCCTTCGAGGCGAAGGAAACTCCCGTGAAGAATTCGGCGACGGCACGCCGACTCGCCACGTCGAGCTCCGCGCCCACGCGACGCATGTTGCCCTTGCTGAGCGCGTCGTACACGAATCCGGGGGGTCTCCCTCTATTCTGCTCGAAGAGCGAAGTGAGGATCGGGAGGGCGTGACAGACGGCGCATTTCTCGGCGAAGATGGCGGCGCCGGAAGGCGCCGAGGCCGTCGGAGGCCTCAACTCAGAGCATCCCGCTCCCGCAAAGACAAGAACGAGGACGGTCAGCGCGACCGTACTGTTCCCGGAAGCCACGGAGAAATTCGGCCAGCGAGCGATTCGTTGCGAGTCCATTGATGGGTGAGGCTCCGAGGAAATCGACTTGTCCGCGCCGTGCGTTTCACGGTCGCTGCAGAGAACGACCAGAGTTTCGGGGCGGATGCGGCGGGTCTCGCGTGACGCTCTCTGGTCTTTGATCGATCGTCGACCGAGATATTTCATTTACGCGTCCGACGGTAGCGAGACAACAACCATGTTGGTAGGACGCGCTAGACAGCACCAGGGGTCGCCGATGCTACGGCGAGGTCTTTGGCCGGGTGCCTGCTTCGTGCCCATGGACGAGATTTGATCGTCGTTGAACCCCCCTCCCATTTGAGATGGCCTCGCCGAGGGTCACCCGGCCACCTTCCAGGCGTGCCCGGGAGCGTGGGTCTGGCCGATTCACTGGAATCCGCCGCGGTCTTCGGGTCGACGATGGCTGGTCCTTGGGTGCGATTCTCGATAGCCTCAGCCGAACTCTTTCTCGGTGAACCGCGGTCTCAACGCATCCTTCGCCAGGTCGATTCCCGAAGAGACGCCGCGCGAGGCGGGAGGGCACGCACCGAATGCTTGAAGCGGGTACTCGTCGTTGACGATGAGCGGAGCATTCGTGTCACCAGGGGGGAGTTTCTCCGAGACGACGGCGATGAGGTCAGCGTCGCCGAAAGCCTCGAGCAGGCGTGGGAGATGCTCGCGATCGAGAGTTTCGATGGGGTCCTGACGGATATCATCATGCCGCAGTTCTCAGGGGTGGCTTTGCTGAAAGCCATCAAGGAGACCTCGCTTCAGGCGCAGGTGATTCTCATGACGGGCGAACCCACGGTCGAGACCGCAGCCGAGGCGACGCGTTCCGGCGCATTCGACTATCTGGTCAAACCCTTCAGCAAGACGCTGTTGCTCGAGACCATTGCGAACGCCATCCATCGCCGTCAGGACGCTGAAGCCCAGGGCTCGAACATCGATTTCCCGACGGCACAGGCCGACTCCTCATCGTCGATGATCAGAACGGTCCCACTTCCGCGCCAGCCCTCCGCCGCTCAGTCGCTCTTGCCGTCCGCAGAAGCGGATGCTTCCCATGATTTTCTCTCGACGACGATCCCTGCCCGTGGGCGCCCCGCGACGGAGACGGCGATGATAGTGGGCCTATCGTGGAACCCCGAACACGCTGTCTGGCCCTTTTTTTCATCTGGAGCGGGTCCGAGCCGCCTCACTGAGTCGCTCCCGCGACCGATGCCGAAGTGGCGCGCCTGGACGAAGAATTCGACCTTCCACTCGCTTGCGCTTCGTGCCGGTTCACGGGGCGGGAAGTCGCGGGAACCAGGCGATCAGAGCAGCGCGTACACGTCGTAGACGACGTTGACGCCTTCCAACCCGCCGATCCCGACGCCCTGCACGTGATTCAGCCATGCATAGCGATCGTCGCCGGTCTCGAAGAGCGGGGCACTGCGTGCCTTGAGGCTGCCGTCTTCGACGACACCGACTCCGAAATAGCTGACGTAGATCAGTGCATCGTCATCGGTCTTGAGGATCATCTTCACATCGAGTTTGATACTGCCATCCGCACGCTGCGTCACCCAATCTCCTCCGGGCGGAATCACGGTCCCGGACAGGTCGGCGCCCTCGAAATTCCCGCCCTTGATTCCGACCAGCATGCGGTCCCCCTGCGGTGCTCCGGGGATGAGATTCGGTGCGTCCGTCTCGATCACGATCTTGAAGAGGTGGCGCACGGGCAGTGAAGTTTCGGACATGATTTCCTCG
>JAPYTP010000014.1:43468-52722 GCA_029941885.1 Myxococcota bacterium
GACCCGGAGATGGTCATCGAGCGCCACGCGCACATGAGCGACCATGTCATCTATGTCCTCGAAGGGGAGATCACGATCGGTGATCAGCTGTGCACGAAAGGGATGCACATTACGCTCGAGAAGGATGCCGTCTTCGGACCGATCATCGGGGGTCCCGAGGGCGCGCTGCTTTACGAGATCATGATGGGCGATCCCCGCGCGGTTCCCGCGGACAAGGCCGGGCACGTGGACTTCTGTGCGAAGCGCGGAATCGAGTTGCTTCCGAACCCGCCCCTCGTGTTCCCGGAATGGGTCGGTGAACGCACGGATTGACGGATCTGTTCGACGAGCGCCGGGGAGACAAGACTCACTGACGACATCCAGAGTCGGCCGGGCGAGGGCACGCACATCACGATCCGGCTGCCCCTGGACAAATAGCAGCGAAGCTCGTCATCGACCGTGGGAGTCCGAACGCAAGACCGAGTCGAATTCGGGCCGGGGATGAACTCCCCGACCCGAACCGACTCGGTGCCTCGATCCTGGGTAGCGCTTCCGCGCTCCCTCAGGCTCGAGCCGGGACTCGCCGGCGTTGCAGGGCGACCATGAAAGTCACTCCGGCAATGAGCGAGCCTGCGAGCCCCGGCTCGGGCACGGGCATCGGGACCGTACGCAGTTCGCCGATGCTGAGGTCGAAGCTCGACTGCTCTCCCCCGTCGACCGCGAGCGTGACGCTGGCGATCTCGGAGAGGTCTAGCTGCGTGGGGACCCCGGAGCCTTCACCCATGAAGTCGGCGAAGGGAACGACGAGCGTTTGGCCCCCCGTGATCGGGCTGGTCATCTGGTAGGTCGGCGAGTAGTAGATCTCGCCGGGATTGTTGCGGGACACGAGGCCGAGGGAGAGTCCCACCCCTCCCGTCACGCCGACATCGAAGGACAACGCATCGATGGAGAGCTCGAGGGCGCCGGCATCCTGATTGGTGAGGTTCACCGCGGAGCTGAGATCCGTCGAGGCACTTCCGTCCATGCCATCCCACACGATCGATCCCACCGCGAAGACCAGCTGGCCCTGCGACCAGGTGAGCAATCCATCGCTCACGGAGACATCGAGGCTCGCGATGTTCTCGCTGGCGAGGACCTGCCCCATGATCTCCATCTCCCCGGTCAGGGTGATCGGATTTCGATGAAACGTGAAGGTGGAGCCGACCGTCGAGCGGGAAATCGCGACCTCGCTGCTCTCGAAGTCATCGATGATCGGCGGATAGGTGTCCACGTTCGTGGTGGTGACGCTCGCAATCCGCGTGACGAAGTCGCCGGTCGAAATCCCATCGACCACCAGTCCGACGGCTGCGACGTTGCGGAGATCGGGGCCGAAGAGTTGGTAGGGAAGGACCACGAACTCGTCGGTTACGATCGGTCCGGTGAAGGGAATCAGGACCTCGCTACGCGGACGTCCAGGCTGGTCGAGCTCGACCAGGATTCCGATCGATGGAAGTGGGGTCTCCTCGGAGTAGTTCTCGATCCGTTCGATCTCGATCACGAAGGCATTCGAGGGGTCCGCCTCGAGATCGAGTCCCAGCGATCCCTGACCCGGCACTTCGACGTTCGCGTCGCTGCCGTCCCAGATGACCTCCGATCGAGCGAAGGTGTCGAAGGACTGGTCGTGGACGAATGCACCGTTCGTCGTCGATGCGAATACGCCGCTGCCGTCGGTGCTCGAGACATGGAAGTGGACCTCGCGTTGTCCGCCCAAGGTCATCTCGTCGTTTTCGAATTCGAAGATCGAACCGACGACGTCCGTGAAAAGGTTGACACTTCCGGTTTCGAAATCGTCGAAGAAGGCCGGCAATGCCACAGGCGAATAGTCCGACCAGACCCGATCGTCCGGCTGCGGCTGGATGATCGCGAGGTCGGAAGCGATCGAGATGCTGGTGATCGACATCGTCGGCGTGACGAAGGGCCCCGGGGTGCCCTCGCCGGCGAGGTGTCCAAAGTCTAGGGTGAGCGTGGCGTCGAAGGTGTGGCCATTCGCTTGCAGGATAAAGGGATCTCCCTGCGGACCATTCAGTACCCAGACTTCCAGCGAGCCCTCGTAGGCGTAGACGAGGTAGTCGCCGTTCTCGAAGACCCCTCGGCTGCCGTTGTCCTCGACTGCGAGGGCCGAGATACCGCGGCCCGTCATGTCGTCGAGGCTCCAGTAGATCACCGTCTCGTCGATGTCGCCGACGGGGTTGTATTCGACGAAGTAGTCGTCCTCGCGAACGAAGTAGTACTCATCGGTCGCGACGTCGAAGCCCGGATCGCCGATGTTCATGTTGAAGAAGGAGACGGCGAGTTCGCCCGCCGTGCCGCTGGCCGCCTCGTCGAAGCAGACGTCGCCGCTCGGTGGTGCGCTGAAGAGCACCAGCGGACCGATCTGCCCAGCCGCCGCGGGAAGCGTTCCGTCGAAGGCCCGCGAGGAGAAAAAGATCCCCGTATCGGTTCCCGTTTCACTGGACAGGAGCCTTGAGACCTCGTCGTAGCCGCGCGAGAAGCCGGAGACCCGGTAGTCCGCGAGGCCGGTCGTGTTGGCCAGGGGTGCGGCGCTTCCGTTCGGCTGATCGACACCGAGATCGCCCTGTGGGACGGCGGGGAGATCGGGTGTGCAGACGTCATGCTCGGCGGTCACCACGCCGAGTGTCGCGATCACCTCGACGAAGGGATCGGGATTACCCTGACCCGGAACGGGGTCCGTCGCCGCGAGGGGCCCGGTCGCCGCCACGGCCGTGAAGGTGTAGTAGTAGCAGCAGTTGTGCAGCATCGCCCTTGGAGTGGCGTTCCAGTGGACCCAGCCGGCAGGTGCGACGGCATTTACCTGGGTCAGGTCTATCGCGTTCGCCTCCCGGGTGTTGAAGGGGTCCGCATCGTAGAGATTCCAAGTGAACGTCGGCGTGGCGGCGGGGGGCGGTGGCGGCGCTTTGCCCAGCGGAGTGTCCTTGTAGGAGATGGAGACGGTGACCGAGCCGCCGGCCGCGTCGCTGATCGAAGTCGGAGTGGCCGTCTTGCCTCCCGGTATCGCCGTGACGGTCATCGCCACGACGGGTGTCGCCAGCATTCCAACGGCGATCGACAGGGCGGCACAGAAGAGCACCGCCCGCTTCGCGACGTGTCGCTGCATGATGCGGCGGATTCGAGAGTCCGAGATCCGGATGGATCGCGCGGGATGTCGCTCTCCACGTCGCTCGTCGACGGCGAAGCGCGTCCGTTGCTCGGTGCCCTGATTGATCGTGCGGTCTGCGTGTGCTCGTTCGTGGAACATCTGATTTCGCCTCCTTGGGATCGCGCCGCTCGAGCGGGATCTCGTTGCGTACGGAGATCAAGACGGCGCGAACGTGGAAAGCGGCTCACGGCCGGAGCCCGGGCCGCCCGGAATCCCGACTCCCGTCCGGAGCGATCCCGCATGTCGCTGATTTTCAAGCGTTTTTTCGGAAATTCCCGAAACGTTTGCGAATCCGCCTTCGATTGGCGGCGGGCTGCCTCCGGGGGCGAGGCCCCGGCGAGTCCCTAGAATGGGTGGCATGAGTGATTGGGCGGAGAGCCTCGATCTGCTGCGGACCGGCGACCTGGCGGCCTTCGATCGCGTGACCCGTTTCGTCACGGGCTATCTCGCGAGGATCGGCGCCTACGACTATCGTGATTCGTGGGACGACCTCGTGCAGGAAGTACTCATCTCGCTCCTCGGGAATCCTCCGGAATCGATCGAGACCGGCGCGGTCATTCGCCACATCCAGACGACGACCTATCGAAAATTCGTCGACCAGGTCCGACGGGACCGAGGACGGCGTCGGATCGGTTCGTCGGACGAAGCGGAACCCACGGGCTGGCGACGCCAGGTGCCACTCGATGAACTCTCGGAGCAGGCCCAGACAGGCGACTTCGAGGCGACACAGACCGGGATCGACGAGGGCCTGCGCAAGTCCCTCGCAACCCTCGACGAACGGGAGCGCAACGCCATCGAATGTCGCTACGTGCTCGGCTGCTCGAACGACGAGGGAGCCAAGCGACTTGGCGTTTCTGCGGCGACCTACAAACGGTCAATCAGCAAGGCGCTCGGGCTGCTTCGTCGCCAGCTGATTCCGGCGGATGAACCACCGTGAGCCGATTTCTGGAACCGTTCCGTCCACCCCTACGCGTGTACCGAGAAGAGATGCGGTACGCGGAAGAATCAGGGTATTGCCGTGCCGAACAGAGAGAACGATCGATCCGAAGAGGGCTACACCGAGTTGCTTGCGGACATCCTCGCCGACGATGAGGTCGAGCTCGACCTGCTGCTCCGCCATGCTCGTGCGCCGGAGTCGCTTTCCGAGGTCGATCGAGATCGCGTCGAGGCCTATCTGGCCGCTTCTCCAGCCCATCGCGATCGTGCGCGGGTGATGACGCGCCTCGCCGCGTCCGGCGATGCGCTCGACGCGCTCGGCGTATCTGCCGATGAAATCGGGCCGGATCGCGCTCCCGGCGTCGATGAATCGGCGTCGTCGGGTGCGGAAATCATCCCGCTGGATCGATTTCGCTGGACGTCGATGCCGCTCGCGCTGGCGGCTTCGATCGCACTCACCGTGCTCGGCGTCGGCACCTATACACGCTGGATGTCCACGGAGGGACCGGTCTCGGTTCGGGTCGCCGAGGACCCCGCGCAGACGGATCCCGCGCCTCTTCTGGACACGACGCCCCGCTTCGAGGGGGAGGAGCCGACGCAGCTGGCGGAGGAACAGCCGCTACCCGAATCGCAGCGGAAACCGGTCCTTGTCGAGGAGGGGACCGAGGAGAGTGCATCGGAGCGGGTCGCGGAGGTGCCCACACCGCCCGCGACACTCCCGGAATTGCAGAACGTCCCGACGCCCGAGCCCGAACCGCTTCTCGAGGAAGGTGAGCCGATCCTGCTGGCAGCGATGCTTTCGGCCGGCCCCTTCGATTACGTCCAGCCCGACGGATTCGATGCGCTCGTCCGGATCGAGGGCTATCTGCGGTCGGCCACGACCGACCCTCTCGTCGTGACGACCCTCGCGCCCCGGCACCGTGGTCTGACGCTCGAAGCCAGTCCGACGCTCTACTGGTTCGTCTCGCGTGACACCGTCGATCGACAGGAGATCGTGATCATCGATGATCGTGATCGCATGCCGATCTACCAGGGGACGCTTCCGGCCAGCGGGGGCGCGGGGTTCCAGTCGGTCGATCTCGCTCTGCTCGGCGTCGAGCTCGAGACGGACGTCGACTACCGCTGGACCGTTGCGGTCGTTCACGATCCGGAGCGGCGGGATCGCGATACGGTTGCGGCGGCCGAGATCCGGCGGGTCACGGCGCCCGTCGAAATAACCTCACGGCGCAACGACGCCAACCGATCAGAGCGAGGCCATGTATTGGCACGTCAGGGAATCTGGTACGACGCACTCGATTTTCTCTCCCGCGAGATCGAGCGCTCCCCCGACGAGATGGGCCTGGCGAAGCTGCGAGCTCAGCTGCTCTTGTCCGTTGGCCTCGAGGACGCCGCCGTGTACGACGGCAACCCGGTCTCGCCCGAAGGCTGAGGTCCGGTTCCCGCTAGGGCCACCGGGCGAAGACGCGGAAATGGACACTGGAATCCTGCAGGTCGCGTTCTCCGATCCGGTCGACGTCTCTTAGTCGGTGGCCCCAGTAGAGTTCGAGACCCGCCCAGCGGCTCCAATCGAGGCGTGTACCCAACCCGATCGACATCAAGGTCTGCTTACCGATTTCCTGCCGATTCGTACTCCAGGAATGGCCGACGTCCAGGAATGGGATGACATCGAAACGAAGCGCGGGCCGGACGCGTCGATAGAGCGGGATCCTCGTTTCGATCGATCCGATGAGACCGTTGTCGCGCACGAGCGTGTTCTCGCGGTACCCGCGAACCGAATAGCGCCCCCCGATCGAGAACTGCTCGAGGGGAAGAAGAGCCGAGTTCGCGAGCTGGAGATCGCCTCGCACGATCAGCTCGGCATCGAGGGATCCAGGCAGCCGCCGTGCCCATTGCGCCTGTGCCAGCCACGCGACGAACTCGCCATCCGCGGTCCCGTTCGGATTGTGGGTCGCATCGAGGATCGGGATTCCGATCGTAATGAGCGATCGAAGCGCGATCGCCTGCAACCGGGTCCGCTGCGTCCACTCGAGGCCGAAGCGGAGGACCGTCACCTTCGACACACCGTCTTCCGACCCCTCGGCAAGGGGTGCTGCCGTTCCGTCGAGATAGGTGTCACTGCGACGCAGCTCGCCGCGCAAGTACGTCTCGAAGGTCGTGCTCGGCGTGCGCCAGAGCGGCTGCCGGAGCTCGGCGGAGATCGTGCGGGATCGCGTTTCGATGTCGAGCGACGATGCGATGGGCTCCGAGACGATCTCGGCATCACTCCACAAGTATCGGAGTGTCAGCAGCGTTTCCCAGGGCGATACCGGGATCTCGAGTTTTCCATCCAGCTGGACCAGACCCTCGGAAAAGCCGGCGCGGGCGAAGAACGTATCCCCGATCCCCGCCAGATTGTCGACTCGGCCATGCAGCTGGCCTCCGAGCGAGCCGATACTCGAGCTGCGGTAGTTGTCGAAGTCCGCCCCGATCGAATAGGGAGCGCGCTCGTATACGAGTACCTGGAGGGTGCTCGTGCCCGCCGCGTGATCCGGCAGCAGGTGCGCTTCGATCCGTTCGATACGCCGGTCCTGTTGCAGCGCTCGCAGTCGTACTTCGAGGTCGTGGATGTTGACCGGCCCGTCGACGTTCGTGCGAAGCCGTCCACGAAGAGTGCTCTCCCGGAAATGACCGTCGGTTTCGATCTCGATCTCCGAGAGGCGCCCCTCGACGATCACGAAGCGAACCACGCCGTCTCGAATCGTCTGCTTCGGGAGCACCGCGCCGGAAGTCAGATAGCCGGCATCGACATAGAGGAGGGTCAGTCGATCGCGCAGCTCGAGCAGGTCTTCGTAGGCGAGCGCTCGATTCTCGTAGGAGGACGCGATTCTTCGCAGGGCATCATCCGGAATCACGGAATTGCCGTCGATCATCACCTCGCGTACGCGTACACGAAGGTCCGACATCAGCCCCTCGAATGGGCTGTCGTGCGGGATCGGATAGGGCGGTAGGATCGGTGGCTCGTCTCTCTCCGGCCGCGGGCCGATCGGTTCGACCTCGAGACGCGGATCTCCCGACCGCTCGCCGGGAACCAGTCCCTCCGCCCAGCCCAGCACCGGAATCCACAGCCCGAGCACGAGAATCGTGGCGCCGAAGCGCCCGCATCGCGTCCCACACGTCACAGCCAATTGTTGATCACCATGAACCCGGCCCAGTAGTAGGGGTGATCGAATCTGCGATCCTGGATCAAGTCGCGCTGACCGAGCGCAAGCGCCGTCGCTCGCGAGACGTCGGGTCGGCCAAGGGACTCGTAGAACGAGACGATCAGGCGGGAAGCGGCCTCGTCGCTGACCGGCCACAGGGTGCCGACCGCGCTGCGTGCACCGGAGCGAATCGCCAGCCCGGCGAGGCCGAGTGCCGAGCGGTCGTCGCCGGCCGCAGTCTCGCACGCTGAAAGCAGCAACAGTTCGAGCGGTTCCTTTCCGAAGCGGTTGGACGCGATCAGCCGGGACAGGTCTTCCATCGAGAGCTTGCGATCGTGCGCCAGCACGTAGCTCGTCTTCGGGTCGCCGGTGAACTCGGCGTGTGAGGCGATGTGCAGGATGCCGGGGGGGCGCTCGCGAAGTTCTTCCTCGAGGCGGTCGCTACGGAAATCGCTGTCGAGCAGGACCTTGCCCCCGTAGAGGGCTTGCACGGATTCGATCTCGCTGCGGACGTACTCGAGGGGTGCAAATCCCTGTACGGATTCGCTGACACCGGCAAGCAGCAGCCGCGTATCTCTCGGTTTGAGCTGCCGCGGAGCGATCAGGCGAAGACTTGGCGTAATCACCACGGAGAAGGTCTCCACCAGATACTGCTCGCCGTCGTAGAGCGCGCCCATTGGAATCGTGCGTAGCGGGCCATCTGGGACGAAGACGAGGGTGTCGATCCCTGCTTCGCGCAGCCGTTCTCGATACGGGGCGATCAACCATTCGTGAAGTCTCTTCGCGGGAACGCGAAACTGGTAGGTCGTGCGCGTCCCGATCAGCCGGCGGAAGGTCTTGATCTCTTCGGTGATCTCGGTCCTCGAAACCGGGACGCTATAACGCGAGAGCCCACGCCGGGTACTGACGAGCAACTCGAGCCGATCCGCGAGCAGGATCGGATAGATGATCGCCGCATGGGGAGCGATCTCGTCGAGCGGGCGCTCCTCCGCTTCGAGACGGGCGACACATTCGTCCTGGAAATAGTCGCGGAGTTCGGCGGCCTTCCAGCGCTCGATGGTCTCCCGCGCTTCCGCGAAAACCGCCTGGTTGGCCTCTTCTCCCCCCGTCGCGGAGGTGAGCAGCGTATCGACCAGCGCCATGTAGATCGGTGCGAACGCCCTTTTGAAGCGGGCCTTCCCTGCACCGTATTGCGCGCGGGTCTCGGCATTGATCTGTTCGAGGATCTCGACGGCTCGCCGATGGTGGCCAAGGGCCCGCTCCATTTCCCCGGTTTCGGAGGAGATCTGCCCCGCTTGATGGGACCAACGTGCGAGCAGCTCGGGTGCTCGCGCGCGTTCCGCCGACGCCAGCGCTCGCCGCGTGAGGTAGAGCGCTTCTTTCGTGCGCCCACCCTCCTGAGCGTAGACCGCGCCGAGTCGCCCAAAGGCGTTCGATCGCAGGCGCTCGTCGCTGATCGAGCCCGCCTCGGCATTGGCCTCGATGAGGAGCCGGTGCGAGGCCGAGAGTCCCGCGCGACGGAGTGCCGGGGCCAGCTCGGCAACACGTGAATAACTGTCTGCAAGATGAAGGCGCAACGCGATCGGCTCGATCCCTCCGCCTAACGGTTGACTGCCCCGAATCGATCTGTTCAATAATTCGATCGCCGCCGTCGGGCTCTCTCGTTCGAGCTCGATGCGTGCGGCGTTAGCGAGGATCTGGGACGCGAGCAGCGGGCGATCCGCGGACTCCGCCCCGCGCGCCGCTTCGAGGTAGTGCTCGCTGGCCGCAGGCCAGTCGCCCTCCATGGACTCGAAGCTTCCGAGATGGTTGAGAGCCGCGGCAAGCCCTCCGGGTTCCGCCGCTCGGCGTGCCGTGGCGACGCTCTCTTCGAGCTGATCGCGCGCACGCTCGTGGTCGCCGAGGGCGCGGTGGACGTTTCCGAGCTGTCCGAGCGCGGCCGCTTCGCGGGCCGGGTCGTTGGC
>JAPYTP010000015.1:0-18953 GCA_029941885.1 Myxococcota bacterium
CGTGTGTCCGCCTCCCTGATGGCGATGGCGATGGCGATGGCGATGGCGATGGCGACGGGGCAGTAGAGGAAGAGTGGGAGTCAGTCGACCTCGGCCAGAGAAAAGGTCATGCCCCCGATCCGGGTCGTGTCGAGGTGGGCCATGCGAAGTTCCGGACAACGCCAGGTCGCTTCGACTCCGACCGCCGAGAGCTCAGTGAGGGACTCCTCGAGGTCAGCCACATTCAGACAGAGATGGTGCAGGCCCTCCCCGCGCTCGCGGATCCGATCCGTGAGCGGCGTATCCCCTGCAAGAACCTGATAGAGGCGCAGGGATGTGTTCCCGATTTCGCAGAAGCTGGCGCGGAACGTCGTTTCGATTCGCTTTTCGCGGTATGCGGCGCGAGGCATCGCGTGATCCCCGGTCCGGAAGGGGCCGAGTCCCAGCGCCTTGCTGTAGAAGTCGATCGTGCGGTCGGTTTCCTCGACGACGAGGCCGAGATGGTTGTGGGCCTTCTTGCCCGCTTTTCCACTGCCGACCATGATCTCGAAGCTCACGCCGCCGATCGCATCACTATCGACATAACAGAACCCACCGAAGGGGAGGCCCCAGAAGGGCTCGATCTCACGCCAGTAGAGCCGGTCGAGAGTGTCGAGGTAATTCTCAGCGCTCAGCGTATCGAGATTGACGTGGTTCATCCCCTCGCCCTCCGCTTCGAGGAAGTCCAGATGGGGCGGGCGACCTGCGAGCACTTCGATGATCTCCAGCTCGCAGACGCCGAAGGGAGCGGTGGCGATGCGCATCCGAGTGGGTGCTGAGCGATTCGAGCTGCCCTCACAGTACTCCGCAGCGGGAGCTTCGATTTCCTCCATCTCGAAGGGGCCGATTCCGAGCCCTTCGGCGTAGAGTTCGATGACGGGCTCGAGATCTCGAACGGCGATACCGACGCTCGCTCCCCGGCTGAGATCGATCTGCATGGCAGTCTTCTTTCTCGCACTCGCACCAATGGCGTCGCGCAGTGTTCGGTCTGGCGAATCGAAAGTGTTTTCGGGAACAGTCGTCCGAACTAGCCGACCGCGCGCGCCGCGCAGCGACCGGCTCGCCGGCCGAAGAAAGTACAATCGGAGAGCGACATGCCGCTGTTATAACCCTGAGCCGGCAGGCCCGAACTCGAACGCCCGGCAGCGAAAAGGCCATCGAGGATCTCGCTCTCGGGCGTGAGCACCCGGCCGTCGATATCGGTGCGAAGGCCGCCGAGCGTGAAGAAGGGGTAGGGGAAGGTCGCGCATCGGAGATCGATCGCGCGAAAGGGCGGCCTGGTCAGTGGAGCAATCCACTCTGCGCCCTTGTGGAAGGTGGGATCCACCCCGCGCAGGGCCCCCTCGTTCCATCGTTCGAGCGTGGCTGAGAGACTTCCGCGTGGGAGTCGCAATTGCTCCTCGAGTTCCTCGGGCGTGTCGGCCTTGCCCGCGTCGGGAAACGGCAGGAGCGGCGGCGAATAGGATTCCGCATCGAGAATGAGATAGGAGATCCCCTCTTGGCGCTTGAGGGCCACGTCGCCGTGAACGGCTTGATAGACGTCTTCGTTGATGAATCGTTCGCCGCGGCCGTTGACGATGATTCCCCGAACGAGTGAACGGGGCTTCGAGAAGGGAATCATCACGCATCCCGCATCCATTCGAATCGCATCCCCACCGGCGGCCATTCCGAGGCGGATCCCGAGACCATCCTCGGCCTCGGTCCCGACGGGTCCGCACTGGAGAAGCGGGGGCGCGTAGCGGGCGAGCATTTCCTTGTTGAACCCGAAGCCGCCCGTGCAGAGGATGACGCCGCCCTTTGCCGCGACCCATTTCTCGGCGCTCGTATTGGGTGCGGCCCGGGTCGAGTCCTCGAGAGCACCCACGCCGACGACACGTCCCTCTTCGTCCATCACGAGGCGAGTCGTCTCGACATTCGTGCGGATTTCGATGCCCTCGCGTTCGACGACGTCGATCAGGACCTTCATCAGGACCACGCCCGAGTCCCCCTCGTTCTCGACATTGTGGCCGCGGGGGGCAGGTCTTGCGTGCTCGCACCACGGGTATGCGGGTTCGCTCCCGGTATAGGTCAGCCCGTCTGGCCCCGGTGGATTCGTCGCCTCGGTCGTCGGAACGAAGGTCGGTCGGAACGGGACACCCTGTTCGACCAGCCATTCGAAATGTTCGATTGCGTTCTCGACGAAGAGGTCGATCTTCTCTTCCGGCGCACCCGGTCCGCAGGCCATCTTCATGTAGGCGGCCATGTCCGCGGGCGAGTCCTCGAAGCCGCAGGCCGTTTGGAGTGCGGTGCCGCCGCCCAGGTAGAGTTGGCCGGCCGCGCGAGCGGAGGTCCCGCCGCCCCGGGCCTGCTTCTCGAGGACGAGGACCCGTGCCCCGGCGCGATGGGCCTCGAGAGCGGCGCAGGCGCCCGCGGAGCCGAGTCCCACGACGATGACGTCGGCCGTGTCGGCCCAATCCTCGATTTGTCGGGAGTCGCGCAAGCGGTCGGTGGCGAATCGTGCGGGCATGGCTGAGAGTATATTCCCGGTCCGGTCCGGTGATTGCAACTGCTCGCGGCAGCGTGTTCGCAGGATGTCGCGAAAGGTGACTGATGCTCGAGTTCGATCCCTTTGACGAATCGTATTTCGACGACCCCTTCTCCGTGTACAAGCGGTTGCGCGACGAATCACGGGCCTACTATCACGAAGAACTCGACTGCTACTTCCTGTCGCGCTTCGAGGATATCTGGGAGGCGGTCGGGTCCGGCCATTTCTCCCATCGCAAGGGAACGAACACCCAGGACCTGCTCGCGGGAAAGCCGCCGAACCTTGCCCTCTCGTCGATGACTCCGCCGGATCACACGGCTCTCCGAAGAACGTTCTGGCCCTTCTTCTCGCCTGGATTCACGCGCGGGATCGAGTCTTTCGTCCGCGGACATGCCAGGGCATTCATCGACGAAGCGATCGAGAAGGGGCACGTCGACGCCAACGGCGAGCTCGGCCGTCGGATCAGCGTGCGGGTTGCGTTCAAACTCATCGGTCTGCCAGAGCATGACGCGGACCGCGTGGCGGGCCTGGTGGGGCTTGTGTTCGATCGCTCACCGCAGGTGAAAGGTCCGAACCAGCGGGCGCTCGACGCGCAAGCGGAGTTGCATGGCTACTTGTTGGAAAAGATCCATGAACGCCAGAAGACCCCCGGAGAGGGCGGTCTTCTCGATTCGCTGATCGCGTATCGCTTCGAAGGAAAGTCGTTGCCGGAGGATCAGCTCCTTTCCAACATCTACCTGCTCGTCGTCGGTGGGACCGAGACGCTTCCCAAGGTTTTTGCGGGCGGCGTCTACCAGCTCTACAAACATCCGGATCAGCGCGCAGAGCTCGTGCGGGATCTGTCCCTCGCGAAGGACGCCTTCTGGGAGATGTTGAGGTACGAGATGCCTACATTGATGTTAGGCGCATGTGCTGAGGAGGAAACCGAAATAGGTGGCGGAACGAAGATCGCGGTGGGCCAGAAAATCATGCACCTCTGGGTCTCGGCGAACCGCGACGAACGTGAGTTCGACGATCCGGATCGCTTCGACATCCACCGCAAAGCGCCGCGCATCCTCACGTTCAACAACGGTCGACACCGTTGCCTCGGCGCTCACATCGCCCAGATGGAAGGTCGCGTGCTGCTCGAGGAATTGCTCACCCGCGCCCCGGAATTCGATGTCGATGAGGCGGGCGCAGTGCGGATTCGATCCGAGTTCTTCCGTGGCTTCGACCGTCTCCCGATCGTATTCGGAAAGGCCTGATTCTGCATGCTGACGGCGGGTCGCCCCGCCGACTACACTTGCAGCGAACTCAGAGAAAGAAGGCTTCGATGACCCAACCCAACGTGACCCCGTCGCGCCATGGCAGCGCAGCCCCGAACGGAACCGCACTCGGCACGGTTCGAATCTGCGACTTCACCGGGCAGCTCGCGGGTGCGGGGGGCACCAAGTGGTTGGCAGCCTTCGGTGCCGAAGTCATCCGGATTGAAGATCCCGTGAACCAGGGGACGTGGGATGTTCTTCGAAACATGCCGCCCTTCGTCGACGACCGACGCGGTCCGGATTTTGGCGGGGGCTTCAACAATCACAACGTCCAGAAGAAGGGCATCACCCTGAATCTCCGCACGGACCGCGGCAAGGAGATTCTCAGCGAGATCGTTGCGAAATCCGACGTCGTCTCCGAGAACTTTGCAGCGGGGGTTCTGGATCGGTGGGGCTTCGGTTGGGAACGGCTCCGCGCGATTCGCGAGGACATCATCTACGTCTCGAATTGTGGTTTCGGCCATACGGGCCCCTATGGCGCCTACAAGACCTGGGGACCCATCGTCCAGGCGATGAGCGGATTGACGTTCACCTCGGGCTTGCCGGACTCGGAGCCGGCGGGTTGGGGCTACTCCTATATGGATCACACCGGCGGCATGTATATGGCGCTGGCGATTCTCTATGCGTTGCTTCACAAACAGCGGACGGGTGAGGGCCAATGGGTCGACCTCGCCTGTACCGAAGCGGGACTCAGCCTGAACGGGCCGGCCATTCTCGACTGGACGGTCAACGACCGACCGATGCGCCGGGGAGATCGTCCCGAAGGCAATCGCAGCGCGTCTCCGCCGATGGCTCCACACGGTATCTTCGCTTGTCGAGGAGATGACGAATGGGTCTCGATTGCGTGTCGCAGCGATGCGGACTGGGAGGTGCTGGCGGATCTGATCGACGAGCCCTGGGCGCGGGAGGCCCAGTGGAAGACGCTCCCCGGTCGACTCGAGCAACAAGATGACCTCGAAACCCACCTCACGTCCTGGACCGAGAACCTGGATAAATTCGACATCCAGAAGCGCGTGATCTCTGCGGGGGTTCCGAGCGCCGCCGTCCAGAAACCCGCGGAGCGAATCGATAACGATCCCGGGACGACGGAATTCGGGCTCTGGCCCGAAGTCGAGCACACGAAGATGGGCCCTGTCCGAGTCGACGGCTTGCCCGTGCGATTCTCGAAAACGGATTGGAAGATCGAGAGGGGCGGGCCCTGTGTCGGTGAGCACACGGACGAAGTGCTCTCGAATCTGCTGGGATACGACGTGGACGAGATCTCTACGTTGCATGAGGAGGGGATCGTATGAGCGCGCTCCTGGGGACGAGGGTCGTCGAGATCTCGAACGAGCGAATTGCCTTCGCGGGTAAGCTGATGGGGGATATGGGCGCCGATGTCGTTCTGGTCGAATCACCGGTTGGTGATCCGAGTCGGAACTATCCACCCTTCGTCGACGATGAACCGGACTCCGAGAAGAGTCTCTACTGGTGGCACTACAACACCAGCAAGCGCGGTGTCGTGCTCGATCTCGATCAGGAAAGCGCTCGGGTCGCCTTCAAGAAGTTGATCGAGACCGCGGATGTCCTGATCGAATCCGAGGCACCCGGGCGGCTCGCTTCCCTCGGCCTCGACTACCACGAGCTCTCGAAGATCAAGCCGGGCCTGATCCACGTTTCCATGACGGGATTCGGTCGTGAGAATTCCCGAAGGCATGAGCCGGTCACCGATCTGACGATTCTTGCGGGGGGCGGACCGGTCTGGAGTTGTGGATACGACGATCACTCGATTCCCCCGATTCGGGGCGGGGGAAACCAGGGCTATCAGACCGGCTGCCATCACGTGGTCATGTCTGCGTTGACGGCGATTTTCTATCACGGTGCCACCGGTGAGGGCCAGTTCATCGACGTCAGCATGCATGCCGCGGCGAACATCACGACCGAAATGTCCTCGTACATGTATCTCGTGGACGGACAGACGGTGATCCGACAGACGGGTCGGCACGCGGCACCCATGATGACCATGCCGGTTCAGATTCGGAGCAAGGATGGCCGGTTTGCAACCACCGGGATGCCGCCGCGGACACCGGAGGGTTTCGGGGACCTCTTCGATTGGCTCGAAGACCTCGGCCTCGTTCCGCAGTTGCCGGAGTCGATCTTCCTGGAGAAGGCCCGCCATCGGGAGTCGATCGGCTTTGCCCTGATCGGGGTGGAGGAGGAGGTGACGGCGGCCTATTCCGCCGCGCGGGATGCGCTCGCGTTGATCTGCGAGAACCTGTCCGTCGACGAGTTCTTCAACGGCGCCCAGAGACTAGGGATCACGGTCGGGGCGATCCTCTCGCCGGAGGAAGCCTATGAGAATCCGCACTTCGTCG
Organism: Myxococcota bacterium; assembly: GCA_029941885.1. Lineage (GTDB taxonomy): Bacteria > Myxococcota_A > UBA9160 > UBA9160 > UBA4427 > UBA4427. Next base: position 6,201 of record JAPYTP010000015.1, read on the forward strand.
AACGCGGCTTTCAGGTCGAGGTCGAGCACCCGGAGCTCGGACGTTCGATCCGATACCCCGGCGCGCCCTACAAGCTGCCCGCGAGTCCCTGGCGGATCAGTCGTCGCGCGCCGCGTCTCGGCGAGCACCACGACGAGGTCTTCGATGAACTCGGCCTCGATGCGGCCGCACGAGAGGAGCTGCTCTAGATGTCTGGCAAGGAGATGAAGGGTCAGGCACGCTCGATCGAGGAGGGCGCGGCGGATTTTCTCGAGCGCAACCGCGCCCCCCAGGAGATCGAGAAGGATTGGAACGAATGGATCAATCGGGGCGGACAGGAAGTCTGGGCACGCCCCGCCCTTTCACGCGCGGAGCGAAGCATCGCAACGATTTCGATCATGTCGGTGCTGCGCGACGAGCACACCCTCCGCGTTCATATCGAGGCGGGGCTCGCGAATGGTCTGACACGGCTCCAGATCGGCGAGGTCATCATGCACAGCGCCGTATACGCCGGTACACCGCAGGCTTTGCGATCGATGCAGATTGCGCATGAGGTTTTCGAGCAGCTCGATCTGGCGCAGGCGAATGTCGTGGGAACCGGCGACTAGGGATCCTGGGAATCCAGCTCGCTGCGGTCTGGGGCGATCGGGTCGGGTCGCTCGAATGCCCGCGTCGAGGTGCGACCGGTCGGAAGGCCTGGCCCGTCGATCCTATGGGGTGAATCCTGTTAGGTCGAGACGGAAAGCCCCGATCAGATCACGTTCTGGTGTGCGAGATCGATCACCGTTCGTCCGTCGCTGGTCGCTCGGAGCGTTTCGCTGAGCGTACGCAGTGTCACGCTCGTGCGCTGAGACTCGATATCATATGCGAGGATCGCGTGTTCCCATTCGAAACGCGCGGGTCCATAGAGGACGGCGAGCGAGCGAGCCGGCAGCTCTACCCGGACGCAGATCGGCCCCTCGAGTCTCGTCCCAGCTCGATCGATTTCGCTGTTGGGCCGACCGCGGAAGAAAGTCAGGAAGGAGTCGGACTCGAGGGAGAGGTCTGCAATCAGCTCGCCGTACGCAAAGCAGTCGTCGAGATGGAAGTCGAGATTCGACATTTCTTCGGGTTGATATCGGAGGACGAAGACGTCCGTCGTATCGAAGGCGGTGAGTGCGGTTTCGATTGCTGCCTTGCCTCGCGTCGTGAAGTCCCGATCCGCCTGAATCCGCGATCGCATCCGCGCCTCGAGATCGTGCGAGTAGGTGGGCACGCCTCGATACGTCGCGGCATTCATCCGCTTCTTGTTGAAGTTGATTCGCGGGCCGTAATGCTGCTTTCCCTTGCCGCTTTGAGCCGGGACGAAGGGTGTCGTTTCGAGCGTCTCGAGCAGCTCTCCGGCTTCGGACTCCGAGAGAAAGTCGGGATAGAGGCGCAGTCCCTCGAACTCAGGGAGGGTCGGGACGGACTGGGAAGACGATTCGAAGAAGTGAATCGGTGATTCGGTCAGGGTCGTGTCGCGAACGGGCGGGCGCTTTGCGAGCAGGGCGGGCATCGGTACCGGATCGTCCATCCGGTGACGTTCGCGGACTTCGCTGTCCTTGCATCGCGCACACCAGCGGACGCCGGTGCAAGCGCAAGGCCTCGACTGTTTCCGGTGCATGCCCCTCGAACACTCCGTGGTTCCGCGGGGATCGACCCGAGCGGCGTAGTCGAGGACGAGTCTAGAAGGGAGAACGCGAACGCGCCTTCTTTCCCGACTACTCGAAGGCACGGAACTCTGCGAGTATCCGATCCCATCCTCGAGGAATCCCCATCTTGTCCGACCCCGTCCCCTTCGATATCCGCGCCAGCGAAGAAGAACTCGCAGATCTCGATCGGCGACTGCGCGAGACCCGTTGGCCGACGCCCGCCGAGACCGGATGGAATCGGGGGACCGAGTCCGCGTGGTTGCGCGAGCTCGTAGACTATTGGCGGGGCGACTTCGACTGGCGCGCACGCGAAGCTTGGATGCGCGAAACGTTGCCCGGCCAGCGCGTTCGAGTGCGTGATATCGATCTCCATTTCTCACATATCCCCGGGCGGGGTCCGGCCCCCTTCCCGCTTCTGCTCCTGCACGGATGGCCGAGCTCTCACGTCGAGATGCGAAAACTCGTCGGCCCACTCAGTGATCCCGCAGCGCACGGTGGATCCCCCGGGGACGCGTTTGAAATCGTCGTTGGGTCGATCCCCGGCCACGGATTCTCGGGTGTACCCGTCGATCCGCTATTCGGAGCGGACGATGCGGCGGATTGTTTTCGCGATCTCATGGTCGACGTGCTCGGATTCGATCGCTTCGGAGCCCATGGCGGTGACCGGGGCGCCTTCGTCACGACGGGCCTGGGGCATCGCTACCCTGAGCACGTCGTGGGAATCCACCAGAATCTTCCGATGGCGATCCCCGCCGACCCCCCGACGCCGCAGGAGAGCGCCTGGCTCGCCAAGACCGCTCGGTGGAATGTCGAAGAGGCCGGCTACTCGGCGATCCAGGGGACTCGCCCCCTGTCACTCGCCTACGGGTTGAATGATTCACCGGTGGGGCTCGCGGGATGGATCTGCGAGAAGTTCCAGGCGTGGAGTGATTGCGACGGGGATCCTCTCAATGCATTCACCCGCGACGAGTTGCTCGACAACGTGATGATCTATTGGCTGAGCGGCTGCCTCTATCCATCGATTCGATTCTACTGGGCTCACCGACAAGCCCCTCCGATCGCCGTTCGCCCGGAGAGGGTCGAGATCCCCACCGGGATGACGATCTTTCCGAAGGAGGTCATGCGCCCGCCGCGAAGCGCCGTGGCACGCAAATACGACTTGAGACAATGGAACGAGGCCGAACGAGGTGGCCATTTTCCCGCCCTCGAAGCGCCGGAAGTCCTGATCGACGATCTGCGTCGCTTCTTCAGGCCACTTCGCAGAGCTTGAGCGAGTGCGCCGAAGGCAGTCGTTCGAATTCCGACGCCCGTGACGCCTCATCGAGATTCGAGAAGGGGGGCGCGGCGCGCGCTGAAACGTCTAGAATTTCGCCGGTGACGGGACTTCTTCCGCACCGCTGCAGAGGAGAAATTCGCCATGGCTGCCCCCACAACTTCCTCCGATCTGATCGTCGATTGGGTGATCGATGCCGACACCCACATCACCGAGCCGCCGGATCTCTTCTCGAGTCGCCTTCCCGCGAAATTCAAGGATCTCGCGCCGAGCGTCCACGTGAACGAACTGGGCAACGAAGAATGGACCGTCGGGAATCAATCCCCCATCACGCCCATCGGCCACACGGCGACCGCGGGATGGAAGGAGCCCTTTCCGGCGGCACCTTCGAGCTTTGCGGAATGTCCGAAGGCAGCGCATGACCCCCATGCGCGTCTCGAATACATGGACTCGCTGGCGATCTGGGCGATGGCGCTCTATCCGAACGTCGGCGGTTTCGGCAGTCAGGTCTTTCTCGGTCTAGAGGATCCGGAACTGATGCTCTCTTGCGTGCAGGCCTACAACGATTTCTTGACCGACTTCTCCGAGCCTGCCCCCGAACGATTCATCCCGATCACGGCGCTGCCATTCTGGGATGTCGAAGCGTCCTGCCGCGAGATCGAGCGATGCGCGAAAAAGGGCCACAAGGGCGTTCTCTTTACGGGTGAACCGCAATCCCACGACATGCCCGTATTGGCGAATCCGCATTGGAACCCGCTTTGGGAATGTGCCCAGGCGCACGACATGCCGATCAGCTTCCATATCGGCGCGGGCAACTTCACCGGGGCCGCGTTCTGGACGCCGGAGCGGATCGAGCACTACGGGTCGGGCGCGGTGAATGGCATGTTCACCACCGGACTCTTCCTAGACAACGCCAAACAGATCGTCGATCTCCTCTTTTCGGGCGTGCTCGCTCGGTATCCCAAATTGAAGTTCATCTCGGTCGAGAGTGGAATCGGCTTCATCCCCTTTATGCTCGAATCCTGTGACTACACCTTCGATTACGGCCAGGTGCGCAAAGATCGGCCTGAGATGAAGATGCTTCCCAGCGAGTATTTCAGTCGTCAGGTCTACGCGTGTTATTTCTTCGAGGAATATGCGCCGGGCCATCTCCTCGATCGGATTCCCCAGGACAACATCCTCTTCGAGACGGACTATCCCCACCCGGTCTGTCTCTACGGAAACGTTCGTGAGAAGATCGATGCGGGTCTGGGAGAGGCGAAACCGGAACATCGCAGCAAGCTCCTCTGGGACAACGCCGCACGGATCTACAACGTCGACCGGCCGACCCGCGAGCCGTCCCTCGGCTGAGGGTCTGCCCCGCGGATCTCGCAGAAGTCCGAAGGCGAGTCGGCGCAGGCCTGACAAGGAGCATTCCATTCATGGCGAGGACGCCCCTCGAAAAATCCGCCGAGCCGGATCTCGGGACCGATCTCATTCCGAAGGAGCGGTATGTCTCGCGGGAGTTCATGGAGCGTGAGTCCGATCGGATGTGGTCGCGCGCCTGGTTGATGGCGGGGACGCTCTCGGACATCTCCGAAGTCGGGGATTTCTTCACATTCGAGATCGGTCGGGAATCGATCATCGTCGTTCGTTCGGCAGCGGATCGAATCGACGCGTTTCACAATGCCTGCCAGCACCGTGGGTACCGTGTTTGCGAAGCCGAACGCGGTCATGGCAAGACCTTCGTCTGCCCCTATCACCTGTGGGCGTACGACCTAGCGGGAAAACTGCGAGGCGTGCCGGATCGCGAAGACTATCCGCAGGGCATCCCGGATGACACTCGCCTCGCGCCGGTTCGGTGCGACACATGGGGTGCGTGGGTATTCGTGAACATGGACCTCGGTGCCGAATCGCTCTCGGAGTATCTCGGTGAGGCCGGGGGGCATCTCGACGGCTACCACTTCGATCGCAACTACGCGCTCACCGAGGACATCACCTTCGAGTGGAATTGCAATTGGAAGGTCGGTGTCGACGCCTTCAACGAGGTTTATCACGTCCAGGGGATCCATCCCGAGCTGCTCGAAATCAGTGACGACGTCGACTGTCCGATCGACCTCTATGGCAAACACAGCCGATTCCTTTTCAAGATCGGCGTGCCAAGTCCTCGCTGGACCGATACGAAGGCGCAGGCAGCCGGCTACCGAGATCGGGGCGAAGTCACGAAGGAGATGGCCACGGTTCTCGAAGCCTTCGGACTCGATCCGAAGGATTACGACGATCGGATCGAGGAAATCCGTCCCGCCTTGATCACGTCACTTCGCGAGGCGGCCGGACCGGCGAATCTCGATTTCGACGATCTCCACGACGAACAGCTCTGGCTCGACGTCCACTACTCCTTCTTCCCGAATATCACGTTCAACATCAGCCCCGGACATTTTTGGTTGTTTCGCCATCGTCCACATCCGACGGATCCGAACAAGATGTACTGGGACTATCAGAACTACGACCGGATCCCGCGAAATTCCGAGCCGCCGCCGCGACCGACGCATCGTTTTGCCGTCTGGGGCGACGGACAGGAGAAGGATCTCCATATTGCGCTTCGCCAGGATGGGGACGCGGCTGCTCCGATTCAGGCGGGGATGCGTTCCCGTGGCTTCAAGGGGCTGCATCTTGCGGCGCAAGAACGCCGGATCCGGCTATTCCACAAGGTGCTCGGGGAATACGTCGATGGTTGAGCTCGGGACTCTCGGACGGGGGGGAGTGTGTCTGACCCGTCGGGAGTTGCTGAGAAGGGGGCGGAGCGGAATCCTTGGACTGGCAGGTGGACTGGTCGTCCTGCCGATCGCCTGTTCGAAGGACGAAAGGATCTGTGTGGATCCCGATTTCCTCTCGACTCCGGAGCGAGCGCTGCGCACCTCCCAGGGCTATGCCGATCGCTCACCCCACGGCCACGAGAAGAGTTGCTCTGGATGTCAGTTCTTCACGCAGGAGGGCGAGGTCGGTTGTGGTCGCTGTCAGATCCTGGGCGGACCCGTGAGCTCGGGTGGCCATTGCAACGCGTGGGCGAGGGCGGCGGCCAGAACGGAGTCGGCCTGAGCGATGGATGTCATGCTCGAGTTGTTGGAAGACCCGGCCTACCGCCACGTCCTCTTGAATCATCTTCCCATCACGGGGTTGGCCATCGCGTGGGTCGTTCTTCTCATGGGAACGATCGAAGGTCGAGAACGATCGATTCTAGTCGGACTCTTTCTGGTCCTCGCGGCGTCCGGCTCGGGGATCGTCGTCATGGAAACGGGCGATGACGCCTACCCCTCTGTCTACGATCTCCTTAATGGGACGGGACGCGCCTGGCTCGACCATCACACGGATCTCGCGGATCGATGGGGATTCCTGGTCACCCTCAACGCGATTCTTGCCGCGATTGCGATCGGGGTCGGCCTCTGGCGTGAAAGCCTTCGGCGTCTCACAGGGATCGTCCTTCTCGTCTCGACGGTCATGAGTCTCGCGGCCGCTGGCGTGATCGCAGAGGCGGGAGGGAAGATTCGCCACAGCGAGTTCAGATTGACGGATCCGCCGGTGACGGAGAGTCCAGGTCGCATGCGCTGAGTGCCGCTCGCTGATTGCGGCGCGCTCCTCCTCTGACGTACCCTTTTTGGTACTCAACGACCCTGTGAGCGCAGTCGTCCCATGAATTCAACGCTCCGTATCTTCTTGGTCCTCACGCTAGGCCTCGCCCCTCTGCACGGCGTTGGATGTCGATCCGATGAGGCCCCGGAGGCGCGCGGCGGTCCTGTCGCGATGCGACGGCTGACCGCCGGACAGTATCGGCAGGCGATCGTCGATAACTTCGGCAGCGAAATCGAGATCGTCGGTCGCTTCGAGCCCGACAATCGTCGCGCGGGTCTGATCGCGGTCGGCAGTAGTTGGGTAACGGTGACGCCGAGTGGCTTCGAGCAATACGAGGCGATGGGCAATCACATCGCACGGCAGGTGGTGTCCGAGGCGAACCGAGATCGCTTCGTGTCCTGCGCGCCGCGCGACGTCCAAGAACCGGATGCGCAGTGCGCAGAGGCCTTTCTTCGCGCCGTCGGGCCGCGGCTGCTCCGGCGCCCACTCACGGACTCGGATATCGGACCCCGCCTCGACGCGGCTGCGTCCGCGACAGAATTGGTCGGCGATTTCTACGCGGGACTCGAAGTGCTCGTGACGAGCCTGCTCGTCGCGCCCGACTTCCTCTTCCGTATCGAAATGGCCGAACCCGATCCGAGCTTTCCCGGCGGCCTGCGCCTCTCGGATCTGACGCTCGCGACTCGGCTCAGCTACCTGCTCTGGAACGCGGGACCGGACCCGGTGCTCCTCGAGGCGGCGAGTCGCGGCGAGCTGTCGACGGACGAAGGTCTCACGCGACAAGTCGATCGAATGCTCCTCTCTTCTCGAATTGACGCGGGCGCTCGCGCCTTTTTCGAGGACGTGTTCCGCTTCGACGCGTTCGACGCCCTGGGGAAGGATCCGATTCGCTATCCGGTGTTCAGCTCGGAGGTTGCGCGAGACGCACGAGAACAGACGCTCCGTGTGGTCGTCGACCATCTGATTACGCGGCGGGGAGACTATCGGGATCTGTTCACGACGAGGCGCAGCTTCATGACCCGGAAGCTGGGGCCGATCTATTCGGTTCCCGTGGCCGCCGAGCAGGGTTGGGAGGCGATGGAGTTTCCGCCCGGGGACGCGCGTGCCGGGCTGCTCACGCACGCGAGTTTCAACATGTTGAATGCCCATCCAGGGCGGAGTTCGGCGACGCTGCGGGGGGTATTCCTGCGAGAGGCGCTGCTCTGTCAGACGGTGCCGCCGGCACCGGCGGATGTCGACTTTGGCCTTTTCAACGAGGACGAGAATCCGAAGTACAAGACGGCACGCGATCGACTGGGGGTACACGCCTCAAATTCGACCTGCCGCAACTGTCACAAGCTCACCGATCCGATCGGTCTCGGGCTCGAAGTTTTCGATGGGATCGGTCGCTATCGGGCGACCGAGAATGGTGCGCCGATCGATACCAGTGGCGAGATGGACGGTGCCTCCTTCGCGAATAGTGTCGAGCTCTCTCGGGTCTTTCGCGACAGCCCATTGGTCTCGGCGTGCCTCGTCGAGAACCTCTATCGCTACGCGGTCGGGCGCGATCCCGTAAACAGCGAACGCCGCTTGATGCGCCATCTCGAGTCGGAATTCGAAGCCTCGGGTCATCGCTTCGCCGCCCTGTTGCGCGCAATCGCCTCGAGCGACGGGTTTCGGACTGCGACCCGTCCACGGCAGGAGCCCGATGGCTCGGATTCCCCTGAGCCCGCGCTCGCTCGCGGTCCTTCCGCATCGGAGCCCACATGAGACCCCAGTTCCCCATCGTCTCGAGACTGACGCGCCGCAACCTGCTTCGATCCGCTCTGCGGGGAACGTTGGGTGGCGCCGCAATCGTTGTCGGATTGCCCTATCTCGATATCTTTTTGAACGAGAGCGGCGATGCGCTCGCAGCGACCGGTGCCCCTCTCCCGCGTCGCTTCGGGACGTGGTTCTGGGGATGTGGGATGAACCCGAAGCGTTGGAACCCGACCCGTGACGGCCGGAATTTCGAGTTGCCACCAGAACTCGAGCCGATTTCTGCGGTCCGGCAGCATCTGAGCGTGTTGAGCGGGTTCAACGTCATCCTCGACGGAGAAACGAATCTCGTCCACCGAACCGGCGTCATCGGAACGCTCTGCGGAGATGCGCCGCCTAGCAAGACGGAGAATAACGGGCCGACGCTGGATATCCTGATCTCCGACGTGATCGGGTCCGCCACGCGCTGCAAATCACTCGAGATGGCCGCGACGGGCGTGGCGACCGATACCTACAGCCGACGGAGTGAAGACGCCAAGAACGCGAGCGAGACGACGCCGCTTTCGCTCTACACTCGGATCTTCGGACCGGGCTTCAGCGACCCCAACGCGGCGAAATTCGTGCCCGATCCCAAGATGATGGTCCGCAAGAGCGTCCTCTCGATCGTCGGTGAGGACCGCAAGCGCATCGAATCCCAACTCGGCGCTCGGGACCGAGCTCGGCTCGACGAGTATTTCACGTCTCTGCGCCAGCTCGAGCGTCAGCTCGAACTACAGCTCTCCGCCCGGCCACCGCTTGCGGCCTGTCACGAGCCCGAGCGCCCGGCCGAGCAACCGGTCTCGCGAGACGTCGCCCACGTGAAGGCGAATCATGAAGCGATGGCGAAGGTGCTCGTGCTGGCGCTGGCATGCGATCAGACGCGGGTTTTCAACATGGTCTTTTCTGAAGGAGCCTCCCGGCTCCACATGCCCGGGAGTAGCGATACCCACCACACGCTCACCCACGAAGAGGCTCGTGACGAAAGCCTCGGTTACCAGATCGAGGCAACCAAGTTCGTGATCCACACGATGGAGGCATGGGCGACCTTCGTTGAAACCCTCGCAGCGGTGCCAGAGGGAGACGGTTCGCTTCTCGACGGCTGCGCGGTGCTGGCCCATTCCGAGACCTCGGACGCGAATAGCCACAGCGTGACCGGCTTGCCAATAATGGTGGCGGGCCGCGCGGGGGGACGACTTCGCCCGGGGGTTCATGTCTTCGGAGCCGGAGACTCGACCAGCCGGGTCGGACTCACCCTGCAGCAGGTGATGGGGCTCAATCAGGCGAGCTGGGGTCTCAAGGCCAACCAGACCACGCGGCCGATCAGCGAACTCCTTGGCTAGCGGGGGGAGGAGTTGAATGAGGAGAGGGACGAAGATGCGAATTGCCCAGACCCTGGTCATCCTGTTGTCATCCGTATCCATTCTCGCTTGCGGGGAATCGAACTCGAGACCGGCGACGAGAACCGGGGAGGTTGGCTCGACACCGGTCGCGGCGTCCCCAGCGACTCGGGGATACGTGATGGCGCGCTGGCACGACGAGATTCCGGATGCGGAGAACGCGGGCGATTGCCCGTCCGGGCTCAACGTAACGGAAGAGGAGTATTTCCCTGAGCAATGGGCGACCTGGATGGTGGAACGGCTGCGACAGCGCGACGCCGGGGCGTATCTGCCCTGGGACGATCCGCGACTGCCGCCGGATGCGTGTCAGGATCCGCTCGCTCAGCCGGATCCGGGCTTTCTCACCCTGGACGGGCCGGCGATCGTGCATGGCCTCGACCTCGACGGAGAAGATTCGCGCTTGGGACTGGCTGAGGGTGCGAGTTGCGCTCACGAAGACTTCGCCGGACATCAGGGTGAGCGCGGGATCGACAACCAGGCCTGGCGATTGATGGGATGTGTGCGGGGCTATCGCCCGAACGATCTGATGGACCGGCTCCACGAAGGCAACGTCATGATCAAGGAAGGTGGCTTTGCGCTCCTGTTGGAGATTTCGGGTATGGACGACCCCGAAAACGACGACGAGGTCGAGGTGCAGCTGCTCTCGGCCAACCATCCCGTGTCCGTGAACGCGGTCGGTGAGCTCACCCGGCAAGCGAGCTACACGGCCCATGCAAGCGCCCGCTATCACAACGAGATTGCAAAAGGCAGGATCGAGAACGGAATCCTCACGACGGAGCCGGTCGACTTCCGGATCAAGGTAAAGCAGCAGACGATGGACAACGAATTCTGGTTTCGGGACGCGAGAATCCGCGGGGAAATCCTGCCGGATGGTCGAATCAGGGGACTCATCGGTGCCTACTGGGATATGGAGAACATGTTCTCCACGCTCAACGATCAGTGGATCGGCAAATACCATCAGGGTCGCAACGCGGCACGCAGTCGCGGATTCATGTGCGCGGGGATCTATCACGCGATGCCGCGTGTCGCAGATGGCCATCCCGACCCGCAAACCGGGGAATGCACATCGATCTCTACGGCGCTCCACTTCGAGGCAGTGCCGGCGTTCGTCATCCGGCCGACTCTTGCGATGACCGACTGAGGCCCAAGGCTCGCCCCGGCGGATCCGCTCCCAGCAAGAGGACTGCGGGAGCGAGACGTGGAGATGGTCCGCCGTGCCGCTGTGGCGGAGCGTGTCGATGCCCATGAGTTCGAAATAGATTCGAGCGAGGCCGCGGGTTCGCAGGTCGACCGCATGAATCCAGCCGTCCCTCTGTTCGTAGTGGAGTGAGTTCGAGATCCGTCGCAGGCCCATGCGGTCGTAGTCCGCGCCGGATCGCGTTATTTCCGTGATCACGAAATCGGAATCGGCAAGGCGTGCGGCTCCGATGGCGATTCGAATTACAGGATGGAGTTGGGACCATCGGCCCGCGACCTCCGAATTCTTCGCGTTCGCGTTCGCCAACCATCCCGCACTGTTAGACAGAATGTCGAAACGATCGGGATTGCGACCCAGACGACGACCTGTCGGAGCCGATCGCGACCCGTCAGGCGGCGCCAGAGCCACGCTCCCCAGATCGAGACGCAGACCGTCGCGAGCGCCGCGCCGATCCCGACGGCGCTCTGATACTCAGGCCATGAGCTGGTTTGCAAGGACCGAGGAGGTCGCCGAGGCGCGGGCACAGCGTGTGGTCCCTCTGCGGGTCGCGCCTGTGGAAGTCCAGGTGATGGGACACGAGAGTCTCGACGTGCTGTGCGCGCGCAACGTCAGCGAGACGGGCCTGGGCGTCTACGTGCCTCATGGTTTCGCCGGATTGGATCTCGCGGTGGATGTCGATCTGGTCGTCACTCTGCCGGGCGTCCTGCCCTTTCTGGCTCGGGGCGTCATCAAGCACGTAACGAATGGGTCCGGTGAGCTGGGACATTTCGGGCTGCATTTCAGGTTGATCAAGAAGACTCATCGTGCGTCGATCGAGCGCTACGTCCAATCTCGAACTGGCTGATCATCGCGAGGGGCAGCCTCCGCTCAGGCTTCGCCCGTTCGTACGAACTGCCTGAACGCGGAGGCGCTCCAGTTGTCGTGATCCTCGCCCCATCCGCGCTTGCCGTCGTTCCATTCCCAATCGGTCAGGCAATTCCAGGTCCAAAGATTCGGATTGAGGTGGACACCGATCTTGTTATGTGGCGTTCCCTCGGCCTCGAGTATTCGGCCGAGTTCGTCCTTGCCCGTGATGCGAACGCGTGAAGGGCAATGATCCGTCCGTTCCAGGACTTCGCGCGTGCCCTCGGCCAGCTTCGACCAGATTCCATCTCGCAGCAGGAACCCATGGATGCCGACATAGCCGTCTCCGAAGTTGGCCGTGATGACGTGCCACGCGTCCCGGTCGGACATCGTCGCATAGGTGTAGCCACCGTTCTTGTTGGGCGCGCCGGGATGGAGGGTCGCGCCGATCTGTGATCGCACGCCCCACGACCGATCCCTCATCCCGAAATCATCCACCTCGATGATCTCGTCCTGGATCCGAATCGTTCCGGTATATCGGCCGGGTTGGTCGAGGTGGCTGCCCGCGAGTCGGTTCGGTTCGCAGATCCCCTCGTAGGTAAGGTGGATCTCGACCTCTTCCGCGTCCTGGTCCACGTAGTGGAGTTCGTATTTCTTGAGCGGCTCGAGGCATTTGTAGCGGATACCGTTCACGAGCCGTAGATCCGACAGCTCCTGGTCTTCGGGGATTGGAAGGTGCCAGAGGTTCTTGTGGTAGCGGCAATTCCAGATCTCAGAGCCCGTGTCGTCCCAGAGGATGCACGCACCGGAGGTCACGCCCTGGTTCTTGCGGAAGAAGGGATAGATCTGGCCCGACAACTTGCGCGCGGGAACGGCGAAAGTGAACCAGCAGGTTTCGGTCCAGAACGGATCATCGGTCGTCGGCGGGTGGAAGTGGTCATCGGGATGCATGTCCATTGCGCGGGGATCTCCTTCTTTGATTCGCCATCCTATCGCGATCGCGAG
>JAPYTP010000015.1:19053-50154 GCA_029941885.1 Myxococcota bacterium
TGTCCATTGCGCGGGGATCTCCTTCTTTGATTCGCCATCCTATCGCGATCGCGAGGTTCCGATACTGTCTCTGGAACGATCGGGCGAGGGTGCGAAGACTCTTCTTGTCAGGGAGCCTGTTGGGAATCGGCGCGATCGTGCTGGTCGCGATCGAGTTTGCCCTAGGTCCAGTCCGTCTGATGGATCTTCACGCCGGTGCGTTGATCCAGTACCACGGTTCGCGTCATCCGCCGACGCTCACCCGAGTCTACAAAGAGACGCCGACCCGCCCCTTGAACATGCACGTCTTCGAGGCCAGGCCGAACCCGGCGGGCGCGACGGTCGTCTTGATTCACGGGGGCGGTTTTCACAGCGGCTGGCCCGAGGAGTTCTTTCCGTTGGCAACGGCGCTCGCCCTCGCTGGTCACACCGTATTCGTTCCCGAGTATCGGCTCCAGCGCGCCGATGGCGTCGCGTATCCGCAGGAATTAGCGGATTGTCGCGACGCGGTGGCCTGGGTCGTGCGAGAATCGTCGTCTTTCGGCGGGGATCCGACGAAGCTCGTCATCGGAGGCAATTCGGCGGGCGCTCATCTCGCGGCCGCGCTCGTCACCCTGCCGAATCGGGGGACAGGGGGTGATCCTCGCCCCTTGGGCCTCCTCCTGACGGCTCCGTACCTGGATTCAGCGGACCCGTCCGCCCGATTCGAGCGCGAGCCCCCTCGCCGGGGCCCGGTGGGTCGATTGCTCTCTGCTCCGCCGAGGGACGTTTTCGAGGGGCGAAGCCAGGAATTCTCCCCGCGTGCTCACCTGCGTGCGGACATGCCGCCGGTCCTCGTGTTGGCGGGGGAGGAGGACCGCCTGTGGCCGGCGGTCCGTGAATTCTGTGAGGCCATGCGGAAGCTCGGAGCCGACTGCGAATCGCATGCCTACCCCGACGCCGGACACGCATTCTCGCTCAAGGGACAAGCTCATCACGATGCGGTCGTCCAGGAGATTCGAGAGACGCTGCAACGCTGGCTCGCGGGAGCCTGAGGGCGGCTGTCGCCCTCGCGGGATTCAGACTGAATCGAGGGCGCAGAGGTAGTCCTGACGCAAGTCGCGCACGTCTTCGAGGCCCACCGAGATGCGCACCAGTCCTCCACAAACGCCGGCTCGTTCGAGTTCCTCCGGGCTCATCTCCGAGTGGGTCGTTGTCGCGGGATGGCAAGCGAGGGATTCCATTCCGCCCAGGCTGACCGCATTCCGAGTGATTTCGAGATGACGGATGAAGTCGAAGGCGGCCTTCTTGCCCCCAGCGATCTCCAGCGAAAAGACCGCGCCGGGATGGTCGCATTGCGCCGAGAAGATCCGCCGCTGTTCGGGTTCCTCGAAGTACATGGGGTAGTGGATGCGTTCCACCTTCGGATGATCGGCGAGAGACTCCACGATCTGGGCGGCGTTGTGGCTCTGATGATTCATCCTGAGCGAGAGCGTCGGGAGGCGACTATCGAGAAGCCAGGATTCGTCCGCCTGGAGGATGTTGCCGAGCAGTGCCCGGGTCGATTTGAGTCTCTCGATCAACTCCGGGTCCCGGGCCGTGATGACGCCGCCCAGCATGTCGCTGAAGCCTGCGAGGTATTTCGTTGCGGAGTAGACGCAGAGGTCGGCTCCGAGTTCGAGTGGGTGCTGAAAGACCGGCCCGAGGAAAGTGTTGTCGACCACGATACGAGCGGGCTCGTTGCGCTCGCTCGAGGCTTGCACCGCGGCGCAAATGTCGGTCATCCGGAGCGTTGGATTGGCAGGGGTCTCGAGGAACACGACACGTAGATTGGGAGTTTCGTGAATGGCGCGTTCGAGGGCGGGACCATCGCCGGCAGGGACCGGAATCGGATTGATGCCCCAGGGCAGCAACATCTCGTAGAGAAGATGGTGCGTTCCGCCGTAGATGGGGACCGTGTGAATGATTGCGCTGCCCGGTCGGCACAGGCTGAGGAGCACGGTTCCGATGGCGGCCATGCCGCTGTTGAAGACGGCCGCGGAGGTCGCCCCTCGGTCCAGTGGAACGATCTGATCTTCGAGGATCTCGGCATTCGGATGCGAGAGGCGCGCGTAGATGAGTTCAGTATTCTCGTTCGGCGCCGCGTGCTCCTTTCCCAGAGCGACGGCGAAGGAGCGCTCCGCGGCTTCGGGACTCGAGAAGACGAAGGTCGAACTGCGGAACACAGCGGGCCGGACCGAGCCGACCGAGAGCCGGGGATCGAAGCCGCGGGTGAGGACTTCCGTCTCCGGGTGATTCGCGTCGCGGTCCCTTCGGACGGGCGTGTCGCTCTCGGTTTCGACGGGATCGTTCTGTGGACGGCTCGAACGGGGCATAGTGTGCCTCCGTTACCCGAATCGGCGGGGCGCTCACGATGCTTGAGCAGAGGAATCCCGGTCGGTTCGATCTAGATCCAAAACAGGCGGGCGGTCGGGCTCGACGATACCACTGGGCCGAATCCTCGACGAAGCGCCGATCCTTTTACGGGGTGTGCCCCTCTGGTCAGCCTCGTTGGCGCCACAGGGAGGTTCCGGCCGCGACCAGTCCCATCATGAACAGCAGCGATGCGCTCGGTTCGGGAATCGCGGTGACCGCGCGGCCGATGAAGGCGAAATCCGCCTTCAGTTCGATATTTGGTGCGTTCGGATCCGGGTTTCCGAACTGATCGAAGCTGGCCACAGTGATGCCCACGACCTGGATGAGGATCTGGTCCCCGCTGATCGCGACGATCCCCGCGGCCGATCCCGTATTGGCCTCGGACTCGATCGACTCGGGTCCGAAGGGCCCGCCGCCCGGGTAGGTTCCCGCGATGACGGCGTTGATCTGGGTCTGCAACGCGAATTGGCCAAAGACGTTGAGATCGGCGTCGCCAAGTGAGCTGATCGTCGGCGACAATACGCTGAGGGTATCGAGGGCGACCCTGCTCTCGTCGAGGTCGATCGACAGGTCACCGCCGACGACCGTCAGCGACTCGAGGCGCCCGTAGGTTCCCAGGTCATGGTCGATGACGGCAGTGATATCCACGAGCGGGATCTGGATCGACGCGGAACCTTCGAAGATCGTCTGACTCTCCCCTTCGAGGGTGCCTCGGATCGTCGCCGAACCGGACGAGAACTCGTAGATGATCGGGATGGCCGCCGCGATGGAGGGAAGCAGGATCGCGACGGTGGTCGCGCAGACCCGGAAGAACAGGCGCGCACGGATCAATGAATCGTTCAGCATGGTTCGTCCAATCTCGGGTTCACCGCAGCTTCATGGTCGCCGAATGCGGTCGGCGTGCTCACATCGCTCGCAGCATGTCATGCGTGGTCCCCGCTCGGCACCACGACTTTCCTCGACTCTCGCCGGACTTCCCGAGGCTCGATCAGTCCCTTCGGAGAAGCGCCAGACCCATCATCCCCGCCCCCACGAGCAGGGCGGTACCGGGTTCCGGGACCACGGCGAAGGCGTCCACCGTGTGCCGGAAATACCGGGTATTTCCGTTTACGTCCGCCGCGAAATCCCCCTGGGGCCCGAAGACGAAGCCACATTGCAGATCGCTTCCCGGCGTGCCGGAGCAGAGGCCCGTGATGAGCACTGTGCTAGCGACGATTCCGCTCGCGGAGCCGGCTCCATTGGGAGTGACGGTTCCGCTCACTGTGGCCGTTTGTCCACTATCGACGATGTAGTTGTCGGATACGTCAGGCGTGACCGACACAGAGCCCGAATAGACGACACTCGTGAAGTCTATGGAGGTGACCGGTCCGTCTCCGCCGGTTGCCGCCAGGTTCGCGCTGGCCAACACGATGTTGAACGTGAGTGTCGAACCGCTGATCTCGATGTCGCCGGTGAGTGCACCCGAACTCGTCAGGTCGTCGTAGATCGTCGAGAAACACAAGCTGTCGCTACAGCCCGCGGCCTGGTCGAGGCCACTGTTGCTCGGGTCGATCGCAAGAGCACTCGCTCCCAGAGCCGTTACGAGTGAAAAGAACACACTGGTCACAAGGGAGAGAAATCGCATCTGCATCGAGTCGGCATCCTTCAGCTAAATTTCATGCATGTCTCTCCTTCCCAGGTGAAACTCGATCATACACGTCCGGAAACGAAATGTGTGGTATTTTTACATCGGTTCTGTATGAATTCCGCTACTGAGTTCCCGCTTCAAAGCCTCAGAAGGGCAGTCGCCGGATTCGTCAAGAGGGGGTTCACCCGAGGGGAAAGGCGACAGGAATGCGAGACACGTCGGGCGAACTCGTTCGCAAACCACGTTTTCTGATGCGAAATCAAGGGTGTAGGAGCGGGTCGAGGGTCGAGGGTCGCGCTAGCATGAAATCGGCCCGTCTGTGAACCCCTACACAGAAGCCTTCTCTATTCGAGCCGAAGATGTCAGTGTTCTTACTGGAGTCCTGACAATGTCACCCCGAGTCCTCGACAAGGCCGAGATCGACACCCGCTGGCAGCCGGAAGGGCAATGCCGGGTGTGGGGTGGTCACCGGGTGGGTCGCATCGGGCTGGTGGGGTTGGCCGTATTCGGAACGCTGCTTGCGCTGCCGGCCTCGGCCGCCCATTTCCGGGGCCTGGGAACGACGACTTCGTACGCGGATCCCGAAGTCGTACGGATGAACGCGACCGGGGACCGGATCGTGGGTTCGCTCGCACCCCAGCCCCCAGGCGGACCCCTCTCCGATGTGGCTGCAATCTGGAATGAGAAGACCCACGCCTTCGAACTCGTCGGCCCCCCGACCGCCTCGTATCAGGAGACCGTCGCGACGGGTCATGAGGTTTCGAACGACGGGAATATCCGACGCACGATCGGATGGGCTGAGAGGACTTCGCCACCCGGTTTTGACATGTGGCTCCGGGAAGAGAATCAGCCCACGGGGACGGTCACGACCACGATCGTGACCCCGTATCCCTCTCCGACCGCCTCGATGTTAGGCGACGACATCAGCCGAGGGGGTCACATTCTCGGCAGATACATCGACGGCGCAATCGGTTCAACTTTTTTCTACGACCCGAACTCGACGATCTACACGGATCTTCCCGACCTCCTTGGGACGGATATGGACGCGGGCGGCACACGGGTCGTCGGGGTCGGAATCGCGAGCCTTCCGGTCACCCAGGCCGTCCTTTGGGACGCGGCGAGTGGGAGTCAGCAAGTCCTCGGCCCGCTCCCCGGTGGCGCCTCCGCGGCCGCCCACGGAATCTCTGCTTCGGGTCGCGTCGTCGTGGGATCGAGCGAGTCTGCCAACGTGGCGACCGGTTCGCCTCCGCAAGAAGCTTTTCGATGGCATCCGGATCTCGGGATTCACGCCCTGGACCCGATCCCAATCGGGGAGTCTCGCGTGAGTAGCGCCCTGGCGACCAGCGACGCGAATGTCGTGGTCGGTTGGTACAACGTCGGGTTCTTTGGGGTGCCCCGGGCCTTCATCTGGACGCCCGAGACCGGGCGAGTGGATCTGAAGACCTTTCTCACCACGACTTACGAGCTCGGCGCGGAGTTGTCGAATTGGACCCTCCTCTCCGCAACCGCGATCTCCGCCGACGGGATGATCATTGCGGGACAGGGCGTCAGCCCGAGTGGTGACGCGGAGGATTGGGTGGTCGACCTCACGGATGAGGATAAGGCGGTTCTGAAATTTCGGCCGGTCAACCCCCCGCTCGACTGGGAGCTCTATCTCGAATGTGGCGACGATCCGATCGGGGACCTCTTCTTCGGGATCATCCCGCCGAACACCTTCTCCTTTGACGGTCTATTCGACTTCGCCGATTGCACGAACTCGACGAATGTTCTCGACCTGCCGGCTCGGACCTGCCTCGGCTCGGAAGGGATCGGCCCCAATGTGAGTGAAACTTCCTACGTGATCCTGCCCACCGACGTGGATGGAGAGCCGGTCGAGACGGTGCGCCAGTCGACTTTCTATCTGGGACTCGAGGGCGGCGGGGGGCCGGGACTGAACACGCTCTGCCAGCCCGGGGACGACGAGACCTACCTCGGCTATTTCCAGATCGACGTAGCCGAGGGCAACTCTGAATTGACCGTTTCGGCGCTTTCCTCCGTCATGGCGACCGATGACCTGGGCGACGAGATTCCCGCCGAGAAGATTCGGCTGGTCCGGGAGCGCCTGCCCGGAGGAGTCAATGTCCACATCCGTCGGGCACTCGACGATGTCGATGGGTCGAAGTGGATGACGAGCATCGAGGCGCCCGATGCCTACGCGAAGTTCTCTTTCGGCATCATCCTGCCTCCCGCCGTCGTGCAGGACGTGTCCTTCGGCGGGTGCAACGAAAGATTCGTTGGTCTGGGTGATGCCGAGCGTCGGCGAGGCTGTGCGGACGGAGCGCTTCTCGGTCATGACATCGACTACACCGCGGTGAGAACGATGGGCCCGGGTCTCGCTCTGGCGGCCTTCGGCATGCGAACCGACACGCTCTACGTGTACGTCGAGGGGGGGCTTTCCGGGACCAGGGTCTTCGCACAGATGAATACGCCGAACAACCGCTCGCGACTTGGCCTCTTCTCCTTCGACGAGCCCGTCGACCCCCTGACCGGCGTAGCCCCCACCCACGGCCCCGGCTTCGTCCCGACCGTGACCTTCGACGGGATCGAGAATTTCCCAGCGGCGTGGGCGGACATCGACGCCTGGATCGATCTCGGAGGAATCGATCAGACGTTTAAGATCCTCTTTTCCTCCGGACCTTACGGGAAGGCCAAAGATCCCGACTGGGACGGCGACATGTTCGAGGATGCCGACGACAAATGTCCCTACGTGCCGTCCCCCGGGAATGGGGACAAGGGGACGCTCGAGCAGACGAGCCAGCCCCTCGTCTCCCCGACGACGCCGGACGGTGTTGGCGACGAGTGCCAATGTGGAGACGCGCAGGACATCTTCGGCGTGGTCGTGGAATTGGACATCAAACTCTTGCGAGAGGTGCTCGCGAACCCGGAGCTCGCGCCGATGATTCCCCCGGCGGCCAAGAAGAAATGCAACAGCGTCGGACCGCTTTTGCACACGATCGATCCATCGACCCAGCTCCCCAAAGACTGCGATCTGAATGATGTGTATGTGCTTCTCAAGGCGCAGGCAGGGCTGCCTCCCCTGATTCCGATGCCAGGCGAGTTCCCCTCCTGCCCCGATGTGATGACACAATGACCGCCCTGGGACGAATCGAAGCTCTGCTTCTCGTGGTGGCGTTGCTTGCGGTGGTGGGCGCCCCGGTGGCATCGGCACAGGATGCGGTGGTCTACGCGACCTACGGAGTCGACGACGATCGCGGGCCGGGTGGACCGATCGGCATCCTTCCGGGGGTGACGATGACAGCCCATCTCTGGGTGTCCGGGGGCGAACTGCCGTCGAGCGGTCCCCCATGCAATCCCGGCATGATGGGCAACGAAATCTGTGGGGTGAGATTTTCCCTGCGCGCGTCCGCCGTGGGAAAATTCCAGATCGAGAACTTCACACCGGACACGACCTTCGACTCGAGCGAGTCCGGATTGCCCTTCGTCGTCTGGTACCTCAGCCCGGTCCCATCAAACCGTCTCTCCGCAAACGGAATCGACCTAGGCACGCCGACCGTTGATCCGATGTCAAGAAACGCAAGCAGTCGCCATCTCGGGACGGTGGAGCTGAGCTTGGGCGAATTCAAAACGCAGGATTACATCAACTTCGAAGACTTTAAGATCACGGTCGAAGGCGGAGTCGTCGGGGCGAATCTCGAAATGCGCTCGCTCACCCCTGGCGACGTCTTCGTTGTTCCCACGCCCGATATTATCATTCCCGAGCCGCGATTCGCGGCTGGGCTCATGCTCGGATGGGCGACGATGCTCTCGTGTTCGCGGCTTCGAGAGAAGATGCGGAATCCGTAGATCTCTTCGAAGCCTCAGCCCTTGGTGCGTGAGCGCATCCGATCTTCGACATCGGTCGAGTCGCGGCCGAATTCTAGAGGCCGGTGGCGCCCTGTCATCCCTTCGAATCCACGGGCCTCTCGATCCACGCTGACCTTCCGTCGAAGCGCGCTGGAGGAGAATGGGCAAGACTTCGGAGCCGACGGCGACGAGCAAGGAGTCCTGCGATGCCCGAACTGGTTCGAATGTCCGCGAATACGAAGGTCGAGGAGATCCTTGCGGTCGTTTCCCGCGATGGCGCGATGATCCTCGAAGGCGTGCTCAGCAAGGCCGAGGTCGTCGCGACGCTCCACGAGGTCATGCCCTACGTGGAGGCGACGAAGCCGGGACACGACGACTTCAGCGGCCGCCATACGACCCGTACCGGGGCTCTGGCTGCGCGTTCACCCACCAGCCGGGAAATGATCATGCATCCCCTGGTACTCGCAGCGGCACGCGAGTTTCTGGCGCCCTGGTGCGAACGAATCCAGCTCCACCTCAGCCAGATCATTCGGATTCGCCCGGGCCAGGATGCCCAACTGGTACACCGCGACCGTTGGGCCTGGGGCACGCTTCTCGATCGCCTGGAACCTCAATTCAACACGATCTGGGCGCTCTGCGATTTCCGAGTCGAGAATGGTGCGACCCAGGTGGTTCCGGGAAGCGTTGCGTGGCCCGACTCACAGCGCCCCGAGCCCGAGGAGATCTGTCATGCGGAGATGGATTCGGGTTCGGTCCTGCTCTACTCGGGGTCCGTCTTTCACGGGGGAGGCGCAAACGTATCGGAGGTCGATCGCATCGGGGTCAACATGACGTATACG
Organism: Myxococcota bacterium; assembly: GCA_029941885.1. Taxonomy (GTDB): domain Bacteria; phylum Myxococcota_A; class UBA9160; order UBA9160; family UBA4427; genus UBA4427. The sequence goes on from JAPYTP010000015.1 coordinate 27,736, forward strand.
TTGGGATGGCTTCGACAGGAGGAGAATCAATACCTGTCGTGTCCGCCGGAGATCGCGCGCGACCTCGATCCCGAGCTTCAGGAGCTACTGGGCTACACGCTCGGAAACTACGCGCTCGGTTACTATACGCCGCCGCTTCCACCCGGTGAGGGGCCAGAATCCGTCGGGCCGGAGTTCGCGCTGGGTCGATCGGTGGAAGACAACCGATTCGGATCCGACGAGCTCTATGACAGCCTGACCGAAAAGGTGATGGGCAGCGATGACCGGACGGTTCGCTCGCGCTAGTCGACTCGAGGGTCGCGGGTGAAGGCCGCCGCGATGAAGGTGACGAGCGGCAGGAGCGCGAGACAGTGGAGGCCGGTCTCATAGGAGCCGAAATAGACCTTAGCGGCGGCGAGTGTCGCGGGTCCGAGTGCGCTCGCGACGACGATCACCATCATCATGACACCCTGAATCGAACCGAGGTGGGTTCGACCGAAGAAGTTCGGCAGGGCTGCGACGGTGAGCGGACCGTAGAACCCGCCCGAGAATCCCCAGCCCGCGAGACACACCGCATAGAGCACGGAATTGCCCAGATGGGGAGCGAGGCTGAACATCAGTATCTGGCCGACCATCATCGCCATGATCATGAGTCGCATCGGGAAACGGTCGATCGCCATACCCATCGCGATTCCGGTGGGAACGCTGATCAGCGTGACCGGCAGGAAGATGCCGAGGGATTGCGCCTCCGTCAGTCCCGCCTCAGCGCCGAGGTCGACGATGTGGAGGGCGATCCCGGTTCCCACCATCGCATGGTTCGCGATGCCGATCGTGACGATCCAGAACGCAGACGTGCGGACTGCCTGCCTGCGGGTGAAATCCTGGCGTGGTGGGGGTCGCACGGCCGCCGCAGGACGAGCGGGATCGTCCGAAGTCTCGGCTGCACCCGGGGCGGGTCCCCCGTCGATCTCGAGCCCGCATTGCTCGGGGCTCTCGCGAAAGAAGAGCCAGCCAAAGGCGGCCATTCCGAGACCGACGACGATCGCCATCTCCTGCCAGGCGCCGCGCCATCCGGAAGTCGCGACCCAGCCAGCGAAGAGGACGGGAGATCCTGCAAACGCAAAGCTGGCAAAGGGGCTCGAGATCGAGGAGACCAGCCCCCGTCGTCTCTCGAACCAGCGGCCTAACATCGTCCGGCACACGAGCGTCAGGACGCCCTGTCCGGCGAATCGCAGTCCCAGGAATCCGACGGTCAAGAGCATGAAGGCAGCCGTCGTTTCACTGACGCCCGATCTCGCCAAGTTCGCCGCCATCCGGTCGATCTGGCTCAAGAGCGCGAGCATGAATCCGAGCGCGAGAGAAGCCCCTACGACGCCTCGACGCACGCCGATGCGGTCGATGAGACTCCCCGCATAGGGGAGCATGAGTCCGCTCGCGAGGGTTCCGATCAGATAGGCATTGCTGAACTCGACGCGAGAGAGCCCGGTCACGTCGAGCAGGGATTCGGTGAAGACCGACACGCCGATCGTCTGCCCCGGCGCGCTCATCACGAGACCGACCGTGGCTACGACGAGAATGACCCAGCCGTAGTAGAAACGGAACGCGGCGGGGCGAAAGGGGAAGTCGGGTCGCATGCTGCCCGCTATTTCAGCGCAGCCGAAGGGCCCGCGCCGCGGCGTCGAGATGAAAGTGGAGATAGCCCCGACTCGTATGGCGGAGTTCGGGAGCGAGTGCCGTGTGAAGCGCGGGAAGCGCGTGATAGGGAATGCCGGGATGGGCGTGATGCTCGGCGTGGTAGGGCATGTTCCACATCAATCCCCGGAGCAGCGCGTTGCTGGTCACGGTCCGTGTTCGATCGATCTGATCGCCGGCATTGGGGAGCCCTGTGTGTTCTGGCATCAAGTAGAAGCCCAGCAGGAGGTGGGCGATCGGCCAGGCCAGCAATACGATTTCGAATTCGTCGACGCACAAGAATCCGATCGAGAGGACGGCGGCGAAAACGACGAGGGCGAGGCGGCTCTCCCAGGCGACTCGATGCCGGCGGTCGCCCCGGATGAAGGGGAAGGCTGTCGACCAGATCGACGGGGGCAGGAGCGCACATACGATCGTGAAGCCGAGCTTTCCAACCATCAGGAATTGGCCACTTGCCAGGAAGAGATAGGTCAACGGATTCGTCGGGTAGCCGTCCAAGATCGCGGGTGCTCCGGAGATCTCTGGATCGCTCTCCCGGTCCTGCGTCGACCGATGATGTTCCCAGTGAAACTCCCGAAAGAAGGTCGGGGCCTGCAACATCATGAGCGCGCCGAGCCAGATTCCCAGCTCGTTTCCGAGTGGAGACTTGAAGGCCGTCTGGTGGCCCGTTTCGTGAAGCAGGGGGAAGAAGCTCAATACGACGACGCCACAGGCGAACGCGGACAGCCACTGCGCGGGATGATCCAAGCGGGCGAGAGCGGCCGTCGATGTGGAGGTCGCGACGAGGGCCACGACTTGAATCGTGAGGTGGATGATCGCTGGGCCGTCCCTCCGCTCTGCAAAGCGATGGAGCACGTCCCGTGAAAGTTCATGACTCATTCGATCACCCTACTTGCTGGGACGGCGGACGCCAATGAGTCGGATCGTTGCGCCATGGTCTGCTAAGCTGATAGTCACCCCTCGATCAGCGGGCCGCTGAATGCAGTTTCGCGCGCCCGGGGGCGGACGGTGTCGAATCGTCGGATGGATCTGGTCTATTTCTCGATCCTCCTATTGGTCGCAGGGGCGAGCCACCTGCTTTCGGAGCAACGCGTCGAGGAGACGGGGGTCATGACGCTTCCAGATTTCTCGCTCCAGGCAATCGAATTCGAGATTTCCTTCGACCTTCCCGATCACTTCGTGAAGTTCGCTCGACCCAAGGCGCCCAAGCTCGCGTTGTCCGAGAACATGGAATCGGTCATGGTCGAGGTGCGTTCCGCGCTGCTCGTGACTTCCGAACCGATCGAGATGCGAGATGAGCCGCAGATCGCTGCGGTTCTCGAGTAGCCCGGTGGATCGCGCAAACGAGGATCCGGCGAGTCAGGGTTCTCGCGTCGGACGGGACAGACCGGTAGGCTAGAGCCGTGGACGAACACGACACCCTCGAACGAATCGTTCCCGATCTGGTCGACCAGGCGGATCGGGCCGGAAGGGAATCGCTTCATCTGCACGAGGAGCGCTACCGCTTCGCGGCCAGGCATGCGCAGCCCGGATCGCTGCTCGACCTCGCCTGCGGAGTGGGATACGGCACGAGGCTCATCGCCGACGGGCGGGCGGACATCGAGAGTCTACTGGGCGTCGACATTGCGGACAGCGCCGTAGACCATGCAGAGAGGACCTATTCCGATTCGAGGGTGCGATTCGAGCAAGCTGACGCGATGACGTTCGGGGACGACCGCGAGAAATCCTTCGACACCATCGTGAGCCTCGAGACCATCGAACACCTTCCCGAGCCCGGGCTCTTTTTCGAGCGTCTCTGCCGATTGTTGAAGCCTGGCGCGGTCTTGATCGCGTCGGTGCCGACGACTCCCTCGGTCGATCTCAACCCGCATCATCTCTACGATTTCACGCTTTTTTCCTTCCGCCAGATGGGGGAGCGTGCGGGTCTCACCGAACTGGCCTGTGACCGTCAGATCCAGCGAGTCGGGCTCAGTGAGCTGTGGAGTCGCGATCGTCGGTTTCGCCGCGAGCAGCTTCGCTCGAACCTGGTCGGATATTATGCGTCCCACCCCACCGCCTTCTTCAAGCGGATCTCCACAACCCTTCGGCACGGTCTCGCCAATCACTATTCGACACTCGTGTGGCGGGCCGAGAGGTGAGCGCGTCACGGGAGGTCGGGGGCACGGAACTCGAGTCGCAGCGTGTTCTCGTCATCATGCCCGCGCGGAACGAGGCCGAGCGGATCGCGCCTGTGATTCGGGCGGTGCGCGAATGCGTGCCGTTTGCTTCCGTCCTGGTGATCGACGACGACTCTTCGGATTCGACGCCCGAGGTCGCACGGGATGCGGGCGCGCTCGTCGCGCGCTTGCCCTTTCACCTGGGTTACGGAGGTGCTCTGCAGACCGGATATCGGTTCGCCGTCGCCAAGGGCTTCGATTTCGTCGTTCAGATGGATTCGGATGGTCAACATCGGCCGACCGATCTCCCGAAGCTTCTGGACCTCGTGCTGCGCGACGAGTGTGATCTCGCGATCGGATCGCGTTTCGTCGTCGACGCGAATGGACCGAGCTCGGGGCAGCCCTACGAGATGGGCGTGCTGAGGTCGATCGGACGCCGGACGCTGTGTTTTTTTGCTCGGGTCGGTGGTCTGCGCGTGACGGACCCGACTTCGGGCCTTCAGGCGATGAACGCGCGGACCCTCACGCTCTTCGCATCGAACTTGTATCCGGTGGACTATCCGGATGTCGACGTGTTGTTGTTGGCACACCGGAAGGGGATTCGGATCCTCGAAGAAGCCGTCGATATGAGGCCGAGCCCGCGGCCGTCGTTGCTCCACTCCGGATGGATGCCGCTCTACTACGCGTACCGGATGTTGCTTTCCCTATGGGCCTTGAGCGCCGTGCCACGAAACCGTTCGGACGATCCTGCACCCTCCGATTCCACTCGATCGAAGATCGGCAGGTCCAGTCGTCCCGGAGGAAGCCAGAGATGAATCAGCAAGCCGAACTCGACCGGATCCGTGGACTCTTCTTGAACGCCCCGGAATCGGATGCCACGCGGCTACTCGCCGTCGCCGGAAGCCTCTTCCTGATCGCGGTCGTGTTGTGGCTGGTGCGCCGTAGAGCGCTTCGCGAGGAGCACACGCCAATCTGGATCGTGATCTCATCGGGGCTCGCCCTCGTGAGTGTCGCCCCGGGGTTGCTCAAGACGATCACCCGGCTGATCGGTGCCTGGACGCCGAGCTCGACGCTCTTCTTTCTGGGCGAGGTGTGCCTCGTGCTGTTGTGTCTGAGCTTCGCGATTCGCCTCTCGAAGATGAGCGGTCAACTAAAGGAACTCGGACAGGAGGTCGCGATTCTGCGAGTCTCCCTCGAGGCCGAACCAGGCGCCTCGCTCACCGCGGGGCAGAGAGATGGAGGCGTCTGATCAGCGCTCTTTCGCGCGCAGAATTCGGTAGAGCGTCGAGTGCCTTCCGACCAGGATCGGCTGGAACGATTCGTGCCGGCCGGCCAACGCGCGGGTGAATCCTCGGGGACTTCCCGTTCGCAGATCCGAGACATAGACGTAGCGGAGATCCGAGTCGAGTCGGTCGAGGGGCATCCCGCGAAAAACTTGTTTGAGGATCATCTGGTTCGAACGTCCGCGAAGGTCGGTGAGTTCCCAGCCCGTCGGTACCAGAAAGGTTCGACCACACAGATGCATCGCCCACGAACTTCCATCGAAGAACTGGTTGAGGATCCGCTCGTCTGGTCGGACGAGGTCCGAGATTTTCTGGGCGTGTTCGAAGTCGTCTGGACTGAAGGGCGCGAACATCTTCTTCGCGTCGTAGCCCCGCACGATCCCGGGGAGTTCCGGGAGCACCAACGCGGAGACGACACCGACGACCGCTGTCACTCTCGCGGCGCGTGGCCAGGCATGGGCCTTGACCTGTGTGAAGATCCAATGGAGTGCGAAACCGATCAAGCCGGGGATGAAGAACAGAAGCTGATAGCGAACGCGCTCCGGCTGACGGTAATAGGGCGTCGAAAGCAATCCCGAAATCGGATCGCGCCAGAGGGCGAGGGTGGTGACCACGAGGACGATCGCGACCACGAACAGGGCCAGGGTGCGCGTCTTCTTTTCGGAGAGACCGAGGCCAATCGCGAAGACGCCGACCGCCTGGAGTGAGGGCCAGGTGCCAAGAACGCTGAGCGTGCGCTCGGTCGTCATGCTGAGGCTCTCGACGAATTCCGTGCCCGCTTCGATTCCTCCCGAGAGGTAGGATGGGACGATGGCCACCAGGAAATGCCATCCGCAGACGACGCCGGATCCCAAGAAGGCCGCCCAGGCGGTGGCGTTACGTCGGGGAGGGCGCTGGTGGATCAGGATCGTCGCGAGTGCGACGAGTCCGGAAGTCGGGACCTCCGAGCCATGGATCAGCATCAGGGCTCCGGCAGCGGATCCTGCGGCGATCGCCGACTCGAGGGTTCCGCGGGACCAGAAGCGCTCGAGCAGGAGAGCGCAGGGCGGCACGAGAAAGAGGCCGACCGCAGTTCCGAACAGGCCCCACCACAGGAGTCGGCTCGGAACATAGGGATTGGCCGCTGCGAAGACGACGGCGAGGGCGATCGCCGGCCCGGGCAGCCGCCACTCCTTCCATACGATCGATAGGCTGATCGGAAGCAGGGCGATGGCGGCCAGGGCCAGGAACCAGACGCTCAGATACGGCGCGAGGCCCGAGATCTGGGCAATCATGGACGCGATCGCATGAAGTCCCATCGCGTAGGGGAGGGCCGGGGCGCCGTGGGGCGTGCCGAAGACGTCGGAAGCGAGCACGGTTCCGACCTCGCTGATCCGCAGGGTCATGAAGGCGTGATTCGCCGCGTCATGGGTCGTCGGAGGCACGACGAATTCTCCGAAGCCGGCGACGATGCAGCCCATTCCGATTCCGACGGCCACGAGGGCGGCGACGGAGAATAGACCGTTCCGTTCGGACGCATTCGGCTCGTCGGCGTCGATCGCGCGACCGAGGCGCCGCGCCGCTTCCGTCGTGCCGAAGGCTGCGGTTGCGATCAGGATGGTCGGGAGATACTGGACCGGGCGGATTCCGAATCCGAAGAGACTCGTCGCCTGAGCCCAGAGGGGCAGAAGGAAGAGCCCCAGCGAGAGGGAGAGGATCCATCGGGTCGGCGGGGGTCGGAACCGAAGGTGTCGGCCCGCGAGGAGATATCCGGGTAGCCAGAGGACGACCGCGGAACCCGACAGGAACCGCAGCCACAACCCGAGATCGACAATCGGATGAACGGAGGTCACGCCCTGGATTGGTTCCACTGGATCCGCCCGCTCTTTGGTTCTCGCGTCTTGGTGTCGTGTCTGGATGCATCGAGGACGCATTGCCCATCACGCTGCGCCCGAACGCTCGCGAGCATACCGATCGGCTCGGAGCACGGCTACGGTCTCACCGAGAGCCCCATGCCGACTGCACTTCCCACCCTCGAAGAACTCGCTCGTCAAACGGAGCCTTGGGCGGGCTATGCGCGTCTTCGGGAAGAGGCGCCCCTCTATCGGCCGCCCGGCTGGGATCGGGTCTTCGTGCTCAGCCGGTACGATGATGTCCGCGCTGTACTCGCAGACCCCGAGACGTTCTCTTCGTCGATGATTCCGGATGTGACGCCTGCCATGATGGTTCACCGTGATGGCGCGTCCCACGATCGGCTGCGTGCGGTGATGGCCGCCGCCTTTACGCCACGAGCCATCGCCGTACTCGCCCCTGGAATCGAACGCGTCGCGACCTCGAGCCTCGATCGCTTGCTCGAGCAGGGTGGTGGGAATCTCCTGCCGGCCTGGTGTCAGCCGATTCCCGTTTCGGCGATCGCGGAAATTCTCGGTGTTCCGCCCGAGCGTCAATCGGATCTCGGTCGCTGGGCACTCGACCTGTTGAGCGTCTTCTTCGCGCAGCCGGAGCCTGGGGAGCGCGCAGCGTCACTGGGGAGAAGGGGCTGGGAAAGGGCCGGCTGTGCCATTCGTATCGGTGCGGCGATGGGGCCGCGGCTCGGCAGCGAACTCCTGGGGATGATCTTCCGTGGACCGCAGGAACGGGGAGCGGCGCTCACGCTTCGTCGACTCGAGGGTTGTCGAGGTCTGGTCGAATTCGTGGCGTTCCTCGGTGGGATCGTTCGGGCACAGCGCAGCGCGCCCCGAGGCAACGTTCTCGACATGCTGATCGAGGCCATGGAGCCAGGCGCCGACGGTGTCGCACGAGCGAGCGAGGTCGAGATGTTGTTGCAGGGACTCGCGCTGATCGTGGCGGGAGTCGACACGACCTCGACCTTTCTCGCGAACGGAGTCCGGATCCTGTGCGAGCGGCCCGAACTCTATGCTGAACTGAAGGCGAACCCCGACTCGGTGGACGCATTTGCCTCCGAGGTGCTGCGGCTGTGGTCACCGGTCCAGTGGACCGATCGGCGCGCGACGCGCGCGGTCGAGCTGGGCGGACAACGGATCCCGGCAAATGCGCAATTGAAACTGATCCTCGGGTCGGCGAATCGGGACCCGATTCGATTCGACGCCGCTGACGAGTTGCGACTCGATCGCGGCGAGACAGCAGATCTCTCCTTTGCGGTCGGACCCCACGCATGCATCGGCCGAAATCTCGCCTTGCTCGAAGGACGCCGCGCATTTCGAATCATGCTCGCGCGAACGAGTTCCCTCCGCCTGGCAGAACGTCCGCGGCGCACGCTCCATCCGGGCACCTACGGCTTCGAGGCACTGCACGTGAAGATCGAAAGCGCACCGATCATCGGAGAATGTTAGTCAAATTCAGACACTGCTTCGCCTGACCGCACCTCGACGGCGCCCTCGCGCGATCACGACGATTCATCATGCGGAATCGCCGTCGGTGAGAATACTCCCTTTCTGGGCTGCTAGGATCCGATCTCCATTCCCAGCAGGAGATCGCGATGGCCGTTTCGACAGGACAAGCAGGAAAGGTCGCGGAATTGTCGAAAGCTCCCGAGCGCACGGAGGAATTGCTGACGGCCGCTCGCGAGATCGCCCCGATCCTGATCGAGGACGCGGAAGAGGGCGAGAGGGCGTGCAGCGTTACGCCCCGAGTCGTCCGCGCGATGCAGCAGGCCGGCGCATTTCGCATGACGATGCCGGTCGCCCTGGGTGGCCTCGAAGCCGATCCGGTTACGCAATACGAGGTGATCGAGGCACTTTCGATTGCGGACGGCGCGGCGGGCTGGGTCGCCATGATCGGCTCCGATGCAGGCTATTTCGCCGGCCGGATTCCCCTCGAGTTGGCGAGGGAACTCTTTCCGGATCCCGACCTGCTCTCCTGCGGTGTCTCCGCTCCATCGGGTCAGGCCGAGCGCGTCGAGGGCGGCTATCGCGTGAAGGGCCGTTGGGCCTTCGCGAGTTGCTGCAAGCACTCGACCTGGTTCAAAGGCGCCTGCATCGTCACGCAGAACGGCCAGCCGGTGACGGGAGAGGACGGTCGACCGGAGATGCGAACCGCCGTACTGCCGATCGAAGAGGTCGAGATCATGAATAATTGGCACACGACCGGGCTGTGCGGAAGCAGCAGCAACGATATCGAGGTCCACGACGTATTCGTTCCCGCGAGACGGGTGGTGGGAGTTGCCATGGGCGGTGTCGAAGAAGGGGAGCCGCTGGGCCCGCTTTACGCCTACTGGATGATGATCATGTGCAACGTCGCGGGCGTCCCAATGGGCATCGCCCGCCGTGCGATCGACGAAGTCTGCGCGATCGCGAACGAAAAATTTGCGTACGGCACCAAGAACCTGATTCGAGACGACGCGCTGCTCCAGATGCGCCTCGGTCGGGCGGAGACGACATGGAATGCTGCGCGGGCATTCCTTGTCGAGACCGTCGACGAACTGTGGCAGACGATTCTTCGGGGAGACGAACTTTCTCTCGATCTGCGCAGTCGTTTTAGGCAATGCAACCTGCATGGCTTTCACGTGGCGCAAGAGGTGACAGAGTCGATGCACGCTCTGGCCGGATCGACTGCTTTCTACAGGCCGCACCCCCTCGAACGAGCGTTTCGAGATCAGGCGGTCGCGGCCAATCACCTGCTCGTGCGTGAGAGCGGCTACGCCGAGATCGGTCGCGTATCGCTGGGCGTGGACCCGCAGAGCTTCGTGCTCGAGGGCTAGACGCCGGATGGACGCCGCGCGGGTCGCGGGCCGTCTCGGACGAGCGATGTTGCTAGGCCAGTCCGGGTAGCCCGCTTCCGCCGGTGACGGGCAACGCGATTCCGACCACCATGTCCGATTCGCAGAGCCAGACCACGGCGCGTCCAATGTCCGAGGGCTCGACGGATCGGCCGAGGGGTCCAGTCTTCTCCCCGACTCTCGTCCAGGCGGCATCGGCCTCGACAGGATCTTCGATGCCGGCGTGCAGCATCATCTCGCCAACCGACATATCGCTGCGCACGAAGGCGGGACAGACGCAGTTGACACGGACCCCCTTGGGTGCCACCTCGGAGGCGAGGGCCTGGCTGAGGCCGACGACGCCGAACTTGCTCGAGGAGTAGGCGACCCGCTCGCCGCCGGTTCGGAGTCCGGTCGTCGAGGCGACGTTCACGATGATGCCGCGGGCCTGTTCGAGCATGCTCGGAAGCGCCGCCCGGCAGCACTGAAAGGTGCCCGTCAGGTTCACATCGAGGACGCGTCGCCACTGCTCGCTGGTGATGTCGCTGACGCCCCCAATCTGCATGATTCCCGCATTGCAAACGAGGATGTCGAGGCCGCCGAACTCTTCGAGCGCCGCTCGAACGAGAGCTTCGCAGTCGGTCTCGACGCTGACGTCGCATCGGATCGAGAGCGCCCGACGTCCGAGTGCCTCGATCGCCGAAACGGTCTCGGAAGCGGCTTCCGCGATCTCTGGCCGATCGAGGAGATCTCCGACAATGACGTCACAGCCGGTGCGTGCGAGTTCCAGGGCGATCCCCCGTCCGATCCCTCGTGCGGCTCCGGTGACGATCGCCCTGCTTCCCTCGAGCTTCATTCGTCGTGGCCTCCCCGCCGCCATGTCCGATCGAGCTCACGCCTCATCGAAAAGCGCTTCGCGATAGTACTCGGGCAGGACGGAACCCGATTCGCGGTCCACTGCCAGCGCGCGTTGGACGGCCGGCCGCGCTCGCAGATGTTCGTACCAGCGCGACAGGTGAGGGTAGACCGAGAGGTCCGCGACGCCATGCAGTCTATAGGGCACAGTCGAGCCGAGAGCCGCGATGTCAGCCATCGAGTAGTCGCCGCAGATGTAGTCACGATCGGCGAGATGGCGATCGAGTTCCGCGTGGGCGGCGCGACTCGAGTCGCAGAACCTCGCGTAGAGTGCTTGCTCGTATTTGGCACCGGAAGAGAAGAGCCGAAAGCGCTTCTCCTCATTGAATTCGGAGGATTGGCCGAGGGCCGCGCCATACCCGGTCACGACCCAGAAGAACCATTTGTAGAAATCGGCGGATTCACTCGGATCGCTCGGCTTCAGCCGGCCCGTCTTGTCGGCGAGATAGAGAAGAATCGCCCCGGATTCGAAGACGCTGACGGGCTCGTTCGCGCGACCCCCATCCCCGTCGCGACCAGAGGGGTCGTGATCGACGATGACGGGGACCCTGCCGAACGGGTTGCGTGCGAGATGATCCGGGCTCCTTTGCTCGCCCTTGCCCAGCACGATGGAATGGGCCCGGTAGGGAAGCTCGAGCTCCTCGAGCGCGATGATCGCGCGCCAACTCATGGTCGTAATGTATCCGTAGTAGTCGATCATCGAGCGCTCCGACGTGACGCGTGGTCCACTACTATAACGCTCCGATCTGGAGGGTTCCCGATATGCAAGAAGAGCTTCCCGACTTTGATCCGGTCGTCTGGCGACAGATGGTCGCGGAACAGGCGATCCAGAGAGTCATCGGTGACTATGGTCGCGGCGTCGACGAACGCGACTTCGAGAGAATCCGAAGCTGTTTTCATTCCGACGCGACGATCACCTACGGTGACGAGCCCACGCGCACACGGGAGGAGGGGATTGCCTGGCTCGAGCGAGTCACGCCTGCGCTCTTCGCGCTGTCACACTATTTTGGTCCGGCGATCGTCCGCCTGTCCGACGACGGCCATACCGCGGTCTGTCAGACCTGGTGCATCAACGTGCTTCAACATCATCGGGGAGGCGCAGGCGAGGAGTCGCAAGTAGCGCTGGGTCTACTCTACGACGATGTCTTCCGTCATCGCGACGGTCAGTGGCTGATCGCCGAGCGCCGCAACCACACCGAATGGAGCCTGGCGATCGAAGGAAACACTCGCCTACCGCTCCCTGGGGCGAAGGCGCGGTCCGCGTAGACACGCAGTTTCGCTCTCCGAATCCCCGCCGCGGCAACCCTCCAGGTCCCGCTCATGAAAAATTCACTTCGACGGATCCCAAGACGTCGAACTCTGCCCGCACCGCGGATCCGGGCTTTGCATCGAAAGCCCGGGTACACGATCCGGGCAAGATGACATCACCCTCGCCCAGGCTCACGGAGAACTCGTCGAGTTTTCGGGCCAACCAGGCGACGGCGCTCGCCGGGTTCCCCAGTACCGCATCGGCACGGCCCCGAGCGACCTCGCCCCCATCGATTTCGAGTCGAGCTTCGATCTCCCTGAGGTCGTCGAGATCGGTCAGACGAGTCGGATTTCCGCCGAGTACGACGCGACACGACGACGCGTTGTCCGCGATGGTGTCCACCAGACCGATCTTCCAGTCCCGGATGCGACTGTCGATGATCTCGAGAGCGGGCAGGACGAATTCCGTCGCGCGCAAGACGTCGGCCACATGGCAGGATCGGCCAGGGAGCGGGCGACCCAGCACGAAGGCGACCTCAACCTCGACCCGGGGTACGCAGAGGCCGATTGTATCGAGAGTGTCGCCCTCGAAGACGAACATGTCGTCCATCAGGTGGCCGTAGTCGCACTCGCTGACGCCCATCATCTCCTGCATGGCCCGCGACGAGAGGCCCACCTTGTGGCCGCGAATAATTCCGCCGTCCGCAACACGAGTCGCGATGTTCGCGCATTGGATCCGGTAGGCATCACGCACGTCGAGTAGAGGCCAGCGCTCGATGAGGGGATCGATGGGCGTCGCCGTTCGCTCGGCCTCGGCGAGGGCCTTGGCGATCGCATTCCGCTCCGAGTCCGAGATCGGCATTCAGTCGTTTCCCAGGAAGTCGAGCACGAGTCGATCGAAGGCGGCCTGGTGCTCGAGCTGAGCCCAATGGGCGCAACGCGGAAAGACGTGGAGCTGCGCGTCCGGTAGCTCTTGAAGGGCCAGCAATGCTCCGTCGAGCGGCAGGGTGCGATCGTCCCGACCCCAGATCATCAAGGTCTTGTGGGGGATGCGATCGAGGTCTCGCCACAACTCGCCGGCCCTTGGCGGGGCGAAGGTCGACATGCATCGGATCAGGCCCTGTTGATTCTCGGGATTCATGGCGGCTTGCAGACGTTCTTCGATCAGCTCCTCCGTGATGAAACTCTGGTCGTAGACCATCACCCGGAGGAAGGCTTCGACCTTCTCCCGAGAGGGGCCAGGGGGAGCGACCACCTTGCCGAGGAGCTTGATTCCCTCTGCCGGCACCGGCGTGAAGACGGGTTTGAACGCTCCACCGGGTCCCATCAGCACCAGCTTGCCGACCCGGTCCGGATGATCGAGGGCCGTTCGAAGGGATGCCCCTCCGCCCAGTGAATTGCCCACCAGGTGAGCCTTGTCGATTCCCAGTTCGTCGAGCAATGCGACGATGGAGTCTCCCGCATACTCGAAGAATTGCTTTGGAATTTCGGGCTTGTCCGAGAGGCCAAAGCCCGGCATGTCCACGAGCAGACAGTGATAGTCGTCGACGAAAGAGGGCAGGTTCTGTTTGAAGTTGCTCCAGCTCGAGGCACCGGGGCCGCCTCCGTGTAGAAAAACGAGGGTGTCGCCATCGCTCGGGCCGGCCTCGTTGAAATGGAGCGAGATTGCGCCCGCTTTGGCGGTGTGGCTGGTGCTGTCGAAGGTCAGTTGGGTCAAGGGCTGCTCCCGATTTCTCCCGCGAGGGGGTCTGGGTATCGAAAAGAGAGGCTCTTTCGTTAGAGCATGGGCTGCATCGCGACATCGATGCCGAGCAGGGCCTGGCCGTAGAGTATCGCCGCGCGTTCGTATTCGTTGATCGCGTGGTGTCGAGCCGCATTGAGATCCCGCCAGAAACGCTGTAGCGGATCGTGGGTCCGCAGCGCCGCTCCGCCGCTGGCATCGAAGCAGAGATTGATCGTCTCGATGGCGCGTGTGACTGCGTAGGCCTGGTCGTGCCGGAGTCGGGCTCGAGGTAGGGTTTCGGCCGGTTCACCCCGTACTACCGATTCGGTGAGTTCCGTGATGTTGCGCTCGAGCTGAAGCCAGCCGGCATCGAGGATCGATGTCGCCTGGGCAAGTTTGACCTGCGCGTGGGGATCTTCTCGTGCCGCCTCGCCATAGGCAATCTTGAAGCGCTCAAGGAGCACCGTTCGATAGCGTTCGAGACCGCCTCGGGCGATGCCCATTGCCGCCGCGGCGATCGCCGACGAGAAGACCGAGGCGAAGGGCAAGCGATAGATCGGGTGGGGGTTCACCGCATTCCCGGGGCAATCGCAACGGGACGTGTCCTCGAAGGAGAGTGTGCGGTGATCGGGGATGAAGGCATCTTCGACGAGGATGTCGTTGGTACCGGTCCCCTTGAGTCCGACCGAATGCCAGGTGTCTACGATCTGGTAGTCGCTGCGCGGGAGCAGAAAGGTTCGCATATCGGGCTTGGTCGGATCGCTCATCTCGACCCCGCCGAGCATCACCCAATCGCAGTGATCGGCTCCGCTCGACCAGGGCCACTGGCCCGACAGGCGATAGCCGCCGTCGCCGCGGGTCACCTGTCCAACCGGCGCATAGGTCGAGGACACGAGCACCGTGTCATCATCGCGCCAGACCTCGGCCTGGGCCCGGTCGGGAAAGAGGCCCAGTTGCCAGGGGTGGACACCGAGGATCCCGAAGACCCATGCCGTCGAGCCGCAGACCTCGCCGATGCGTGCGGACGCACGATAGAGGTCGATCGGGTCGAGCTCGAAGCCCCCATAACGCTGGGGTTGCAGGGCCTTCAGCAGTCCAGACTCGCGTAATTCCTCGATCGTCTCAGCTGGGATTTTTCGGAGCTCTTCGGCCTCCTCCGCGCGCGCCGCGATGGAGGGAATCGCCGCCTCGAGTCTCTTCTGATATTCGACGCGATTCATTCGGATTCTCCCTGGCCCTGATTCCATTGACGTCCCCAGAGTCTCGTTGTCTGCACGATCACACACCGTGGATCGCGGTCAATGGACCCCACGAATTTCGTCGCAGCGCCGGCGCGCAAGGCCTGCCATCGTAGGGTGCATGACGCAGTTCTTTCGAGATCGCCTCCTGGCCAACGAACCCCTCCTGGGCACGGTCGTCACGCTCGCCACGCCCCAGGCCGCTGAGGCGCTGGCCGTCGCGGGCTACGACTGGCTCTGGATCGACATGGAGCACGGTCCGCTCGACCTCGCGACCGTTCAGTCGCTCATCATCGCGACCGGATCCGAATGTGCACCGATCGTCCGCGTGCCCGCGAATGACGAAGTCTGGCTCAAGCGCGTGTTGGACCTCGGCCCGGCCGGTGTCATCGTGCCCCACGTGAATTCGGCTGACGAAGCGCGGGCCGCGGTGAGTGCCTGTCGCTATCCGCCGCGAGGAACACGCAGCGCGGGGATCGGCCGCGCGCAGAGCTACGGTGCCGGGATGCTCGACTACCTCGCGAACGCCCACGAGCGCATCGCCGTGATGCCCCAGATCGAGCACGCTGATTCGGTCGAGGAGATCCACGAGATTCTTGCGGTCGATGGCGTCGATTGCGCGGTGGTCGGCCCCTTCGATCTCTCCGCCAGCCTCGGCCATCCCGGCGCCCTCGACCACCCCGATGTCGTCGCTGCGATTCGGCGCGTGGGGGAGGCCTGCGCGAAGGCGGACAAGCCGGCGGGTCTGTTTGCGGGAGGTGTCGAATTCGCCCAGACCTGGCGCGAGGAAGGCTTCCGAGTCATCGCGATCGGGGCGGACGTGGCGCTGCTCTCCGGGGCGGCGGCCGTACAATTGGGCGCAATGCGCTCGTGAATCTCGAAGGGTGACGTCCTGATGCAAGAAGCCGCCTCGCTCACGATCGTATCGTGTGACTGCCATGCCGGGGCCCCCCCGGCCGACTATCGCGAATACCTCGATGCCGGCTACCGGGCCTCCTACGACGCTGCCCGCAGAGACCCGGACCGATTGGAACGGCGCGCGGCGGAGGTCATTGGCACCGGCCCGATGTCCCCCGATACGGACGAGGAACACGCTGCGCTGACCTCCCGCTGGACCGCGGATCGCCGTCTCGAAGTGCTCGACGCGGATGGAATCGCTGGGGAGGTACTCTTCCCGCAACCGGCGGGCCGCGCCGCACCCCCTTTCTACAATTTCTTTGGCCACCCCCTCGACCCCGAAGACCCGTTGGCTGCCGCTGCCGGCTGCCGGGCGTACAACCGGTGGCTCGCCGATTTCTGTGAAGGTTCTCCTGCGCCCGAGCGGCATGCGGGCCTCGCGCTGATCGGGATCGTCGACGACGTGGCCGCCGCGGTAGCCGAGGTGGAGTGGGCGAAGCGAGCGGGACTACGCGGGGTGATCCTCCGCAGTCAGCCGCTCTCGGGTTACGGCTGGCACGATCCGCGCTACGAGCCCTTGTGGTCGGTTTGCGAGTCACTCGAGATGCCGATCCACACTCACGGCGGAGAGGGACTCGAACTCGGAGATCTTCCGGGTTCCCGGTCGATCTTTTTTACGGAGGTCGTGTGGTTTGCTCATCGGCTCTTCTGGCATCTGCTGTGGTCGGGCGTGCTCGAACGTCATCCCAACCTGCGCCTCGTGTTCACCGAACAATTCGCAGATTGGATCCCGCCGCTCCTGCATCGACTCGACATGCAGTACGAGGGAACGGTCTCGAGCCTCACGCTGACCGAGGGGCTCCGCATGAAGCCCTCCGATTATTGGGCGCGCCAATGTCATGTGGGCGCCTCCTTCATGAGTCGAGAAGAGTGTGAGGTCCGCCTACGGATTGGGGTCCCAACGATTCTGTGGGGATCCGATTTCCCGCACGATGAGGGGACATGGCCCGACACGCAGGCCGCTCTGCATACGACTTTCGACGGTGTTCCGCCGGCGGAGCTGCGAGCGATGCTGGGGGAGAACGCCATCCGCGTCTACGGATTCGACGCGGATCTGCTCGCGAAACACGCCGAAAGAGTGGGGCCGCCGATCACGGATTTCGCCTGAGTGCCTTGATCGCGGCCGCCTGGGCGGACGCGGAAAAAAGAGGAGAGGAATGATGACTACGCTCGAGAATCTCGAAACCCGGGTGCGAACGCTCGAAGATATCCACGCGATCATGCAACTCAAGCATCGCTACTTCCGGCTGCTCGATCACAAGGAGTGGGACGCGCTGCGCGACTGTTTTACCGAGGACGTGGAGACCCACTACGAGAGTGGGCACTATTGCTTTTCTGGCGTTGACGAGGTCATGCGCTTCCTCTCGGAGAGCCTGGAGGGACTCACGGCGGGCGGGCGTTTTGCCCTGCATCTAGGTCATCACCCGGAGATCGAGATCTTGGGCGACACGGAGGCCCGCGGACGCTGGACACTGCACGCTCCGATCGTGGATCGCGGCGAGGGACGTGTCGGTCGGCAGGACTCGTTCTACGAAGACGAGTACCGCAAGCTTGCGGACGGCTGGCGGATCAGCCGCATTGGCTATACGACCCATACCCAGGCGAGTTGGAAGCAGCCGGGCCTCGAGGTATCGGTGGGCGACGAATCAGATTCCCGTGAGTTCAACGCCAATATTCGTTCGTCGGAGGGGGGCTGACCGCGAGGGCTGCTAGCCTTCTCGGATGTCAGACGAAGTGCGCCTGCTGCCTCCCGATCTGCTCGATCTTCCGATCGGCGAAGCGCTGTTTACCCAGCGCGCGATCCGCAAATTCAAGCCCGACCAGATCTCGGACGAGCAGCTGAAGATCCTCCTCGACGCGGCGTCCAAGGCACCCAACGGCGGGAACCTACAACTCGCACGTTTCCTCGTGATTCGGGATCCGGCTCGCATTCGCGCATTCGGCAAATTGTACAAGGAAGCGTGGTGGGCCAAGCGGCGGGAGGGTCCGGGCTGGACCACGATCGAAGATATCCCGAAGTCGGAGAAGACCTTTCGTTCCGCCGCGCAGCTCGCCGATGAGATCGGGGAGGCTCCGGTGATCGTGCTCGCGTTCGCAGTGGTTTCCGCCGATCTGGGCCACTCTGTGCTGCCCGCGGTCCAGAATCTGCTGCTGGCTGCGCGCGCGCTCGGTATTGGTTCGACGCTCACGACGTTGCACGATGTCGTCCTGCCGCGAGTCTTCGAAATGTTCGAGATCCCGGACCGTGCCCAGTTCTACGGTTGCATTCCCCTCGGCTATCCACGTGGAAAATTCGGCACGACCCCACGCCGGCCGACCGCCGAGACCACCTATTGGGACACCTGGGATCGTCCGCCTCCCTGGCGTTAGGCGTGGTGAAAGATCAGGATGGTGCCGGCGTGGCCGAGGGGAAATGAAGGGCGTCGTCTTTGCGGTCGTTACGGGTCGTGCCGGGGTGGAGAACGCTCACGTCGCACAACTGGTCGCGGACCATCCCGATCGTTTCGCTGGCTTTGGCGGAGTCGATACCAGCGATATTCCCGCTGCGGTGAGCGAGATCGCGGGATTCCGTGCGCGCGGATTCGTGGGGGTCGCGCTCGATAACGGCATGGCGAGTCCGCCCATTCACAATGACGATCCGGGCCTGGATATCCTCTACGAGTTGTGTCGCGGGGAGGGCCTGCTGGTCAGTCTCAACGGCAGCTTCCTGCTCTCGCCGGATCTCTCCTATATCGACCCCGTTCGAATTCAGCGGGTCGCGTTGAAATATCCCGACCTGTCGATCATCGTCGCGCACGGTTGTTGGCCCTGGGTGACCCAGATCTGCGCGGTGGCTCTGATGTGTCCGAACGTCTACGTGATGCCGGATCTCTATCCGCACATGCCCGAGCAGGACGGCTTCTTCGCCGCCGTTCGCGCTGGTCTCGAAGGGCAGGTCCTCTATGGGAGCAGTTACCCCGCGATGTCGCTGCCGAAAAGCGCGGAAGTGATTCGCAACGTCGACTTCAGCCCCGCGCAGGAGGCGCATCGGCGGATGTTCGAATCGGCGGCTTCGCTGCTCGGACGAGATCCGATCGATCTGGCCCGCGGAGCATGGGAAGACTGAAACGGCGTCGGGACTGCGGAGGACCTGGGATTGGAAACCCGACGAGTTGGAAATTCGGATCTCGCCGTATCGGCGATCGGGCTGGGGACGGTCGATTTCGGGGGCCGTCTCGAGGAGTCGAAGACCCGAACCGTCGTTGCGAAGGCCCTCGACGAGGGGATCCGCTTCTTCGATACCGGAGACAACTACAACCAGGGTCGGTCCGAAGAAATTCTCGGTCGTGCGCTTCGCGGGCATCGAGACGAGGTCGTCGTTGCGACCAAGTTTACAGGCGGGAGCCAGCGCTACCGCGCGGACGGATCGCGATCGCATGTCCTCGCAGCGTGCGAGGGAAGCTTGCGACGGTTGGGAGTCGAATGTATCGACCTCTACGCGATGCATCACCCGGATTCGGACACGCCCATCGAAGAGACGCTGCTCGCGCTCGGCGAACTGGTTGCAGAGGGCAAGGTGCGATATATCGGGATCTCCAATTTCATGGGTTGGCAGATCGCTGAGGCAAGTCACACGGCCGAGAGGCTGGCCTCCCCCCGGTTCATCGGCTGCCAGATGGAGTGGAACCTGTTGGCGCGCCACGTGGAGGATGAGGTCGTATCGGCCTGCCGACACTATGACGTCGGGATCATGCCCTTCTATCCGATCGCATCGGGCCTTCTGACCGGTAAATACACGCGGGACCGCGCCTATCCAAGGGGCTCCCGATTCGCCGACGTCGACTACTACGCTCGAATCGCGTCCGCCGACAATTTTGCGAAGGTCGAAGCTCTGACGGAATTCGCGGAGGCGCGCGGGCATTCGCTCCTCGAACTGGCGATGTCCTGGCTATCGGGGCAGCCCGGTGTCTCGACCGTTCTGGTCGGGGCGAGCAGCGCGGATCAGCTCGAACGCAACGCGAATGCGATCGATTGGAAATTGACCGCGGAGGACCGTGAGGCGATCGACACGCTCCTCGAAGCCTTTCGGGGCCGGAGCCCGATGCCGTTCAACCATGAGATCTGATGCGTGTGCTACCCGATCACGGATGTCGAATCGGGCCCTCCCGATGAATCTCGAGTGGCGTCCGGCGAACGCTCGTGGACAGGAGAGAGCATGAGCACCGGACTCGCCTTCGATCGAGAAATGTCGTCCCGGCTGGAGAAGCAGTACACGCGGCCGGCGATGGTGCTGCGCCGCGCGCACGCTCTCGCACTGGCGGCGCCAAAGCTCGGTGAGGACGTGCTGGACGTCGGCAGCGGGCCGGGTTTCCTGACGGCCGACCTGGCCGCGGGAGTCGGCGAGGACGGCTCGGTGCTCGGGATCGATCAGAGTGAGGCGATGCTTTCCCTCGCCAGCGAACGCTGTGCGGTGTGGCCGCAGGCTCGAATCGAGGAGGGCGACGCGATTGCGCTCGGCGGCGAGGATGGCCGATTCGATCTCGTGGTTTCGACCCAGGTGCTCGAATACGTTGCGGAAGTCGATCGTGCGCTGGCGGAGATCGTGCGAGTCCTTCGGCCCGGCGGCCGGGTGGTTCTGCTCGCGAGCGACTGGCGAGCCGTCGCCTGGCATTCGAGCGACGAGGCACGCATGGATCGCATGTTCTCGGCCTGGGAGGAACATCTGGCTCATCCGGCGCTTCCGCGGACCTTGGGCCGGCGGCTCGCCGATGTCGGGCTTGCCGTGGATCGAATCGAGCGACATTCGATCATCGAGCGCGCCGAGGATCGGACCGGCTACTCGGCGATGCTCGTCGGGGCGATCGGAAACTTTGCGGTGGGCCGTCGGGGAATCAGTGAGGAGGAGGCTACAGCCTGGGCTGGGGACCAGGAAGCACTTCGGGAGAGCGGAGAATTCCATTTCTCGATGGGACAATATTTCTTTTGTGCCGAACGGCGCTGAGCCGCGCCGGGGCTCAGCGAGCCCAACGGACATGTCCTCCACACGACGCCGACTCGCGTGGGGCCGGGCTAGAGTCCGGGACAACCGGAGGGGTGGAGTGGGGCAGTGGCACTGGATCTTTCGAACGTGTCTGGCACTCGGGCTCGCATGGCCCACCGGGGCGAGCGGCTCCGGCCCACCCAATATCGTCATCGTGTTGGCCGACGATCTCGGCTGGAATGACGTCGGTTACCACGGGGCTCCGATCGAAACACCCAACATCGATCGGCTCGCGCGCGAGGGGGTCGAACTCGATCGGTTCTATGTGCAACCGATCTGTACGCCGACCCGCGCAGCGCTGCTGACCGGCCGCTCTCCGTTGCGCGCGGGTCTCGTTTTCGGTGTGGCACGCCCCTGGGACTATTTTGGCCTTCCCCTCGACGAGCACCTCGTGTCCGAGTCTCTGCGTTCTGCCGGCTATCAGACGACCATCGTCGGGAAATGGCATCTCGGTCACAACCACGTGAAGCAGACCCCGAATCGTCGTGGATTCGATCACTTCTATGGCCACCTACTCGGCGCGATCGACTACTACGAGCACTCGCGATATGGTGGCCTCGACTGGCAGCGAAACGGCGAGAGTCTCCGAGAGCAGGGCTACAGCACGGATCTCCTGGCGAGAGAAGCCGTCCGAGTCATCGCCGAGCGCGACCCCGAGAAGCCGCTCTTTCTCTACGTCCCCTTCAACGCTCCGCATAGCCCCCTGCAGGCGCCAGCGGGGCTCGTAAGTCGTTATGCGACGATCTCGAGTGAACCGAACCTTCGCGCCCACGCGGAGTTCATCGAGGGCGTGGCCACCCGACTCGAGGTTCCCGTCGAGGAGGCTGCTGGTATCCTCGATCCGAGCGGAGACGCCCCACGCGCCGTCTTCGCTGCGATGGTCCACAGCATGGACGTCGCCATTGGAAAGATTCTCGCGGCTCTCGAGACGGCGGGCATCGCAGAGGACACGCTCGTTCTCTTTCTCTCGGACAACGGCGGACACGTATCGCTCGGCGCCAACAACGCGCCGCTTCGCGGAGAAAAATCGACCGTCTTCGAGGGAGGTATCCGGGTGCCGGCGGCGGTGCGCTGGCCCGCTGGACTCGAAGGTGGGCGGCGTGTCAGCCAGACCATTACGGCACTGGACGTGTTTCCGACCCTCATGGCGGCGACGGGGTTGGTGGCACGGAATGCATTGCCATTCGACGGTGTGAATCGTTGGGCCCAGATACAGGGGGCTGCGCCAGTCGCTCCAGGAGAGATCTTCTTTGGCGTCAACGGCGTCGTCGGGCGTCAGGAAGCCCTGCGCTTCGAACGCTGGAAGATCATCCGGGCGCTCGGCCACGAGGGGGATGTGCCCAGCGTCATGCTCTTCGATGTCGAGGCCGACCCCACGGAGCAGAACGATCTGGCCGCCCGAGAGCCCGAACGCACGTTGGATCTGCTCACGCGTCTCGACCGGTGGCTGGCCCTCTATCCCGCCGGAGGAGCCCAGGGCGTCCACTGGCCCCACCCGGGTTGGGTCGCGCC
>JAPYTP010000016.1:0-35355 GCA_029941885.1 Myxococcota bacterium
CCTTTCGGCAGAACGTCTGGGTCGCGCCCTTCTACGAGGACGATGTCGCACGCCTCGTCCACACCATCGGTGCCGAGCGTGTTCTCAACGGATCGGATTATCCGCATCCGGAGGGTCTCGCCGAACCGATGGCGTTCGTCGAGGAGCTCGACGGACTCGGAGACGTCGCGACCAAGCGAATCATGCGCGATAATTTCGAAGAGCTCGTGTCGTAGATCGCGCAACCTGCATTCCCGTTTTCTGCGCGGGGCCGTTCACGGTCGCTCCGCGGCAACGTCATCTGGACTACAGTCGGGCGCGATGAGCAAGCCCAAACGACAAGAACAAGAAGACGCCCAGGAAGAGATCAGCGAAGTCGCGAAGGATATCCTTCGCATGCAGCTGCCGATCCGGATCCCGGGCCTCGGGCACGTCAACATGTACGCCCTGATCGACAACGACGGCGCCGCCGTGATCGATCCGGGCCTTCCCGGCGAGGATTCCTGGAGCGCGATCGTAAGCCGGCTCGCGCAGGCCGATCTCAAGCCGAAGGACGTCCACACTGTCTTCATCACGCATTCCCATCCGGATCATTTCGGCGGGGCCGTACGGCTGCATCAGGAATCAGGCGCGCGGATCGTGGCGCATCGCGCCTTCCATTTCGGGGGACCCTCCGGGAGTCACAAGCGACACACGGGCCCCGACGCCCACGTCCACGGGCCCGATGATCACCACTCGGAGGCGTCCGTCGACGATCTCGTCGCCCATATGGAATTGCTCGAACGCGATCGCCGCCGTTCCCGGAATCCCCTGACCCGAATCTTTGGCGCACTCAGACGAATTACCACCCCAGCTCCCTGGAAGGGGCCAGCGGATCGAGCCAAGATTCGGGAGAGCTTGCGCTGGCTCTCCTTCGCGACGCTCGGCCGCTCCAAATTCCTGCCGCCGATCACTCATCATGTCGAACACGGTGACGTTCTCAAACTCGCGGGCCGCGAGTGGTTCGTCCAGCACACCCCCGGCCACACTGCGGACCATATCTGCCTGCATGACCCCGAAACCGGCGCCTTCATGTCGGGTGATCACGTGCTTCCGACGATCACACCGCATATCGGCGGCGTCTCCTACCTGTCGGACCCTCTCAAGTCGTTCTTCTATTCGTTGGATCGCGTCGGCGAAATCGGAGGCGTCGACCTCGCCCTTCCCGCGCATGGTCATCCGTTCGACGACCTGAAGGGCCGCGCCCAGTCGATCAAGGAACACCACTACGAGCGCCTCGACGAGATCCGGGAGATTGCAAACGATATCGGCCGGGCGGATGTGAATGCCTTCATGAAGCGACTCTTCAAGGAACGAAGCTGGGGCGACATGGCCGAGAGTGAAACCTACGCCCATCTCGAGCACCTCCGGCTCGAGGGCCAGGCCGAAGCCCATCGCAACGAAAAGGGGCGATTGGTCTACGACATCTAGAACGGGGTTCCGGAGCTCGGACT
This sequence comes from Myxococcota bacterium, assembly GCA_029941885.1. Classification (GTDB taxonomy): domain Bacteria; phylum Myxococcota_A; class UBA9160; order UBA9160; family UBA4427; genus UBA4427. The sequence goes on from JAPYTP010000016.1 coordinate 1,473, forward strand.
TCAGTCCTGTTGCAGGATCTCGAGATAGCGCGCGCGAAGCGCATGGACCTCGTCGTCGAGCGTCTCCGGGGTCCACGCACTCGTGTCGATCGGGGGCAGGACCGTCGCTTCGATCGTCGCGGGGCGGACCACCCGCGCGTCCTTCGGGAACGCGTCGAGCACATTCCTGAACACGACCGCTACGATCGGTACCCCGGCCTGCATCGCCATGTGGAAGGCGCCCTTCTTGAACTTCCCGAGCCGGGGCGTGGGTGAACGCGTGCCCTCCGGCGCGATCGCGATCGAGCGTCCCTGTTTGAGGGCCGTCACCGCCGGTTCGAGCGCTTCGATTGCCGCCGAGGTGTTTGCGCGGTCGATGAAGACGACGCCCGCGGCCGCAAAGATCGGCCCGAGGATCGGGTCCTTGCGAATCTCCATCTTGCCGACGCCGGTCATGTCGCGTCGCACGATCTTGAGCATGAGGATGGGATCGAGCGCGCTCTGGTGGTTGAAGACGAAGACCGCCGGACGGCTCGCCCAGGCATTTTCTTCGCCCTCGATTCGCAGATCGATCCCGGCGAGGGAGGTCGCAAGATCGCTCCAGACTGCGCCGGACACGTTCAATGCCTCGCGATAGGAACCGTTCACCAGACCAGCGAGCACACCGGCTCCCAGCGCCGGCCCCACGCTCGCATAGCTCAGTCCGGTTCGAACGAGGTCCCCCAGGCCCGGCCGACCGCGACTCGAAAAGCGCCTCACCGGCCAATGCCGTTCCTTCGCGATCTGCGCGAGCTGTCGGTTCGGATTGAGGGGGCGGGGTCGGCCGACGGCTTCGAGAAGCGGCAGGTCCTCGTGGCTGTCGGTGTAGAAGTAGCTGTCGAGAAGATCGATGCCTACACGCTCCGCGATGTCGTTCGCCGCGACCGCCTTGCCCTCACCATAACAAGTCGGTCGGACGACCTCGCCCGTGAAGATGCCGTCCTTCACTTCGAGTTCCGTCGTCATCACGTGTTCGATCCCGAGATCGCGTGCGAAGGGCGCTACCTGGTAGCGAGTCGCCGAAGAGATGATGGCCACCGTGTGACCCGCGCGCTGATGCGCTTCCACAAGGGCACGCGATTCCGGATAGATCTGTCGCGCGAGGTGCTTCACGAAGACCTCTTCGCCGACCTCCACGAGGACCGATTCCGCAAGCCCTCGGTAGGCTGCCGTTGTCGCCGTCATGAGGCCCGAGAATCCCAGGCGCCCGACTCCAAAGGAGAGCGCTCCGAAGAACGTGCCGGCGATCTCGCGCCCCGTCATGCGACCGGTCACGAGACGCTCCCGGACGAAAGAGGTCGCCGAGAAACCGGCCAGGAGCGTCTGGTCGAGATCGAAAAATGCGCCGATCTTCGGGCCCGTTGGCCCGTTTCGGATCTCTTTGGTCAGTCGCTTGTGCAGGCCCATCACCCGTCAGGGTATCGCTCGCTATCTTCGAGCGCCCATTCCGGCTGTTCCGCAACAGCCGGACAAGAGATCGCCACGGAGAACCCATGACCCGCCCCCTTCGATTCGGAGTCACGCTCCCCCAGATCAAGCGCTCCTGGCAGGAAGCCCGGGCCGCAGCGGTCGAATTCGACCGCCTCGGCTACGACTCCTTATGGGTCTGCGATCACCTCTACGGCGTGCCCGCCCCCAATCTCCCGATCATGGAAGCCTGGACGCAGCTCGCCGCGATCGCGGCGATCACGGAACGCGCGAAACTCGGCACGCTGGTCACTCCGCCCTTTTTCCGCAACCCCGCTGTTCTCGCCAAGCAGATTGCCACGATCGACCAGATCGCGAGTGGTCGAGTGATCGCGGGCCTCGGCGCCGGCTGGTTCCCGCCGGAATTCGAACAGACGGGTTGTGAATTCCCTGGGACAAGGGAACGGCTGCGCGCCCTCGAGGAGATGGTCGAGATCATGAAGCGAATGTGGACCGAAGAGAAGGCGACCTTCGAAGGTCGGTACTTCTCGGTCAAGGACGCCGTCTGTGAACCGAAGCCGGCTTCGGCGCCGGAGATCTTGATCGGGGGCGGTGGCGAGAAGATTCTGATGGGCATCGCCGCGCGCCACGCCGATACCTGGAACAACATGGCCGTCTTCCAGGCCGATCTCCCCAAGAAGATCGAGGCGCTCAGGAAGCGCTGCGAAGAGGCCGGGCGCGATCCAGCCTCGATCGAAATTTCACAGCAATGCGTGGTCGTCATCGGAGAGGACGATGCCAGCGGCCTCGCCGCGCTCGAAAAAGCCAAGAAGGTCTACGGCGGCCATATGGGCGGCACCCTCGAAGAGCACGGGATATGGGGCTCACCGGAACGGGTGATGGAAGGAATCGAGCGCCACCGCGCGCTGGGCGTCAGTCTCTTCGTCATCGAGTTCTTCGGTCGGGATACGCGGGCACCCGCACAGCTCTTCGCCGAAACCGTAATGAAGCACTACGCCTAGGCGGCGCTCACATTCTCACGAGCGCCGAACTCCGGACGACGGCTTTCAGAGCAGCGCGACTGGATTCACGGGCGATCCTGTTCCTCCCTCAATCCGCAAAGGCAGGACCGAAAACTGGAAATCCCACTGCGAGAGTTCGCGACAGCCGGCCATCAGCTCTCCGAGGTAGAGGTTGTCGAGCAGATGAACACCCATGGCAACGAGGGTGCACTCGTGTATCGGCATTCCCCAACCCTCGATGGTCGGTAGCGGTACCACGTCGGAAATCGCGTCGCTGCCGAGGACTGCGATCCCCTTTTCGTGGAGCCACGGAACGCATTCTGGATGGAGCCCGGCCATGCCGACCTCCATCGCGTTCCACGCGCCCTGGTTGTCCCGGCGAGCGTCGCGGCCCGTCGCGACGAGCAGGATATCCCCCTCGCACACTTCCACGTCCTGGCTGGCGAGTGCGGCGTCGAGCTGATCGGGATTGATGATCTGCCCGGGTTCGAGCCACGGAACGTCGAGGGATCGTGGAATGTCGATCAGGACACCCCGGGAGACGATGCCATCCTTCGCGCACATCACGCTGTTTCTCTTGGCACCGGTGCTCTTCACCTCGGTGCCCGCGAAGCCGTTGTACATCTTCCCGTGCTTATGAACGTGACACAGCGCATCGAGATGCGAACTCGCCATCCCGTGAAAGGCGATCCCGACGAAATCGGCCGTGGTCTCGAGACCGATCTCCGGGATCAGGCAATCGTCGCCGCCGATGATCATCATGTGCAGTGCTGGATGTGGATTGTCCGGCGCGGGATCGACGGGGATATTCAGCGCGCAGCTGATCGCTCGTCCATGCCGGACTGCCTGCGCCGCGCCGAGGCGAACCTTGTCGGTGATCAGGTTGAGTGCGCCGGCCTCATCCTCCGCCCCCCAGCGCCCCCAATTCTTCACGGATTCAAAAATCTCTGCCATCCGCTCTGATGTCGGAATCTCCCAATCGGCCATGATCACTCCCCTTCCTCTTGCGCCCCGTTCGCTCGGGACGAGGGCCAATGATGCCCGCGCGGGACGCGTCTGACCACTGCGAATTCATCCCGACCGATCCGGTACACGCGGTATGCTCTCGCCCTCGAGGGTCGCCCCATCCACCGGCTGGCCCGGGCACAAAGGAAGGCGGACGATGAGAGTTCTCGTGATGGGCGGCACCCAATTCAACGGCCTCGCCCTCGTGAATGAGCTCGCCCGAACCGGCCATCAGGTCCTGATCCTGAACCGGGGAAAGACGAAGGCAGATCTGCCCGCCGGAGTCGAGCGGGTCTACGCCGACCGAACCGACCACGACCAGATGCGCGACGTGTTGGGCGCCGTCGATGTCGACGCGGTGGTCGACGTGAGCGCCTATCTCCCCGCGGACGTCGAGCTGATGATCGACATTTTTCGCGGTCGAATCGCGCACTATGTATTCATCAGCTCCACGGTGATCTACGCCGCCACCGACCTGCTCCCGATCACCGAGAACCACCCGGTCGAGCGCGGCGACCGCCAGAACGCGTACGGCCGCAACAAGCTGCTGTGCGAGGACATCCTGATTCGGGAGTGGCGGGCGAATCGCTTTCCGTGTTCGATCGTGCCCTTCTCGATGGTGATGGGCGCTGGAAATATCCTGCCCGACCGCGAACAGCGCATGTTCCAACGCATGATCAAGAATCGTCCGTGCCTAATCCCGGGCAACGGCCGAACGCTCCAGCAGATCGGCCACGCGGACGACCAGGCGCGCGCATTGCGAATGATGTTGGGTCATCCCATCACCTTCGGTGAGCGTTACAATCTCACGGGCGGCGATTATTTCAGCCAGGAGGGCTACGTCGACGTCTTCGGTGAACTGCTCGCGCACGAGCCCAACAAGATCTTCATTCCACCGGCGATGATGGAGGACCTCTGGCATGGACGACTCGAGGTCAAGCTGCCCGAGACCCAGACCAAGGCCGACACCCGATCGGGCGGCCCGGCAGCCGACCACGTCCAGACGAACCGATTCATGCTCACGATGCTCGTCCAGCAGATTGCACCCAATATCCACCATTGGGATCGAAGCTCACTCTTCTCGGTCGACAAGCTGAGACGGCATGTCGGCTGGGAACCGGAGCTTAGCTTCAGGGCCTCGGTCGAGCGGACCTGGCGATGGTACAAGTCCGAGGGCCTCGACCGGAGCCAGGATTTCGATTTCGCATTCGAGGACGAGTTGATCCGAATGGCGCGCGAACGGCAGGGCTGAGTTGGGCCCGCAATTCATGGAGGGGAGATCCCGATGACGACGGAATCGATCAATCTGCTACGCGTGGACATGAGCAAAGGGAGCATTGCGCTCGCACCGCTCCGCGAAGACTGGCGACTGCTCGGCGGCCGATCGCTCACCTCACGACTCCTGCTCGAGGAATGCGACGCGACCTGCGACCCGCTGGGGCCGGAAAACGTCTTCGTGTTGGCGGGTGGCGTCCTCACCGGAACCTCCGCGCCGACGTCGGGTCGGCTCTCGGTCGGCGCCAAGAGTCCGCTCACCGGTGGAATCAAGGAAGCCAACGCGGGCGGCAACCCCGCCCAACATCTCGCCAAACTCGGCGTTCGAGCGGTCGTCGTGACCGGCCAACCCGCGGACGCGAATGCGCGTTTTGGCCTCGAGATCGACTCCGAAGGGGCTCGCCTCGTCTCGGCGGACGACCTGAAGGGCCTCTGGACCTATGCGACCTGCGAGCGGCTGACGGAACGCTATTCGAAGAACGCCTCGTTCATCTGCTGCGGTCCCGCTGGCGAACATCGTCTGGGCGGCGCCTCCGTCGCCTGTACTGATCAGGACAATCGCTATCCTGCGCGACATGCGTCCCGCGGTGGCATGGGCGCTGTCATGGGCTCGAAGGGGCTCAAGTTCGTCGCGATCGAACCCGGCCGCGCGAAGCTGCGAAAAGCCTTCGAGCACCGCGAGTTCGTCAATGCCTGCAAGCAGATCGGACAGGCCTACCGAGACGGCGACCAGCTCTTCGCCGAGGGTACCGCAATCGGCGTCAAGCTCGCCGACTCGATCCACTCCCTGCCCTACAAGAATCGGATTGCCGGCCAATCCCCGGATGCCGACACCCTCGACGGATATCTGATCAAGGAGACCTTCGAGGAACGCGGTGGCGGGATGCACAACTGCCTGACCGGCTGCATCGTCCAATGTTCGAATGTGATTCACAACCCGGACGGGACCTACAAGACGTCGGCCCTCGAGTTCGAAACGATGGCCCTACTCGGCGCGAATTGCGCGGTCGAGAACTGGGAGGATGTCGCTGACCTCGATCGCCTCTGCGACGAGCTCGGACTCGACACGATCGAAACCGGAGCAGCGATCGGCATCTTGATGGAATCGGGTGGGATGAAATGGGGAGACGTCAAATCGATGAAGGCGCTCTTCCAGGAGATCTCCGACGGGACCGAGCTAGGCTGCGCGATCGGAGGTGGCGCGGTCACGACCGCCCGATTGACAGGACACGATCGCGTGCCCGTGGTCAAGGGGCAGGCGATCGCGGCCTGGGATCCTCGGCCGCTCAAGGCGACGGGGGTGACCTACGCGACGAGCGCGATGGGGGCCGACCATACCGCCGGCCTCGTTCTCGAACCCGGCGTCCCCCTCGAAGATTGTGCGCGAAGGTCCCAGGAAGAGCAGATCGTGAGCGCAATCTGCGACGGTTCCGGCTTCTGCGAGTTTCTAGGAGCCTCTCCGGACGATATCCGAACGCTCTATGGCCACATGATCGGCCGCGAGGTCAGCCGCGACGAAATCGCAGACCTCGGCTGGCAGACGCTCGAAGACGAGTGGGAGTTCAATCGCCGAGCCGGGTTCACGGACGCGGACGATGTCCTGCCGGAGTGTATGCGGACCGACGCCGTCGGGCCGACGAACGAAGTCTTCGACCTCCCGGCCGAAGTCATCGCCGACGCGAAGATCCGCAAGAAGCTCGGCGCGGCATTCTTCGAGAAACAAGCGACGGGCTAGGCTCCGGGCCTGTCTATCCGGGGGCCGGCGGACTTCCCCAATGCGTCCCGAGAGCGACGTCGACGCCCAGACGTCTCGTCTCGCGAGTGGCATCGAAGAGATCGCCGTCGGTGAAGTGTTCCCCCATATGGCCCCACGGATCCTTCCAGTAGTCGAAGATCTGTGAACCGAGGATATGCCTCCCGGGCGCGCTTCCAATTTACACAGTCGAATAAATCATTTTACAAGCGCACGCGATCATGAGGGAACCGCGCACAGCGAGCGACGGGAAGACGGAGCAGAGGACTGCCGCGGGATGAACCTAGACGAGCTCGAGTTCGGGATGTCGCGCGGCAAGCATGCGATCGACACCGATCTGCCAAGGCACCTCACACGCTCCCGCAAGGCCGATTCGCTTGCTGGGGTCCAGCCAATACTGGTGGATGCCATCGGGGCCCGCCTCGACCTTGGCTTCGCGACCGATCCGCTTGGCGACATAGTTGGCGAGATCCGGAACGGGAACCCCCTCATCACCCCCCCAATTCGAGATCGTCACCGGCACGGACGCCGCCTCGAGCAGGCCCGAGGTCTGGGCATAGATGTCGTCCTCGTGAATCGGGCTCATCACGTCGCCCTGCCCCCTCGGCATGACCGGAATCGTTACGCCTCCAAGGATCATGTCGACAACCATCGACGGAAACCCGCCGTTGTCGCCATAAGCCGCATTCATCCTCGCAATCGTCGTCGGCAATCCGAATTCCTGGGCCGCGAATTTGGCAACGGCTTCCTGGGAAATCTTCGAGATGCAATAGGTCGGCGCATAGGGCTGTGGTGTCCCTCCGATCGGATCCGTCTCGAGCACGGGCTTCGAATAATCGCGGGGAGCCGCGTAGATGCCGCAAGTCGACATCATCAGACAAGCCTTGGCTTTCCGGAAGCGCGACATCACATGCCCGGTCCCCCCTGCATTGATCTCGATCGAGGCGTCGAAATCCTCACCCGGAACGATCGCCGCCGCGAGATGGAGGACATAGTCGAAATCCTCGGGCGTCTTCGACCAGTCCGGCTTCAACAGATCGACGACCGCGGTCTCGATTCCGGCTTCCTCGCACCGTTGTCGGGTCGAGGCGTCGCTGAAGCGAGCGACCCCGAAGACCTCGTTGCCTTTCGCGAGCCGCGCGGCGAGCGGAAATGCAATCTGCCCCGCCGGTCCCGTTACCAGAATTCGCTTCCCCTCGATCTTGCCCATCTCGTCGCCTCGCTAGTCATTGGAAGACCGAATCCTAGGCGTCGAGCGGGGCCGCCGCACCCGCGCTCGGCGGATGAGACCGCACTCGATTGGCCGACTGCAAGAACGGATCGGCAGAGGGAACCGGCTTGCGAGTCGGCCCCGTGTCGGCCACGCTCCAACCGCACCGCGCCCCACAGGAGCCCTGATGAGCCTTGCTGACAGCCCCTTGATCGCGAGAGGTGGCTGATGGAACCGATCACCCAGGCACTTCTCGGCGCCGCCACGGCGGAACTCGTCGTGGGTCGCGAGCTGCACGGACGCGCCCTTGGCTGGGGCGCCGCCATCGGGTTGTCGCCTGACCTGGACGTGCTCCTCGGCGGCTTGCACAACGGCTACGGAGAGTGGCTCTACCACCGTGGGACGACTCATTCGCTCTGGTTCGGGTTCGTCATGGGGCCGCTGCTCGGCTGGATCCTCTGGCGATGGCGCGACGGAGGCACCGGGCAGAGCCTCCCCGCGTGGATCAAACTCGCGATCGTCGCGCTCGTCACCCACCCCCTGCTCGACGGTTTCACGCCCTACGGCACACAGTTGTTTGCCCCCTTCTTCCGCGATCGATTCGCGTGGAATGGTGTCGCGATCGTCGATCCCTTCTATTCCCTCGTCCTCGCTGCCGGGGTGGCTTGTGCGGCGGCACGGAGCTGGCCGGAAGCCCGACGTCGAAGGTCGCTGCTGCTCTGTCTCGGTCTCTCGACCAGCTACCTGATCGGGGGCCTCGGCGTGAATCGCTGGGTCGAGAACGATCTACGGAGAGTTCTCGCAAACCCCGTCCTGTCCGAGGGAGGGGGTGCGATCGAACGCGTGCGTGCCTATCCGACCATCTTCCAACCCTGGCTTCGAAGCTTCGTCCTGCGAACTCCGGACACCGTCTTCGTGGGACTCCATAGCTGGATGGAGGCCGGCTGCCCCGCATGGCGAGTCCATCGCCGACCGGATCCGAGCCCGACGATCCGGGCCCTCACCTCCACCTGGGAGGGAGAACTGCTCGCATGGTTCGCCGACGGCGATACTGCAACCTATGTCCACAGCGAACCGAATGGCCTGACTCGCGTCCGCATCGAAGACGTCCGATACAGCTGGGCGAGTCCCGATGCACGGGGAATGTGGGGACTCGAAGCCCGGATCGACACGAACGGTCAGATCGTCGGCAGCATCGATCGACTCACCCGTTTCTCTCCGGGCGCCGGGGACTTTACGAGGATCGGTCGCCTGCTCAAGGGTCAACTCCCGACCGTCGACGAGGGCTGGCAACGCCCCTCGAATTGCTCGCCGGGTTCGGGATAGACTCCCCGCGGAATGGAACCTTCGACCCGCAGCGGTCTTCGTCCGACATCAGGGAGATTTGCGGCAATGTTCTCACTCACGATTCTCGCAGTCTGCGTAGGCTGCGTTCGCGCGGGTGCAGAATGACTGAAATCTTTATCGACGGAGACGCGTGTCCGGTCAAGGACGAGGTCTACGCGGTCTCTGCCCGGATCGGTCTCGCGGTCGTCGTCGTCGCCAACCAGCGCATCCACGTGCCCAGGGATCTCGGTGTCGAGATGATCGTCGTCGAGGAGGGACCGGACGCCGCCGACGACTGGATTGCCGAAGAGATCCGAGCGAACGATGTCGTCATCACGGCCGATATCCCCTTGGCGGCACGCTGTCTCGAGGTCGGAGCCTACGCCCTCGGCACGAATGGACGGGAGTTCACCCTGGACTCGATCGGCGGCGCCCTCGCCACACGCGAGATCAAGGCCTCGATTCGCGAGTCCGGTGTCATGACGGGCGGTCCCCCGCCCATGACCGCACGCGACCGTTCGCGATTCTCGAACGAACTCGACCGAATCGTCCACCGCGCTGTGCGCGGCTGATTCAGTTGGGGCTCTGTTCGCCCTCTTCGGTTCGGTGCCGAGGCCGAACCGTCAAGACGGGGCATCCGGCATGCTGCACGATTCGCTCTGCCGTCCGCCCGAGCAACGCGTTCATGATCGCCGAGCGGCCCTGGGTGCTCAACACAATCAAATCGCTGCCCCGCTCTTCCGCCAGACCGGTGATCGCTTCGACGACGCCCCCGTCGAGGATTCTGATCTCGGTCTCGCAGCCGTGAGCACGAAGCCGCTGGACGGTCGGCTCGAGTCGCTCTTCCAGAGCCGCCCGACGAGCGTCGGGCTGTCTCCATCTTTCGAGTCGCTCGTGCTGGACCGCTTCGAGATAGGGCGGCGTCGAGTCCGCGTAGGTGAGTTCGACGCGTGGTCGGTCAGTCCCTGGATAGAGCGCGAGCAGCATCTCCGCTGCGGCCTCGGCATTCGACGACAGATCCGTCTGAAGAATGACCTCGTGGAGGGAATCGATCGGCTCGCGATCACTCGGGTGAACCGTCAAGACGGGACAGGTTGCCCGACCAACGATGTATTCGGCGGTACTCCCGAACACGAGATGCTTGAAGCCGGTCGATCCGCGCGTGCCCACCGTGATCAGGTCCGCTCCCTCGGCGGTCGCCATCTCGATCAATCGCGGGCCGGGCGGACCCATGTCGAGACGGGTATCGATCTGGATCCCCGACTTCCCGGTCTCATCCGCGAGATCGACGAGGCGCTCGAAGGCGAACTGCTGGACGTTCGCGTGGTTTTCCGGCAATGCGAGTGGCATCGGATAGGGATCGGCGGGTAACGGTTCGACGACGTGACCCAGCACCAGCCTCGCATGATGTCGGTGCGCCAGGCTACATGCGTGGCGGATGGCGAGATCCGCGGTCTCAGAAAAATCGGTCGCACAGAGAATGGTCTCGATCGCGTGTTCATCTGCATCGTTCATGAGATGATCCCTCGCTCGCTTGGCTCGTCGTCGGGTCCCCCCACAGGCATCACAAAGCGCAATACAGGCCGCTGACTGCTTCTACTATTCCGAAGCCATGCCTGATGTATAAAGGGAAGTATACAGCCCGTGCCCCATGCCACCGCGCCTCGCCCTCCGTGCGCGGCTTCGAGCCACCTGCACGCCGGACATCGCGCCAAAACGCGAGGGTTCACGACATGGTCCACTTGCCGCGGAAGGGATCTCGCGCGCGCCACCAGCGCAAGAGCGGCACCCCTCAGCACGCGTTCCGCCACCACTAGGATCGACGAGACGATCCACGCCCGAGAGCGGGCCAGGCTCTGCCGCGAGAGACTTCACACACAGGAAGAAATCGCATCATGTCCTACTCACACCCCCTGGCCGATCGCGAAAAGGCCCTCGAAACGGTGTTCTTTCGCAAGGAGAGTGATCGTCTGCTGGCGGCCATGCGAGAACGCGACACTCGTCACTCCCAGTTCGAGGCGCTCTCGGAAGTTCTCGGACTTCGGGATCCGCACATCATCGACCCCCTCCTCGACATCGGCCTCAAGGAGGAGAGCGTCACCGCCCTCCTGATGGCGCCACTCGTCGCGGTCGCCTGGGCGGACCGGACCCTCGACAACGAAGAGCGTCATTTCATCCTGGAGGCTGAAAACGACTTCGGAATCGAGCCGCAGAGCGAGGCTGGCAAGCTTCTGAGCGTTTGGCTCGAACATCGCCCCCATCGCCCCCATCGCGGCCTGATCGACGCCTGGTCGGCCTACGTCTCGGAGCTGTGCAGGGTGCTCAAAGCCGTGGAGCGTGTGCGCCTGCGCGAGGACGTCGTCCGCTGGTCCTGGCGGATCGCGAGCGCCGTGGAGAAGTCATTCCTGCGCGGCGGCGCCCCGACCCGGGCCGAGCGTGCGGTCCTCGAGCAGATCGAGCAGGCGTTTCTGATCGACGGCGATCGGGTCGAGACAAGCGAGACCGGAATATTGAATCAGGCGATCACGTCGACATCTTGACCTGCGGGGCTCGAAGGGCATCGACGTTCGGGCCACCTCGACCGGACCGCCCCCCGTCGCGCTCAACCGCGTATCAGATCCCGAGTTCACTCAACGCGTGACTGATGCGCCCGATGATGTGAACGGCCTGGGGGTGGTCGATCTTGATCTGTTCGAGATGATGTCGGAGCCGCTCGATCCAGGAAGTGTCTGCGGTTTCTCCTGCTTCGATCCAGCGGTCGATCTCGTCGTGAAGGCGACGAAGGTCGGGCAGCGCTTCGGCGGGGTCGGCATCCGGCTCCAACCCATGAAGGAGCGTGATCAACTCCCCCACGCGTTCTCGAAGACCGTTCGATTCATCCGGAGATTTGGATTGGGCCATGTCTACCTCTCGGCGGGAGAAATATCCCTCCAGAGCGACCTCCTCTCCCGGGAGGCCTCACTGGATGCGATTGGGCAAGGAAATCAGCCGCTACTCCTCGAACGCCGGAATCACGTATTTCCCGATGTGTTCGATCGCATTCATGTTCTGGTCGTGGGTCATGTTGAACGGATTGAGCAGACAGAAGAGCAGATCGCAGCCCGCCGCTTTGTAGCGCTTGGCAATCTCGATGCACCGATCCGGATCTCCGACCATCGCTGCGCCCGAATCCTTGATGTAGTCGAAGGTCAGCTGATCGATGGCCCCTGACTCCACGGCGGCCTTCGCGTCCGCCGTATAGTGATAGGTCCCGAGGTCCCCGTCCTTGCCCCACTTCGCGGCATAGTCAGCGGCCTCACCGATGATCCTCCCACCGTGACGCGGATACCAGAGCATCGACTCTTCGGACTCCCGATAGGCTTGCTCGCTCGTGGCCGCGCAATGCGCCATCGTGAAGGCGACGACCTGATCGTTTCGCATCTTGCCCTTCGGCTCGACACATTCCGCTTGACCTCTCTTGTAGGCCTCCACCCGGGGAATGAGGTCTTCGGGCGGCACCCCGACCGCAAACGACAAGAGGCCAACACCCATTTTGCCGACTTCATAGTGCCCGTCGACGCTGGTCGTCGCCGTCCAGATCGGTGGGTGGGGATCCTGGATCGGCTTCGGATGAACCCGCCGCTTGGGCATCTGCCAATACTTGCCCTCGAATTCGTGTTCTTCCTCCGTCCAACAACCGACGATGTGATCGAGCGCTTCGCCCAGCATCTCGCGGGTCTCGTGGGGGTTGATTCCGAACCCCTCGAGTTCGAGCCGCGTCGCCGATCGACCCGTTCCGAACTCGACACGTCCATCGGAGAGGTTGTCGAGCATCGCGACACTCTCGGCGGTCCGCACCGGGTGGTTGTACGGGCTAGGCGTGAGACGCACGCCGTAGCCGATGCGAAGTGTCGAAGTCCGCGCAGCGATCGCACCGTATAGAATTTCGGGATTCGAACAATGGGAGAACTCGTCGAGGAAATGATGCTCGACGGTCCAGACGCTGTGAAAGCCCATTTCTTCGCCGAAAACGGCCTGGTCGACCATGTTCTTGATGACGGCCTGTTCCTTGCCCGGCGTCCAGGGTCTGGGAACTGGGAGTTCGTAGAACATCGCAAATTTCATGCGTCGTCTCCTGCCGGGGCCGACTTGGTGTCGGACGCGGGTTAGGCGATTATAGACCGATCTGATGACTCGGCGCCGACCGATCGAGGAGGATCCGGATGTCAAACGAGGCTGCTGATTCGCTCATGGCTGCCAATTCGCTCATGGCTGCCAATCCGCTCATGGCTGCCGATTCCCCCCCGGCCGTCATCCCGCTCGAGGAGGATGCCTTCTGGCAGGATCCCTATCCGATCCTCTCCCGGATTCGCGACCAGCATCGGACCGGTACGACCGATGCGGGCCTGAAGGCGATCCTTCGATGGGACGACGCAGAGGACCTCTTGAAGGGAGACCTTTTCGAAAACGAAGGCCTCGAGTATATCGAGCGCCGTGGCTTCAGACCTGGAGATGCGCTCTACGAGTGGCGCCGGCATTCGATCGGTGCGCTCAATGGTGCGGATCACGCTCGAATCCGTTCCCTGGTGAGCCGCGCCCTGACCCATCGTTCGGTCGACGGCCTCCGCCCGCGGATTCGGGAACACGCGGAGACTCTCTTGCGAAACGGGGACGCCGACGGACGGATCGAAGCGCGAACACAGTTTGCGACCCGCCTCCCCTTCCTCGCGATCACCGACTTTCTCGGGATCCGCATGGATGAGGCAGTCGAGGTTGCCGAGAAGATGGGAGCGGGTTCAGCCGACGCCTTCGGCCCCAAAGTGACCCAGGAAATTCGTGACAACGCGAACGGAATGTTCGGAGCGATCATGGAGTTCGTCGCCGAGCTCTATGAGGACCGGCGCAAGGCCCCGCGCGACGACTTGCTGACGGCGCTGATCTCGTCCGAGGAAGGCGGCGATCGACTGAGCCACGATGAACTGATCGTCTTGTTCACGAACATCTTCGGCGGCGCGATCGAAACGACCGCCAGCGTGATTGCGAGTGGGCTCTACGAAATGGCGCGACATCCGGAGCAGGCGGCCCTACTCCGATCCGATCCGGAGCGCTGGAAGAAGGGAGCCGCAGAGGAGACGATCCGGATGCGGCCCGGCTTCTACGCTGCGGGCAAGAAGGCGGTCCGCGCGCACTCCGCCTACGGGCTCGACTTCGAAGAGGGCGAACCGATCAGTCTTCTGATCGGGGGGCCGAATCGCGACCCGAGTCGATGGCGGGATCCCGACCGATTCGACATCCAACGCGACCCTCGGATCTGGTCCATGACCTTCAGCATGGGCGAACACTTCTGCTTGGGTCAGGCGCTCGCGCGCTGTGAAGTCCAGGAAGCGATGGTCGCCTTCGTTCTTCACTGTGACGAAATCGAACTCGAAGGAGAACCACGCTGGCTGCCCCATGTCATGGTCAACCGCCTGGAGAGTCTGCCGATCCGCTATCGGCCACGCTGAGTCATCCGGCGAAGAAGCAGTTCCTCCCCGAAGGAGAGACGAAATGCATCGATTCGAACCACTGACCCGAGCGTGCCGCCAGGCAGGCCTGGCGGCCGCCTTACTCACCCTCGTTTCGTGCCTGCCCTACAGCCCGGCCCCACCACCGCCCGACGCCGACGCGGCCTCGACTCCACGACTCCTCGAGGGACTCGGCGATCAGAAGCATCCGATCGCCACGACCTCGTCCCTCGCTCAACAATATTTCGATCAAGGCCTGATCCTCGTCTTTGGATTCAATCACGAGGCCGCGGTCGAGTCATTCGACGAAGCACTCCGCCATGATCCCGACTGCGGCATGTGCCATTGGGGGATCGCGCTCGCGCTCGGCCCCAATATCAATCGGCCGATGGGACCAGTCGCTGCAGCACGCGCCTACGCCTCGGCACAACGCGCCTTGGCACTCGCCCGCCGGAGCGGAAACAAACGTGAACAGGCCTATGCCGCGGCGCTCTCGACTCGCTACGCCGACCCGCCACCGAACGACCGTGCCTCTCTCGACCTCGCCTACGCCGGGGCGATGCGCGAACTCCACCTGGCCGATGCGAGCGACGCCGATTCCGCAATCCTCTTCGCCGAAGCGCTCATGGATCTCTATCCCTGGGCCTACTGGACTCGGGAAGCGAAGCCGCGCGAGTACACCGAGGAAATCATCTCGACCCTCGAGCTCGTGCTCGAACGCACCCCCGAACACGTCGGTGCCAATCACTACTATATCCATGCCGTCGAAGAATTCTTTCCGCACAAAGGCGAGATGGCCGCGGATCGTCTCGGAGCGCTCGCACCGGACGCGGGACACCTCGTCCACATGCCATCGCATATCTATTGGCGGATCGGGCGCTATGCCGATGCCGCGGAGATCAATCAACGTGCCTCCGAGGCGGACGAACGATTCTTTGCGTGGTGCCGTGGCGGTGCCTTCTATCAGGCTGCCTACTACCCGCATAATGTTCATTTCCTGTGGGCTGCTGCAGCGACGGAAGGGCGGCGAGATCTCGCCCTGATGAGCGCACGAAAGTTGGCGGCGGTCACGAGCCCTGGCCTGCGCGCGCTGCCCAATCTGCAAGAATTCGTCGCGATCCCGATGCTGACCATGGCCCGATTCGGGCTCTGGGATGCGATTCTCGGCGAGCCGGGCCCGTCCGACGAGGACATCTATCTCACCGGGATCTGGCACTACACACGCGGCCTGGCGGAGCTTCGTACGGGCAAAGCGGATCGCGCCCGGAAGCGGAGAGAAGCCCTTTCGGAAGCGATCGACGATCCGCGAGCCGCTTCACTCATCCTGGCCGGAGGGACTTCTTCGGCGCGAGCACTTCTCGAGATCGCGCGCGCTCATCTCGATTCCGAAATTGCGGAAGCCGAGGGGGACGGCTCGGCAGCAGTCGCACATCTCCGGCGCGCGAGCGAACTACACGACGAACTCCCCTACATGGAACCGCCGCCCTGGTACTCGCCACCCCGCCAGGCCCTCGGCGCCCTGCTACTCGACCTCGACCGCGCCGAGGAGGCCGAAGCCGTCTATCTGCAGGATCTCGAACAGTATCCGAAGAACGGTTGGTCCCTGTTCGGTCTGTCTCAGAGCCTGCGAGCCCGGGGAGAGATCGCCCGAGCCGATTGGGCGCGCAAGGGCTTCGAGGAGGCGTGGCAACGCGCGGACGTCGAACTCAGCCGCTCGCGTTTCTGAACGCCTTCATCGTCTGTTCTACATCGAGGCAGTTGACGAGGATCTGGTGTTCGAGGCCGGCATCGCGATGCACGTGAATTTCCGCGTAGGCCTCGCTCTGGGTCATGTCGGAGAACGACTCGAAGGACGGGTATCTCATCAGACCGACCCAATCCCACTGGAGGTCGCCGTCCCCGATCAGCTGAGTATTCGCCTTGCCGCCGAAGATGAGCCCACCGCCGAAGCCTTCGATGATCTTCTGGACGGCCGCACCGTAGATCAGATAAGCCTGCTCCCCAGTCAGATCGGTCTCACGTCCGTCCTGATAGACCGCATGGTCACGAAACTTCAGCAGATTGAGCATATAGAGAGAGCCCTCGGGCTTATTCTCGAGCAATTCCTTCAGTTGATCCGGTCGCGGCTGGCGGGCGGGCATGATGCGCTCCTCCAAGGTCGAATGGCCTCGATCTGTTCGATGGCGCGAATCCTTCGATTCATCTCTTTCTGTGGTCGACGCACGGAAAAGAGCAGACGAGCCACTCATCCTACCAGATCCCCAATCCCCGTCGGACCGGCTGACCGGCTGACCGGCTGACCGATAGTCGCCTCGGCCGCGGCCCGTTGCGATAGATTGTCGCCATGAGCCTCAAGACTCCGATCTGTGATCTCCTGAATATCGACGTTCCGATCTTTCTGGCCGGAATGGGCGGCGTCGCCTACGCCGAGGTCTGCGCCGCAGTCTCCGAGGCCGGCGGCTACGGCACCCTGGGCATGGCAGCGGAACCGCCCGAAGGCATCCGTGCGGAAATGCGCAAGGTCAGGGAGCTGACCGACAGGCCCTTCGGCGTCGATCTTCTGGCGGCACTTCCGGAACAGATGATGGAAGCGATCGACATCATCATCGAGGAAGGCGCTTCCGCCTTTATCGCCGGACTCGGTGTCCCGGGACCCATCGTCGAGAAGTGTCACGACGCGGGTGTCCTCGTCATGAGCATGTGCGGAAAGGTGAGCCACGCAGTCGCCGCCGAAGAAGCGGGCTGCGACGTCGTCGTCGCCCAGGGAACAGAGGCCGGTGGCCACACCGGCCGTGTCGCCGGAATGGCCCTCATTCCCCAGGTCGTCGATGCCGTCGATATCCCGGTGCTCGGTGCCGGCAGTGTCGTCGACGGTCGTGGCATGGCTGCGTGTCTCGCCTTCGGAGCCCAGGGTGTCTGGATGGGCACTCGATTCATCGCCTCCCACGAGGCCCGCGCCGCTCTGACCTACAAGAAGCGAATCAGCGAAATCGCCGGCGACGACACCTTGGTGACCCGCTGTTATTCAGGCAAGCCGATGCGTGTGATCTCGAACGACTACGCCAAAGAGCGCGAGCGAAATCCGGATTTGATCCTGCGCTTCCCAGAGCAGATGTACGCCTCCATGCGGGAAGGAACGATGGCCGCCCTCGGTGGCGCGACCGACGGCATCGAACCCGATCGTCACGCGATGCCCTGCGGGCAAGGCGCGGGCGGAATATCAGACATCTTGTCCTGCCGCGAGATCGTCGACAAGACGATCGCGGAAGCCCAGCAGGTCGTCTCCCGGCTTGCGCTCTACAGCGCCTGATCGTCTGCATTCCACTCTCCCGGGTCATGCAAACGGCCTCGACGAGAGTCCGCGGGCGCGCGATGATCCGGCGATGGAACTCAATTTTGCGACCGCCTGGGAGGCGATCTCCGACGAGATTCCCCGTTCCGATGCACTGCTCCAAGGGGACACGCGCCGAAACTGGCGAGAATACGAAGACCGCGCAGCAAGACTCGCCTCCGCGCTACTCGCAGCGAAAATCCCGACTGCGGCCAACGTGGGCCTCGCCCTCTATAACGGACCGGAATATTCCGAGGCGCAGTTCGCTTGTTTCAAGCAGCGCGCCACGCCTTTCAACGTCAACTTCCGCTACACCGCGGGCGAACTTCGCTCTCTGCTCGAAGGCGCGGATGCGGAGGCTCTTTTCTTCGATTCGACGTTGGCTGATGCGATCGACGAAATCCGGAGCGACCTGCCCTCCCTTCGGCTCTTCATTCAAGTTGGCGGCGACGACACACCCGACTGGGCGGAAAGCTACGAGACACTGATCGTGCGGTACGGTCCCGCACCCCGGATCGAACGATCGCCGGATGATCTCTGGATGCTCTTCACCGGCGGGACCACCGGCAATCCCAAGGGCGTGATGTGGCCCCACGCAAACATGATTCTGACCATGAAGGCGACCTACGCCGGCCTGAAGCAGCGCGTTCCCCGAAACCTCGCGGAGCTGGTCGAATCCGTACGCAACATCACGGAGAGCGGGCGCGTGACCCGGCAGCTGGCCGCAGCCCCACTCATGCACGGCACGTCGGGGATCGCGGCGCTCACGACCCAGATGACCGGCGGCGCGATCATCACCCTCGAAGAACGATCCTTCTCGGGAGACGCCCTGTTCCGCACCGTTGAGCGACACGCCGCCACCCACCTCACGATCGTGGGCGACGCCTTCAGCCGGCCCATGCTCGAGGCCCTCGAGTCAGCCGTTTCGCGAAAGGACCCCTACGACCTGTCGTCGATCTTTCTCGTGTTGTCTTCGGGCGTGATGTGGAGCGCCCCGATCAAGCAGGCACTCCTCTCGTTCAATCCACGCATGCGATTGATGGATTCCCTCGGTTCGTCCGAGGGCGTCGGGTTCGCGGCCAAGCTCGAAAGCGATCCGGACAAAGCAACGACCGGGCGCTTCAGCCTCGGTGAATTCACGAAAGTCATCAACGAAGAGGGTAAGGAAGTCACACCGGGCTCCGGCGAACGAGGAAGACTCGCACTCGCTGGCCCCCTCCCGATTGGCTACTACAAAGATCCTGCGAAGAGCGAGGAGACCTGGCCAACGATCGATGGACGGCGTTATTCGATTCCCGGCGACTTCGCGACCATCGAAGCGGATGGGACGATCACGCTACTCGGACGGGGCTCGGCCTGCATCAACTCCGGTGGCGAGAAGATCTACCCCGAAGAGGTCGAGGAAGCGCTCAAATTGCATGAGGCGGTCACGGATTGCAACGTCATCGGAATCGCTGACGAACGCTGGGGCCAGGCGATTACGGCGGTGGTGCAACTCACGAATACCCGAGTCGACGATGCGGCGCTGATCCAATCGGTCAAGGAAAACCTCGCGGGATACAAGGCCCCCAAACACATCGTTCGAGTCGATCGCTTGCAGCGACAGGCGAATGGCAAATCGGACTATCGCTGGGCCGCACGGGTCGCCCATGAAGCTCTCGGCAAGTAGCGCCCAACCCCGACCTCGGCATGAGCCACGAGAGCGGATCGAATCGGAGTACACACTCATGGGAGAATTGGACGGACGCGTCGCCCTCGTCACCGGTGCGAGCCGAGGCATCGGTGCCGCGATCGCGAAACGATTCGGCGCCGAGGGCGCCAAAGTTGCAATCACGGCGAGAACCCTCGAAAAGCACGATCACCTCGCAGGCAACCTCGTCGACACGGCCAGGTTCATCGAGGAACAGGGCGGTCAGGCCGTCCCGATCGTCGGCGACCTCGCCGATTCGACGATTCTGGATGGCCTCGTTCGGCAAACCGAATCCGAACTCGGCCCGATCGACGTCCTCGTCAACAACGCTGCCGCCGCGTTCTATCTCCCCTTTACGGACACCAGCGAAAAGCGATTCCGCGTCGCGAACGACATCAACTTCTACGCACCCTGGCGGCTCTCGCAACTCGTCGTCCCCGGAATGCGTGAACGCGGTGAGGGATGGATCCTGAACATCTCCTCCGCCACATCCTTCTGGCCAAAACAACCTTTCCAGGCCTTCGATGCGCTCTCGATCCTGTATGGGTCGACGAAGGCAGCGCTCGAACGCTTCACGACGGGACTCGCCGCAGCAGTCGCGAAGGACGGAATCTGGGTGAACTCCATGGCGCCGGTCGGCGCGGTTCCCACCGAGGGAACGGAGGCGCTCGGAGTCGTTCCGGAAGAAGCCCTGGCCGAAGCGGAGAGTCGAGAGGCGATGGCCGAGGCATCGCTCGGACTTTGCGTCACCCGCGATCCCGCGATGAATGGCCGCATCACTTTCTGCTCGCCCGTCCTCGAGGAACTGGAACGCAAGGTTTTCAGTGTCGATGGAAAGACTGAACTCGCCGGACCGCGCGAGGATCAGGCATCGGGATTCCGCTAGCGCTCGGGCTCGGCTTCGGCGGTCGGAAGGTTCCAGCCATGGACGATGGCGAAGCCGACCGGAATCACGATCAGGGTGACGAGCGTCGCGGTCACGACGCCGCCCACCATCGGGGCGGCGATCCGTCGCATGGTTTCTGAGCCCGTGCCGGCTCCCCACATGATGGGCAGGAGCCCGATCACATCGGATGCGACCGTCATGAGCAGCGGCCTGGCCCGATCGGTGGCGCCTTCCACGATCGACTTCCACAGGTCCTCGACGGAGCGAAGGGTACCTGCCGCGATGGCACGGTCTCGCGCCTGGTTCAAGAAGAGCAGCATGATGACGCCGGTCTCGGCGGTCAGCCCGAGCAGCGCCAGGAATCCGGCTCCCACTGCGACGCTCAGGTTGTAGTCGAGCGCCCAGAGAAGGACGATTCCACCGACGATGGCGAAGGGAAGCGACCCGATCACGAGTAGGGTGTCGGAGAGCTTTCGGAAATTGATATAGAGCAATAGGAAAATGATGCCGAGCGCGAGGGGTGCGATGATCAGGAGGCGATTCTGGGCGCGCTCGAGATACTCGTAACGGCCACTCCACTGCAAGCCGTATCCGGGTGGCAGGTCGACTCGTTCCGCGAGGATCTTCCGGGCATTTCGGACGTATGTGCCCACATCGATCCCCTCGAGGTCGATGAAGACTCGCGCGTTGGGCCTCGAGTTCTCCGTCTTGATCGCCGGAGGACCTTTCGAGAAGCGGAGCGTAGCGAGTTGCTCGAGGGGAACGCGCACCCCGGTGGGCGTCTGGACGAGGACTCGCCGCAACGAGGCAATATTGTCTCGCAGCTCCCGGCTGTAGCGGAGGTTGATGGGATACCGCTCGAGCCCTTCGATCGTCTGAGAAATATTCAACCCCCCGATCGCGGTCTGCACGACATCCTGGACGTCGCCGACGGTCAGGCCGTATCGGGCAATCTTTTCCCTGTCGATGTCGAAGTCGAGGTAGTTCCCGCCGACCACTCGCTCTGCGAAGACACTGAGTGTGCCTGGGACGTCGCGTAGCACCGCCTCTATTTCCTCGCCCAGGTCTTCGAGCACGGCGAGATCGGGCCCGGAAATCTTGATGCCGACCGGCGTCTTGATTCCGGTCGAGAGCATGTCGATGCGAGTCTTGATCGGCATGGTCCAGGCATTCGTGAGACCGGGAATTCGAATCATTCCATCGAGCTCGGCGATGAGTTTCTGCGACGTCATCCCGGGTCGCCATTCACTCTTCGGCTTCAGCGTAATCGTGGTCTCGATCATCGAAAGCGGTGCGGAGTCCGTCGCCGTATCCGCTCGGCCGACCTTGCCGAAGACGCGCTCCACCTCGGGAACCGTGGCGATGATCCGATCGGTCTGCTGCAGGAGCTCTCGAGCCTTCGTAATGGAAATGCCAGGGAGCGTGGTCGGCATGTAGAGAAGATCCCCTTCGTCGAGCGGGGGCATGAACTCCTGGCCGAGGCGCGAAAGCGGATAGACACTCGAGACGAGCAAGAGAATCGCAACCGCGAGCACGACGAATCGGTGACGGAGAGAGGCGGCGAGAAACGGCCGGTAGGCGAAGAGAACCATCCGGTTGAGCGGATTTCGACTCTCCGGAAGAATCTTGCCCCGAACCAGCCAGATCATCAGAGCCGGAACGACGGTGATCGAAAGAAGAGCCGCCCCCGCCATCGCATAGGTCTTCGTAAAGGCGAGCGGTTTGAAAAGCCTCCCCTCCTGTGCCTCGAGCGCGAAGATGGGAAGAAATGAAACCGTCACGATGAGCAGCGAGAAGAAGAGTGAGGGACCCACCTCGACGGCTGCATCGATGAGAATTTCTGTGCGGGGTTTCTTTCCGCGATCGCGCTCGAGATGTTTATGTGCGTTCTCGACCATCACGATGCCCGCATCGATCATGGTTCCGATGGCAATCGCGATCCCGCCCAGGGACATGATGTTGGCGTTGATGCCCTGGTGGTACATCACGATGAACGAAAACAGGATACCGAGAGGCAGGAGGAGAATCGCCACGAGGGCGCTTCGGATATGCAGGAGGAAGGCGAAACAGATCAATGCAACGATCAGTCCCTGTTCCAGAAGCTTGTTGCGAAGATTCACTACGGCACGTTCGATGAGAGGAGCGCGATCGTAGACAGTGACGATCTCGACACCGGGCGGAAGGTTTTCGGCGAGCTGGGCGAGCTTCTTCTTGACGTTTCGAATGGTCTCGAGCGCATTTTCACCGAAGCGCATGATGACTACGCCCGCCGCCACCTCTCCCTCGCCATTGAGGTCCGTGAGGCCCCGACGCAGTTCGGGGCCGAGCGAGATGGTGGCGACGCTGCGAAGCAGAATCGGGGTCCCGGACTCACTCGCGCCGACAGCGACCTGCTCGAGGTCTTCGATGGAACGGACGTATCCCCGCCCTCGCACCATGAACTCGGTTTCCGCCTGCTCGAGCAGCTTTCCGCCAACATCGCTGTTGCTGCGCTCGATCGCCCGACGAATCTGGGCGATGGAGAGCCCGAATGCGGCGAGCTGGTTGGGATCGACCTCGATCTGGTACTGGCGTACGTGGCCGCCGACGCTCGCGACCTCTGCGACGCCGGGGACCGTCTGGAGTTCGTAGCGAAGATGCCAATCCTGAATCGAGCGAAGCTCGGCCAGATCGTGATTTCCGGTGCGGTCGACGAGCGCATACTCGTAGACCCAGCCGACGCCGGTTGCGTCCGGCCCAAGCGTCGGCGTTACGCCGGGGGGGAGCCGACCCGACACGAAGTTGAGCGACTCGAGAACTCGACTTCTCGCCCAGTAGAGATCCGTTCCATCCTCGAAGATGATGTAGACGAAGGAGATCCCGAAAAAGGAGTCGCCGCGAACGACCTTGGCAAAGGGCACCGCGAGCATTGCGGTCGAGAGCGGATACGTCACCTGGTCTTCGACGACCTGCGGGGCCTGCCCCGTGTACTCCGTAAATACGATGACCTGAACATCCGACAGGTCCGGAATCGCATCGAGCGGCGTATTGGCGATCGCGTAGATCCCCCAGGCGACGAGGCCGGCGATCCCGAGCGCAACGAATGTGGGATTCCTCGCTGACCCTTCTACGATTCGTCGAAGCATGGCGTCTACATCCCATCCATGGGCATCGGGGTGGATTCGCCCGACGAGGTCGTCGGCATCCCCGGCATGTCCATGCCGCTGTGGGCGGAGTGGTCCATCGCTCCTTCTGCTTCCTTCGCCCCCTTGACGGATAGAAATTTCCTCCTGGCCTCCTGCAGATTGCTTTCGCTATCGATCAGGAACTGGCTCGATATCACGAC
This sequence comes from Myxococcota bacterium, assembly GCA_029941885.1. Lineage (GTDB taxonomy): Bacteria > Myxococcota_A > UBA9160 > UBA9160 > UBA4427 > UBA4427. The sequence goes on from JAPYTP010000016.1 coordinate 25,204, forward strand.
ACGCTCGCCCTCGGAAAGACCCGAGCGCACTTCGAGCCAGCCGTCTGCCGAATCGAGTCCGATCGCGATATCGCGTGGCTCGAAACGACCCTCCCCCAGCGCAACGACGGCAACCGATCGGGTGCCCGAGCGAATGACCGCGCTGCTCGGAATGGCGAGCACGCCGGGATGAGGAGACCCCGCGATGACCGTGTTTGCGAACATTTCCGGCTTGAGGATGCCGGCGGAATTGTCGAGTTCGAGACGCACCTCTGCAGTGCGCGTCTTCGGGTCGAGGAAGGGGGCGATATAGGTCACCTCGCCTCGCATCGGCTCGCCCGGCAGATAGCTGAGTTCGACCGTCGCTTCCTGACCGAGGTCGAGCCAGGGCAATTCGTACTCGTACACGTCTGCGAGTACCCAGACCTTCGAGAGGTCCGCAATCGTGTAGAGATTCGCGTTCGGACTCACCTCCATTCCGGAGCGCACACCGAGTCGGGTGACGATGCCAGACTCCGGTGCATAGAGCGTAAGCGTTCTCTTGACCTGGCCTGTTCGCAGCAATTTTTCGATATCTCGCTCCGGGACATCCCAGAGCGCGAGACGGCGCTTCGTGGCGGCGAAGAGCGATTCACCGCCCCCCCGTACATCGTCGAAGGGACTCGCTTCAGTCGCTTCTCGATAGCGAGCCGCAAGGAGAAGCTCCTCCTGGGTTGCGACGAGTTCGGGTGAATAGATTTCGAGGAGAGGCTGGCCGCGCTTCACCTCCTGTCCCACGAAATCGACCAACAGATTCTCGACCCATCCCTGCACTTTGGTGTGCACATGAGTCACGCGACGCTCGTCGTAGGCAACGCGTCCGACAGCCCGAACGAAGCGAACCATGTCTCGCCTCTCGACCGGGGTCGTTCGCACCCCGATATTCTGGATCGTGGCGGAGTCGATCACGACCACACCGTCGGTTGCGACATTGGCCCCGCTCGGACACTCCGGAACCAGGTCCATCCCCATCGGCGACTTTCCAGGCATCTCGCGCACGTAGGTCGGGTCCATTGGCGCTTTCCAATAGAGGGGTGCGGCGCCACCCGGGCACGGCCCCTCGCGGTGTGAAGCGGTGTCACCCGGGTTCATCGAGCTCGGCGGGTGGAAAACGAGACCTCGCCCCCACCATCCGGCTCCGAGAGCCAGCAACAGACCGATCGCAACCAACAGCAGTTGTCGTTTGCTCATCGAAGTTTCTCCCCTGCGGCCGCTTCGAGGGCGGCGAAGGCGCGCCGTCTATCGGCCTGCGCTCGAACCAGGCGAAGCTCGGCGTCGAGCAGCCGAACTTGACTGTCGAGAAGGCTCAGGAATTCGATCCGCCCAACTTCATACGCGGAACGACTCGCCTCGAGGGATTGTCTGGCTTGGGGAACCAGCCCGGTCTCGAGAAGGGCCACCTCGGAGGAAGCCCGGGTGAGCTTCGCATGGGCACGTCGGGTGAGTGAGACGAGCCCAGCACGCACCGCACGAAGATCCGCCTGCGTCCTTCGAACCTCCGCGTTCTGCTCGGCGACGCGGGATCTCCATTTGGAACGATCGACGGGCAGTCGAATCGTGAAGCCTGCGGAGATGAAGTCGTCCCCGTCGACCGGATCTCCCGAGACCTTCTTTCGGATGCGGTACCCGATCCCGAAGTCGATATCGGGTAACCCCTCGAGCTCCGCCGTGCGAACGCGCAACCTCGCAGCCGCGATCGTCTTTCGCGCGGCCGCGAGCCGAGCACTTCGTTCGTCGAGCGAATTGAGCAGCGGCTCGAGAAGAGGGCTTTCGGCCTGCAACAGGAGGTCATCCGTGCGAGGAAGGCGGGTCATGGCGGGCAGGTCGAGTAATTCGACGAGCAGCGACTCTGCGCGCTCGATGGCTTCGTTCCGACGCAACCGTTCCTGGAGGAGCGCCGTGAGTTCCACCTGGGCTCGGAGCACATCCTGCTGAAGCCCACCGCCCACCCTGTATCTCGATTCGGCCGTCGCCGCTAGCTGGCGAAGCAGGCCGATGTTTCGATCGGTGATTTCGAGGGCGTGCTGAGCGAAGCCGAGCTCGGCCCAGGCCGTCTCGACTGCGCCGTCAGTCAGAAACCTTTGATCGTCGACCAGGAGACCGGATGCCTCCGCGCCACTTCTCGCTGCGTCCTTACGACTCGCGAGGAGGCCGGGATACGGGAGCTTCTGACGAAGTCCAATCTGGTGACCAGAAAGCGGTGTCGACCCGAAGTCAAAATCACCCGTCGGAATGTTGCTTGCTTCGTACGCGAATCGTGGGTCGTCGAGCGCACCGGCTGAACCGACGCGGTGGCGTGCCGCGATTGCGACGGCCGTCATTCGGTCGAGAGTCGGATTCGCCACCCGAGCGCGCTCGAGACACCAGGCCAACGCGAGCGGTTGGGGAATCTCCGGTGAGTCGTCGACCGCGCTCGCTACGAGGGGAATCGATCCGAACAACAAGACCGCAACGGCTCGAGTCAGGATTTTCATCGCCACAGCGACCCTCGGCGGCGGTCCAATCCATAGACCGGTGCGCCGCCCAGGAAGCCCGTTGCTCGAGCGAACGCGGAGCCCGCCCAGCTTGGTTCTTCGTGTCATGACCTCACTCCCAAAATCTCAATCCCGCGGCGCGAGATGAAGCGCGGCGGTCGTTGGCACGGTGCGGGCCAGGGGCGGGCGAATAGCGGACGAGGTCCGAAACGCAGCTGTGCCCTTGGCGCGCCGAGTCGCTCAGAAATTTCGGGTATTCAGATCAGGAGAGTCGATTTGACGAGCAGGATGTCAGGCGGCGGCAAGTCGATGTTGCGAGCGATCGACGATGCCGCGCTCTCGAAGGCGGCGCTGAGATCGGGGCCGCGACGCACCGGAGCCACATGGAGGTGGGTCTGTTTGAGATTGGAATCGCTCGCCTGGCTGGCGAACGCCTCCGGGGCGAGTTCACAGCCACAGCCCTCGTGCGAAGCAGGCTCTTCCGCAGGCGACGGACCCGAACTCTCGTCATGACACGAATGCCCGACAGCCGCCGAGTCCGGCGCGGGGTTTTCGACGCAGGCCAGGGCACAAATCGGCGCCTGCAGCACGAAGAATGCTGTCAGTGTCGCGATGAGCCCAGTTCGTCGCTTCATGCGGAACGCCTATTCATTTGCCCTGCGAGTCCTATCGGCCGACCGCCCAGTTGAGCGGAGACCTTACCAGGGCTGCATGCAGGGCCGCCACAATCGGGTATTCCACCCGAACCGACGCACCACGCACCTCGGCTGCGATTCACGCCTGACCGAAGATCACGGCTCCCGTAGGAACACCGACACCGCTCGTGACGAGTACGTGCTCTACGTCGTCCGGCTGATTGCAGGACTCCCCGCGGATCAGCCGCACACCCTCGGCAATATTGTTCACGCCGTGCATATAGGCCTCCGAGAGCAGGCCGCCGTGGGTGTTGTTCGGAAGCGCGCCACCGATCGTGAGCGAGTCCTCGGTCACGAAATCCTTGGCCTCGCCCTTGCCGCAAAAACCGAAGGCCTCGAGCTGCATGAGGATCTCGGGTGTGAATGCGTCATAGAGGCACGCCGCGTCCATATCCTTGGGGCCGAGCCCGCTCATCTCGTAGACGATCTTCGCGGCAAGCTCCATTTCTGGAAGCGCCGCGAGGTCTTCACGATAGAAACTCGTCATCTGTTCCTGCCCCTCGAAGGAGGCCTGGGTCACGGCGCGGATGACCGCGGGCTTCTGTTTCATGTCCCGGGCCCGCTCGGGTGAAGTGATCAGCAGCGCACAGCCGCCATCGTCTTCCTGGCAACAGTCGAAGAGTCGCAGCGGTTCACAGACCATGCGCGAATTCATGTAGTCGTCCATCGTCATGGGCTTCCCGTACATGGCCGCGTTCGGATTATTCTGGGCGTGCATCCGCTGGGTGATCGCGACATGGGCGAGGTGCTCCGCCGTCGCACCGTACTTGTCCATGTAGAGGGTCGCCTGGAGAGCGATCCATGAGGCCGGCGTGAGCAGGCCGAAGGGCATGTACCAGGACCAATGGATCAGGTCGCTCGAGATGATACTGCCCGAGACGCCCTGCCCCATCCGCTGCCCGGATCGTCCATTCAACGCACGATAGACGACGACGTTCTTCGCCTGACCGGTAGCGACCGCCATCGCGGCGTGGGTGATGAGACCAACCGCAGCGCCACCTCCGTAGTTGACCTGGCTCCAGTAGGTCATGTCGCCAATGCCGACCGTCCGAGCGACTTCGACCTCGTCACTCGAGTCCATCGTATAGGTGACGAGTCCATCGACCTCGCTTGGATCGATCCCGGCATCGTCGATCGCGTTCCGAACCGCTTCGGTGGCGAGTTGGAGCTCGGAGACCCCCGAATTCTTCGTGTACGCGGTCTGACCGATTCCGGCTATGGCCGCTTCGTTGTGGAGTGTCGTCGGCATGTCGTGTTCTCTCGTTTCTTTCGTGTCGGGCCGGAGCGGCGTGTAGGCTCGATGGATGTGATTCGGAATCAGCCGTTAGTCAATCCGAGCGGCGGCGGCCGATTGCAAGAGCAGCGAGCGGCCTACGGCAACAACAGGGAGAAGGTCGCGGTCACGTGATTGCCCCAGGCGTTGTTGCCCGCGACTTCCACGTCGACGCTCTTGCCCTCGGTAGCGACCACCTTCCCGCGGATCTTCAACACGTCTCCGGGCATATTCGGTCCACCGAGCTTGGTTCGAACCTGCGTCACGATCGCGTCGGGCCCCGCCCAGTCCGTCACATAGCGACTACAGATGCCCTGAGTCGTCAGGATGTTCATAAAGATATCGGGCAAGCCCTGGGCGACTGCGACCGCCTTGTCGTGATGGACGGGCGTGTAGTCTCGCGAGGCGAGCGCGCCGCCCGCCACGATCGTCGCCGTGGTTGCGAGATCGAGCGCCGGCAATTCCTGGCCGACCTCGAGTTCGCCTGCGGAGAACGTCTTTTTCATCTTTTCTCTCGTTTCTGTCGATCGCACGGGTCGTCCGCCCGGCTCGGCGCACAAGCCTAGGCAGGCTTGAAGAAGGGAATCTTGAATCCGTCTTCGTCTTCATGAATGAGGACCTCGACGGCCATGCCAATCTTCACGTCCTCGGGATTGCAGTCGACCAGGGTCGACGCCATGCGTTCCCCCTCTTCGAGGTCCACGATCACCGAGATCATCGGGTACTCGTAGCCCGGGAACTGCGGGTAGTGAACGACCGTGAACGTATGGACGGTCGCCTTTCCGCTCGCATCGATCGAATCGAAGCCCTGTTCGCCGCACGCGTCACACATGGGCCGCGGCGGATGACGCAGTTTTTGACAACCCGTGCAGCGTTGAATCGGGATCACATTCGCTTCGGCGACTCGCTCCCACCACCAGCCGTTGTCGTGGCCCATCGGGGGTTTGATTCGCGACGGTTTCTGCGCCACCGCGTCTTCTCCGTCGCCCGAGGACGCCGCCGGCTGCGGGTTCGCCGGCTTGAAGCGCAGGACCCGAAAGCTCATCGAGCCCAGATCTTCGCCGTCCTGGTTCTCGAAGGTCGTCTTCGTGGTGATGAAATATCCGATGCCCGCGCCGGTCGCCTTCTCCTCCGAGATCTCGTCGATCACCGTCAACGATTTCACACGCTCGCCGAGCTTCAAATAGCGCGTGTAGTTCTCTTCGGTATTCGTACCGAGGACGCCCGTGTAGCCATTGTTCGCGAGCAACTTGTGGAGGCGATGCTGCTCGTTCTTGGGCTCGTCATAGCCCTCGTGCATCTCCCATCCCTCCATGACCCAGGCCTGGAGCATGGTCGGGGGCGCCACGATCTCACCGTGCACGGTTGCCTTGGCGGCCTCCGGGTCGAGATAGGCGGGATGGGTTTCACCCATCGCGTCACACCATTGGCGGATCATCGGCTCGTTGATCGGGTCACGACCGGTCACCGCGGGCCCAATCGGCTTGCCCACGTAGCTCCGGATTTCGGCCTCGAGGGCCTTCTTCTTCTCGTCGCTCATCGCGGATCCTCGACTCGTGATATCCCACTCGCGCGAGAATGGGGTCCCGACCAGCGGGGTCGCGAGTCTAGCGAGCGAAAAAGCGAAATCGACCGGCTGCTAGACCGATCGCGTCGCGACCCCTCGGTACATCTGGGCGACGATTCCAGGACCCTTCGCTCGAAAGCGGTCGAGGCTCTTCAGCTCGAAGCCGCCCTCCTCCACCAGTCGATCGATCTTGCGATTGATATTGCAGCCATCGCAGAGGCGATTCCAGAGCGGGTTGATCCGGTCCTGCCAGCGGGCCGTCCCCTCGGCTTCGGCGCGTCCGTGCTCGATGAACACATACCGTCCGCCGGGCTTCAGAACGCGCCGCATCTCACGCAGGGCGCGATCGACTTCGGGAATCGAGCACAGGGTCCAGGTCGTGACGACGGTGTCGAATCTTCCGGCATCGAAGGGCAGGCCCCCATCCGCTCGCAGTGTGCGACGCTCGATGGGAAACGACGCGTTGCCGATCCGGGACTGGACGGATGCGACATCCGCGACGTCGAGAGGATCCAGTCCCACGAGGGTTTTCACCGCCGGTCCGTAGTAGGCAAGGTTCAGCCCAGTCCCGAATCCGACTTCGAGCACTTCCCCTTCCGCTTCGGCGATCGTATCGACCCGAAGCGGATTCATCTGCCGCATCGCCAGGTCTTGAAACCTGGGCTTGATCCAAGTCCTGATCCCCACCGATCAGGCGCTCGCGCCGCCGGGAACCTCGACAGTCGCCGTGTCCCGACCACTGCGGAAGATGGTCCCCGGGCGGGCTCCGGTATCCTTGCCATCGCGAACGATTTCGATGCCGTTTGCAAAGACGTGCTCGACACCCTTGGCATCCGCGTAGAGGCGACCCGCGCCCGCCGGAAGGTCGTATTTGGTGTACGTCTCCCCCAGGCCGATCTCGTCGGGATCGAATACCACGATATCCGCATGCCAACCCTCTTCGATCCGACCACGCTCACGCAATCCGTAGAGACGCGCCGGAACGTCGGTCAGCTGCCGAACCGCCTCCTCGATCGTGATGAGCTTGCGTTCTCGCACGCCCTCGCTGAGGACCTGGCTCGAGAATGCAAACGTGTCGATCATATCGAGATGGGCACCCGCGTCCGAGGCACCGATGATCGTGCGATCGTCATGCCAGAGATCGGCGCGCAACTGCCAGGTCTCATCGTCCTCGCCCATGGTCGGCGGCATGAAGTACGTCTGGAAATCATCTTCGATTGCGATGTCGATCAGCGTGTCGAAGGGGGTCTTGCCGAGTTCCTGTGCGAGTTCGCCGATATTCCGACCGCGATACTTCTTGAGGGAGTCCTTCTGGACTTGATCGATGCTGAAATTCTCCCAGTTCGCAAGCAGGTGCATCGGCGAATCGGGATTCTGTGCGTCCTCGCCGAACTGCTTTCGTTTCACCGGATCATTCAGGAAGGCGATCTTCTCTTCCTTGGACAATCGGAAGAAGGGTGCCCAGTTATGGAGCGCGTCGAAAACGAAACCCGAATCCAGATTGATTCGAATCGTCATCGGCTGCGGCACCGTCAGCGCGATCACTTCCGCACCCCGCTTGCGCGCGATATCGGTCGCCGCCAGCTGCTTTTGCGCATACTCGATATTTGCAGCGTTCGGGACGAGCACGTTCCAGTTGACCGGCCGGTTCGCGGCGAGGGAGATATCAGCCATGTAATTGGCCTCCTCTTCCCCCCATCCGACGCCAGGCAGGAATTCGACCGTCGTGCCCTCGAAGTCCCGCACCTGGCGGGCCAGTGTGAGCATCTCGTGCTTCGACGCGTGACGCGAGGGGACCGGATTGCCGTCGGCGTCGTTGTGCGTCGACGAGATGGTCGAAGAGAAGCCCATGCCCCCCTCCTCGAGAGATCGGCGAAGCAATGCGACCATCTCCTTCAGCTCGCCCTCGTTGGCCTCGGAACCGACGGCGCGCTCCCTCATCACCGTCCGGCGCAGGGCGGAATGGCCGACCATGAAGCCCGCATTCACCGAGAGTCGACCCTCGAGCTGATCGAGATATTCACCGAAGGACTCCCAGTTCCAGGGGACGCCTTGTTCCAGACTCTCGAGCGGCATGCCCTCCACCCGCGAGAGCATCTTCATCAGATACTCGCCGGCCTCGGGCGAGAGCGGCGCGATACTGAAACCGCAGTTGCCCCCAATGACGCTGGTCACGCCATGATAGGGCGACGGACTGAGCGTTCCGTCCCAGAATGCCTGGGCGTCGTAGTGGGTGTGCACATCGACGAAGCCCGGCGCCACGATCTTGCCGCTCGCGTCGATGGTCTGGCGGACGTCTTCGTCGATCGCACCGATTGCGACGATCTGCCCGTCTCGGATCCCGACATCGCCCACGCGCGATGCGGTACCCGTCCCGTCGACGATCGTTCCGCCCTTGATGAGTACGTCCAGCATGGCTCTTCCTTTCGCGATCCTTCTCGCGGTTCCTCGCTCGAGTTCGCCGTCCGACCCGTCGCGTCGTCCGAGGACGAGCCGCGCCCCGCGCCCGATTCTCAGCGTCGTGAGGACGGTGCCGTCGAGACGCCCAGCGGGCAGGCCAGCGGGGGTTGATGCCCGATTCTCCATTTTGGCACAGGGAATCCACGTCGCACCTACCCATTCACCCCGATCCTGAGAAGATTTGCGGAAAAGAAGCCCCTAGAATGATCTCCAGGCCTAGAGATGGAGAATACCAAGCCATGACCCGCTGCCCCGGCCCCTCCTACCAGGACATCATCGATGCCGATGCTGCCGCACCCCCGGCTGTATTGCGTGAGACCTCGACGGATTCTCTCGGTGCACACGACTTGCCGGTAGACGTCTATCTGTCTGCGGATTATGTCCGACGCGAAGCCGAGGAACTCTGGCCGAAGGTCTGGCAGATCGCTGGGCGCGTAGAAGACGTCGCGAACCCTGGCGATTCCTTCGTATATGACATCGGCGAGAACTCGCTCATCATTCTCCGCACCCAGGCGGGCGAACTTCGCGCCTATCACAACTCCTGCCTCCATCGCGGGACGAGGCTGCGCGACGGCGCCGGCTCTCTCGAGCGGATCCGCTGCCCCTTCCACGGATTCACGTGGAACCTCGAAGGCGATCTAGCCGATGTTCCTTGTCGTTGGGATTTTCCCTTAATCGAGGACGATGCCTTTCACCTGCCCGAAGCGCAGATCGATACCTGGGGTGGCTTCGTCTTCGTACACCTCGATCCGGAGGCCGCGCCGCTCGAGGACTATCTCGAGGACCTGCCCCGACATTTCGAGCGCTGGCCCCTCGAGGAGCGGTTCGTCGCGGCACGAGTCGAACGCCGTGTCACCTGCAACTGGAAGATCGCCATCGAAGCGTTCATCGAGACCTTCCATATCATCGGCGTCCATGCCGCCAACCTCCCCTTCTTCGGAGACGCCAATTCACAATACGACGTATGGCCGGACCAACGTCATCACGACCGAATGCTAAACGCCTCGGGGGTGCCGAGTCCCCACATTCGACACGAGATGTCAGACCAGCGCGCTATCGACATCGCCGCTCGCTTTGGAATGGTCGAACCCGGAACGCAGGTACCGGAGGGAGCCACGGCTCGATCGGTCATGGTCGAGGCTTCGCGCAAGCGGATCACGGACTCGACAGGAGTCGATACGAGTGGATTCGGGGACGCCGAAGTCCAGGACGTGATCCAGTACAGCCTCTTCCCAAATATCGTGCTCTTCGGGGGGCTCGGATCCCCGCTCTTCTATCGAGCGCGACCCGACGGCGATGACCCGAACTCGTGCCTGTTCGAGGTGATGCTCCTGCAACCGATTCCGGAAGGAGCGGAGCGACCCGCCCCTGCGAAACGTCGCTGGCTCGAGGAGCATGAAAAGTGGGGCGATGTTCCCGAACTCTCCTATTTCGGGCCCGTACTCGACGAGGACCAGGACATCATGCCACGGGTCCAGCGCGGCCTCCGCGCGTCCCGCAGGCCGGGCATCAGCCTAGGCGTCTACCAGGAGAGCCGAATCCGGCACTTTCGGAGAACGCTCGAGGAATATGTACCCCGAGCCGAATCCGACTGACTGCCCGGACGCCGCGGACTCCTGGGACTCCTGGGACTCCTGGGAAACGGCAGCACTCGTCAGCTGCTCT
>JAPYTP010000016.1:35455-50018 GCA_029941885.1 Myxococcota bacterium
GGACTCCTGGGACTCCTGGGACTCCTGGGAAACGGCAGCACTCGTCAGCTGCTCTTCAGTTGAAGGTCCAGGTCCGCTCGGGCTCCGTGCCCTCGGCGTATTCCTGACACTGCACGTCGAACCAGATCGGCAGAAGGTGCTTCACGTAGAAGGCGTAGGTCGTGTGTCCTCCGTTCACGAGGTCACCGTATTCCTTGACCTGAACCCGATCATCCTGAGCCTGCCACTTCTTCGATTTCTCGAGCAGCGCATCGACCTCGGCACGCGTGTCGAAGAGAATGCCGAGATGGTCGTATCCCGGACTGCTGATGTGCACGCGCTGTTCGGTCACGAGAATGAACTGGCTGGTGTCGGGATCGGTTCGAAGCAAGAGTCCGATCTGGCCCAGAATCGGGACGTCCATCGAGTCCCAACCGAACAGGTCGTTGTAGAAATGGGCGATCTCCTTGCGATTGGCTTCGAGCTCACCGATCGGAAGGGTGAGTTCCATATGGTTGAAACGTCCGGGCATGATGACCTCCAGCGGGTGTGCGCCCCGATGAGGACGGGGCCGGGCTTCGAGAGCGCCCGATCATCCTAGCATGAGGATCCGTCACCTCTCCCGGGAACCGGACCTCCAATCGGGGACAACGAGCGGGCGAAGATCGAAGAGCCCCGATCGCGAGACCGTCCCTGACCTCCCCTTGCACGTTTAAAACAAGTGTATTAAATAGGGGCGAGCCATTACGGAGGCCCACATGCCCGATTCCCCCCGTCCCTTTCGTCCCCGAAACCTGCTGCTCGCCGGAGCCCTCGTGTTGCTCGTCGGCGGACTCTTTCTCGCGAGTTCCGAACAGACGCGACGAAAGGTCGAGCTCCGCGCCGCCGAACTCGCCGGGGACGTAGCCATCCGGGTCGTCGCCGCCCGCTCGGAGGGCGGAACGGAACAAGAAGCCGGGCACTCGGCGGACTTCATCCAGATCCCGATCGAGGTTCGGAAGCTCGCCGACAACGTCTACCAGGCACGCGGCGTCGCCAACACCCAACTCATCACCACCGCCAACGGGCACGTCGTCTTCGATACCGGCTTGTCACTCCAAGCCGCCAAACAGCGGCGACTCCTCGCAGAAGCCGTTCCCGAAGCCCCGATCACTCACGTGATCCTCAGCCACTCACATCAGGACCATGCGGGCGGGACCCCGTTCTGGGTCGAAGAGGGCACGGAGATCGTCGCCCATCGCGAATACCCCGAAGAACAGCGCTATCTGAAGGATCTCGAAGATTATTTCTGGTTTCGCAATCGCACCCTCTTTCCCTTCATGCCCGAGACCCCCCCGAAGATCGGCCTCTTCGCCTACGGAGGCGTCGTCCCGACGATCCTCGTCGACCAACCGGAAATCCTGCGATTCGAGCAGGGGGGGGTGCGCTTCGAAGTCCTCCCGACCCCCGGCGCCGAAGGTGCGGACAACCTCTGTCTTTGGCTTCCCGACCAGAAGATCCTCTTCTCGGGAGATTTCTTCGGCCCGAATTTTCCGCAGTTTCCGAACGTATTCACGATGCGCGGCGAGAAGGTCCGAAAGCCGATCGAGTACATCGCGTCCCTCGAGCGCTTGATCGCCCTCGAGCCGGAGATGATCGTTCCGAGCCACCAGGATCCGATCGTCGGCCGGCAAAAGATCCTCTCGGACCTGATCAAGATGCGAGACGCCGTTCGATATGTGCACGACGCGACCATCGCCGGCATGAACGCCGGAAAGACGGTGCACCAACTGATGAAGGAGATCGTGCTGCCGAAGGAGCTCGAGGTCACCCAGATCCACGGTCGCGTCTCCTGGGCGGTCAAGAGTATCTGGGAGTACTACTCGACCTGGTTCCACTTCGAGTCGACGACGGAGCTCTATCCGGTTCCTGCCTCGGTCGTGCGATCGGAAATCGCGGCTCTTGCCGGTGTCGATGCACTCGCTCGAAAGGCGGCGATTCATGTCGATGCCCGACGCAACGTGGAGGCGCTGCACCTTCTCGAGATCGCGCTCGCCGGCGACCCGACGCATGTCGCGGCCCTCGAAACCCGTCTCGCAGCCCTAGAGGATCTCCTCGAGCAGGCAGAGGCGACATTCCAGAACAGCTACGAGATGGACTGGCTGAAATATCGCATCCGCGTGACGGTCGAAGCGATCAGCGGAGAGCGCTGATGGCCACACGGGTTCGCGCGGACGGCGTTCAAGCGGGGCTTGAAGGCACGCGTCGCAAGATCTCGAACGCGGCGGAGCGCCTCTTCGCAAAGGAGGGGTTCGATCGCGTCACGCTTCGGCAGATCGCCCGAGCCTCGAATCAGGGCAACGTCGCGGCCGTCCAATACCACTTCGGATCCAAGGATGGACTGCTCTCATCGATCGTCGATGGCCATCGCGCGCAGATCGACGAACAGAGGCGAGCGCTTCTCGAAGAGCGCGAGGCCGAGGGGCGCGGCGATCAACTCTCTTCGCTGATCGAGATCCTGGTGGCCCCACTCGCTTCGAAGCTCGACGACCCTTCCGGTCGAGCCTATTTGCGGATCCAAGCCCAGGGGCTCAGCAGCGAGACCATGCGACCCGCCACGAGAACGGTCGTGCGGCGGATCGGGCAGAGCCTCGGCTCCCTCGACAGAGATACAGACGACCCGTATCGGGGTCGCTTCGCGCTCCTGCTTCTCGTTCACTCCCTGGCCGATCGCGCGCGTGAGGAAGAGGCCGGTCGTGGAAGACGCACCGACCGAAGCGCGTTCGTGGCTTCGCTCAGCCGCTCGCTCGAGGGGCTCTTCACCGTCCCGACCGACCACTGAACCCCGGGCGTTTCGTTCCGGAAAGAACTCAATCTGTACGGAGCGCGTCGATGGGTTTAAGCTCCGAAGCTCGTCGGGCGGGTCCGACCCCCGATAGGAGTCCCGCGACTGCGCTGACCACGATCCCGGCAATCACGTATTCGACCGGGGCCCCGGCCGGGAACTCGGGTAGAACGAGCCTGAGAACGAGCGTGGAGAACAGGCCGAGAAGAAGTCCGGACACACCCCCCATCATCGTCAACAGGATGGCCTCGGTCAGAAAGACGGCCTGCACCTGCTGTCCCGTCGCCCCGAGTGCTCGCATCAGCCCGATTTCGGACACACGCTCTCCGACCGAGATCCACATCATCGTGAAGATTCCGATGGAGCCGACCAGAAGCGAGATCGCGGCGATGACCGCCACGCCGAGGGTGATCACGTCCATCACCCGTCCGAACACTTTCAACATTTCCGACTGCGAGACGATCGTGAAGTCCTCGTCCCCCCGGTGCCGGTCGATCAACACGGCACGCACCGCCTCGATCGCGGCGTCGGTCAGGCCCTCGTGGGCGAAGACAATATCGATTTCCTGGAGTTCCTCGAGATTAAACAGCCGCATCGCGGTCGCCACCGGGATATAGGCTGCATCGTCGATATCCATGCCCAAGATCTGCCCCTTGGGCTCCATCACGCCGATTACGCGGAGACGTGCACCGGCGATTCTCACGAAGCGGCCGAGGGCATTCGCTTCCCCGAAGAGCTCTCGCTTGAGCGTTGGCCCGAGAACGGCCACGGAACTGCCCCGTCGCGGATCCCCCGCCGGAAGAAAATCTCCCTGCCCGATCTCGAATTTCATGACGGTCGGGAACTCCGCCGTCACACCGTAGACGAACACGCTTCTGCCGTGCCCACCCCCCTCGACACGCGCCTGCCCGACCGCAACCGGGACGACCGAATCGAGAATTGGAATACGACGAAGGGCCTCCGCATCATCGATGGTCAACTTCTGTGTCGTCCCACCGAAGGCGCCGGGAAGTCCGTGCGTCTCCGTCTTGCCGGGGTTGACGGCGAGAACATTCGTGCCGAACTGTGAGAACTCGGCGACCATGTAGCGTCGCGCTCCCTCCCCCAGCGAGGTCAGCATGATGACCGCCGCGACGCCGATCGAGATCCCCAGCATCGACAAGACCGAGCGCATCGGATGGCCAACCATGGCCCCGGAGGACAGGCGCATCAAGTCGGCCATTTCGATCTTCGCCATGGACCAGCCTCCGCCTAACGGCCCTGTAGTGCCGCGACCGGATTGAGTCGTGAGGCCCGCCAGGCGGGCAGGACTCCGAACAGCACTCCGGTCCCGAGCGAGAGCGCCATCACCGCCGCGATCGCCCATAGGGGAGTCACCGCCTCCACCGCCGGATAGAGCGCGTTCCCGAGCAGAACGAGCAACGTCCCCAATCCCAGACCGAGAATCCCCCCTGCGAGGGACAGCATGGTCGCCTCGAGCAGAAAGATCGCGAGGATCTGGCGCCGGGTAGCACCGACCGCCTTGAGGAGCCCGACTTCGTCCGTCCGCTCGCTCACGGAGACCAGCATCACGTTCATGATCCCGATCCCCGCGACCGCCAGGCTGATCGACGCGATCCCCGCCACGACCATCGTGAGGATTCCCAGAATCGAGGAGAGCGAAGACATCACCGCATCCTGGCTGATGCAGGTGAAGTCCTCTTCATCGTGCCGCTCGATCAGGATAGTCTTGACCTCGGCGATGGCGACCTCCGGTTCCGACCTCGGCAACAATTCCAGCATGATTCGACTGACCGAACTCTTGTTCGCCATGCGCATGCCGGATGCCGTCGGAATGAACACGCTCTCGTCGACGTGCATCCCGAGCTGAGTTCCGCGTTCGCGAAGAACGCCGATCACGCGCATCCGCCATCCGCCGATTCGGACCTTCGCACCGAGTGGGTTCGCTCCCGGGAAGAGCTCCCGGGCCACGGTGTACCCGAGCACCACGACCGCGGAACCGCGATCGAGTTCTCCCTCGGGCAGAAAACTTCCCATCGCGATCTCGAGCTGTTGAAGCCGTGCGAAATCCGAGGTCGCCCCGACGATCATCACCTGTCGATCCAGTTCGAGATGACTGATCGTGTCCGTGCTGATGGAGATCGGAACGGCGGTGTGCACCGATTGGATTCGTCGTTCCAGGATGATCGCATCTCGCAGGGTGAGGTCGTTTGGAATTCCGCCGATCCCGTGCGGCATCCCCCCCGTCGTTTCGTTCTTGCCGGGTGTGACGATCACGATCGAAGTCCCGAGACTGGCGAACTGGTCCGTGACGAAGTGCAGAGCCCCCTCCCCGATCGCCGTGAGCGAGGTCACGGCGACGACACCGATCACGACCCCGAGCAGAGAGAGAACGCTGCGTCGTCGATTCTGCATCAGCGCCTGCGCAGCGAATCGGAGCAGATCGGCGAAACTCATCGATGCGCCCCTTCGGCGGGACGATCGAGTTCAAAAAGGCTCGTGAGATCGCCGACCTCGGATCCCTTCACCCGCTTCGCGATCTCGCCATCGCGCATCACGACGACGCGATCCGCGCGCCGGGCGACACTTGGATCGTGGGTGACCACGATGAGGGTCCGACCGTCCGCGTGGAACTCTCCGAGCAGGTCGAGGACCTGCGCTCCCGAGCGGTTGTCGAGGTTCCCGGTCGGCTCATCCGCGAGCAGGAGTCCGGGATCCATTACGGTCGCGCGAGAGATCGCGACCCGCTGTTTCTGTCCGCCCGACAATTCGTTGGGCTTGTGCTCGGTGCGATCGAAGAGACCGACCGCCGCCAGCGCCGATTCGGCTCGAGCCCGTCTTTCGCCGGGCGGGATACCCGCGAAGATCATCGGCAATTCGACGTTCTGGACCGCCGAAAGGCGCGGGACGAGATGGAAGGATTGGAAGATGAATCCGATATGCCGGAGCCGGATTTCGGCGAGCGCATCCTCCTCGAGGTCGGCGACCTCCTCACCGGCCAGGAAATAACGCCCGCGAGTCGGCGAGTCGAGACAGCCGAGGACATTCAGTAGCGTGCTCTTGCCGGATCCCGAAGGCCCCATGATCGCGACGTACTCGCCGTCCGCGATGTCTTCGCTCACATCGCGAAGGGCGTGGAGTTCGTGATCACCCATCAGGTAGGTGCGCCACAGATCCTCCACCCGGATCACGAATCGCCCCCCTCGCCGTCCGCTCTCGAGATGGCCTTTGCGCCGGCCGTGATCTCGAGCTTGTCGAGCGAGACAACGACCTGCTCCCCCTCGACGAGCCCCGCGCGAATCTCCGCGAATTGCCAGTTTCGAAGTCCTATCTCGATCGCCCGCTCCACGAGTTCGCCATCCTCGAGAATCAAGACACTCTGATTCTGCAGCAAGGCCGAGGCGGGCACCCTCAATACGTGATCGAGCGCCTCGAGGATGACTTCCGCGTCCGCGGAGGTTCCGGGGAGAAGCGACGCGGCGATCCCTGGATCATCGATCGCTACTTCGATTTCGAGTGTCCGATTCTGCGCTTCTTCGTCGAGCACGTAGGGAGCGACGCGCGTCACCCTCCCCCGAAAGGTTTCGCCCGGGCGCGAGTCGACCGTGAGCTTCACGGGCAAACCCTCGCGGATCGCTCCCGAATCCACCTCGTCCATCGGCGCACTCACGAAGATCGAGGTCGGGTCGATCAAGTCGATGACGGGTGGCGAGGTCAACAAGGGCGGGGAGGGTGTCACCCATTCGCCGAGTTCGACGTTGACCTCCGCAATGATGCCACTGAAGGGCGCTGCGATCACCGTCTTGCCGAGTTCAGCCTCGGCGGCCAGTTGCTGGGCGCGGGCGCGGGCGAGTTCGGCGCGCGCGCCCTCACATTCGACCCCGGCCGAAGCGGATTGGAACTGCAGCTCGTCCAGGCGATCCTCCGATGCGACGTTGTTCGCAGCCAGACGCTCGGTGCGAGAGAGCTCCCGGCGAGCACGATCGCGTCGAAGACAGGCATCTTCGAAACCGGCGGCGGCGACGGCAACGCCGTGGACGGCGAGTTCCAATTGAGCCGCATGAGCGACGCGAGAAAGTTTGATGAGCGCCTCGCCGGCGACGACCTGCGCCCCTTCACGATGCGCGATCTCGATCACCCTGCCGCCGATCTCCGAGGCGATTCGCGACCGTCGTCGCGCCTCGACGGTCCCCGCTTTGGAATTCGTGACCGTCGATTCGACGAGGCCTCGGGCAACCGGCTCGACGTGGACTTCGATCGGATCGGGTGCGAAAACGGTGTGTCGCAGAACGATGCCGAGCACGACGAGTGCAACCAGGACGACGAGCGGGATCGGGATTCGAGGGAGCTTCCAGGAGCTGCCAGATTCGGTGGGCATCGAATGATTTCGTCCAGACTCCGTCCCCGCGGAGCACCGGATCACGACCCATCGGTCGACACCTCCTCAGCTTCGGTGGGGCGCGGATCCCTCTGTGCGCGCGCGGCCGATTCTATACCATCCGCCGCATGCCGGCCCTATTCCTCGACCACGACATTTCTCTACAAACACGGAAACGAACGAAACCGCCCACGCGGGGTCCGCTTCGGCGCGCAATCCGGGTCGCGAGTCGGACCACAGGCTTCCTTCTAGCACTCGGAACGATCGGAGCGGGCACGCTAGTCACCACGGCGGCCCGAGCGCAATCCGCAGGGCAATGCGCCGAGTACGACCCGGCGCGAAATGTTTATTGGGGAGACCTCCACGTCCACACGTCGTATTCCATGGATGCGTACATTTTTGATACTCGACTCGACCCCGAGGACGCCTATCGCTTCGCCCGAGGCGAGCAGCGGATGCTCCCTCCTCTCGACGAAAATGGGCGGGGAACGACTCCCTTCCAGATCGCCCGCCCGCTCGACTTCGCCGCGGTCACCGATCACGCGGACGCCTTCGGTGGAGTTCGGCTCTGTACCGATCCGGAATCGGAAGCCTATGGAACGGACCTGTGCACGAATTACCGTCGCCCCTTCACGCCCTCGAGCGTCGGCGAGGGAACCACCGACATCGTAGGCCGCGTGGCGAGCCTCAACTCGGCGCCACTGTGCGGAAACGACGGCGCCCTCTGTCGCGACGCCTCCATCGACACCTGGAAGGATCTCCAGAGTGCGGCTGAAAAATTCAACGATGATGCCCCCAGCTGCCGCTTCACGACCTTCGTCGCCTACGAACACACGGCGACGCCCAAGCTCACCAAGATCCACCGCAACGTCATCTTTCGAAACGACAAGGTCATCGCAAGGCCGATCACATTCTCAGACCAGCCGAGTGGACTCGGCCTCTGGCAGGAGCTCGACCGCCAATGTCTCCGCGGTATCGAAGGGTGTGACGTCCTTGCGATCCCCCACAATCCGAATCTGAGCAACGGTCGACTCTTCACGATCGAGTATCCGGAGGGCGCGACTCGCCAGGAACAAGCGCGACTCGCGGGACTCCGCGCACGAATGGAACCGGTCGTGGAGATCATGCAGATCAAGGGAGAATCCGAATGCCGCTCGGGCATGTGGAAGGTCCTCGGAGCAGACGAGGACTGCGACTTCGAGAAATTTCGAGATCTTCACCAGGTCGAGGATTGCGAAGACGGAATGAGCTGGGGAGCCCTCGGCGGCACGGGCTGCCGCTCGCGTCTCGACTTTGCACGTTATGCGCTAATCGAGGGGATGCGCGAGGCGGACCGGATCGGCGTCAATCCGTATGCATTCGGCATGATCGCCGCAACCGATATCCACACCGGCACGCCGGGTCCGACCGAAGAGTGGGAGACCCTGACCTTCGACGCGCGGGTCCCGGGCCCGGGCTACAATCTGGGCGGCCTCGCGGCGGTCTGGGCGGAGGAGAACAGTCGCGAATCGATCTTCCAGGCGCTCCGACGCCGCGAAGTCTACGGGACCAGCGGGCCGCGCATGACGGTCCGGCTCTTCGGGGGCTGGAACTATCCCGAGAATCTCTGCGACTCAGATGCGCTCGTCTCCAAGGGGTATGCCGGCGGCGTTCCGATGGGAACGGGCCTTCCGACCCGCCCGAAGGGTGCGGAGGCACCCGTCTTCGTCGTGTCCGCGATGCGGGACACCGGGACCGCAGAACATCCCGGAAACCTCCTCCAGCGCATCCAGATCGTGAAGGGCTGGGCGGACGCCGACGGCACGTTCCATCAGCAGATCGTCGATGTCGCCGGCCGCAAGGACAACGGCGCGAGTGTCGACACGAAGACCTGTGAGGTCTCCGGGTCCGGCGAAAGCCAGCTCTGTACAGTCTGGAGCGATCCTGACTTCGACGCGAATCAGCGCGCGGTCTACTACGCTCGCGTTTTCGAGAACCCGAGCTGTCGCTTCTCGACACGGATCTGCAACGCAGCGCCGGCCGGGCAGAAACCGGCCGGCTGCTCGGACCCGAATATTCCGGTTGCGATCCAGGATCGCGCCTGGACCTCGCCGATCTGGTACACGCCGTAACGAGGCGACGGGAGAACGAATAGAGATGAGCGAAGAATCGAAAGCGGTCGCACGCGCCTTCTACGATGCGATGAACAGTCGAGACGTGGACGCGATTCTCGCGTCGTACACCAACGATGCCCGAACCTGGGTGCTCGGTGAGGGCCCCTACGCAGGATTTCACCCGGTCTCCCGGGAACTTCTCGGAGGCTTCCTGAAAGCGGGCGAGATCCGGTTCACGATTCTGTCGATGATCTCCGAGGGGGACGTCGTCGCCCTCGAAGTCGAATCGGAGGGCAGCATGGGCGGTAGGCCCTACTCCAATCGCTACCACAATCTGATCACCCTCCGAGAGGGCAAGGTCGCGGAGCTGAAGGAATACTTCGACACGGCAAAAGCAGGCGGCTAGACGCTCACGCGCCCAGCCGGCCGCTCACTCGAGTCAGCCGCCCATGCAAAAGCCGCAGAACTTGTTTGCTTCGGGATCACGGAAATAGCCACCGTAGAAGCCCGGCATGCGCTCTCCGGGCGCGTTCATGTGTCCCCGCCCCACTGGCGGGGATCCAATCTCTTCGATCTATCGTCCTGTAAAAACCGGCTTCCGTTTCTCGACGAAAGCCCGTCCCGCTTCCTTTGCGTCCTCGGTCTCGACCGAGAGCAACTCCACGGCGAGGCCGGCATCCATCGTGATGTTCATGCTCTGCCGCAGATGTTGATTGAGCGTCATCTTGGTCCAGCGGATTGCCACCGGCGGGCCGTAGGCGAGTTTTCGTGCGTGGGCGACGGTCCTCTCGAGTAGCTCGTCCGCGGGGACACAGTGATTGATGAGTCCCATCGAAGCCGCCTCCGGCCCAGGTACGAGTTCTCCTCCCATCAGCAATTCCTTGGCGCGATGGGGACCGATGAGCAGCGGCCAGATCACGGCCCCTCCGTCCCCTGCAACCATGCCCATGTTGACGTGGGTATCTCCGATCCTGGCGTCCTCCGCCATGTAGATGATGTCGGAGAGCAGGGCGATCGTCGCTCCGAGCCCGGCCGCCACGCCATTCACGGCGGACAGGAGCGGCGCTTCGCAGTTGATCATCTCCTGGACCAACCGTCGTGGACCTCGAATGAGATCGAAGGGGCCCGGATCACTCGGATAGAAGCCCGTCAGATCGCCGCCCGCGCAGAACCCCTTACCCTCTCCGGTAAGGACGATCGCGCCGACATCCGGGTCGGTCCCGAGCGGTCCCCAAAGGCGCTCGAGCCCATCGTGGAGAGCAAAGTTCACGGCGTTTCGCTTCTCCGGACGGTTCAGACGAACGATCGCAACGCGATCCTCGATCTCGATCTTCAGGTGATGTTCTTCGCCAAAATCTGAGTAGTCCAAATGTCGACTCCTTCCGCTCTAGAGATCCGCGGGATCGCGGCCAGCCATGGGGGCGGCCTACTCTAACACCTCGTCCCACGAGGCACGGCGACCTGCGCCGAGACGAAATATTCCCGCGCGAGAGAGAGTGGGGCTACCCGGAAACCCTCGCGTCCCGCAGCGCTCTTCGACGCACCTTGCCGGCGTCGTCCTTCAAGGGCTCGTCCACGAATTCGAAGCTTCGGGGAATCTTGTTGCGAACGAGAAGGTCAGCCAAAAAGGACCTGAGTTCGTCGGCCTCGACGGGCGCCACCGCCTGAACGATCGCGTGGACCGTCGCCCCGAGGTCCTCGTCCGGCAATCCGATCACCGCACAGGAATGCACGTCCGGATGGGACTCGATCGCGCCCTCCACCTCTGCGGGATAGATATTGGCACCGCCGCAGATGATCATGTCCGTTCGTCGATCGACGAGATAGAGATAGCCGTCCTCGTCGATCCATCCCATGTCCCCGAGTGTTTCCCACCCGTCCGGGGTTCGGCGCGGCTCGGCACCCAGATAGTGGTAGGTCGACCCGGGCCCACCGGCCGGCATGAAATAGACGTCGCCGGTTTCGCCCGGTCCGAGATTCTTACCGTCGAGATCCAGGACCCGCATTTTTCGGCCGTGCGTCGCGCGTCCAACAGAGCCCGGCTTTTCGAGCCATTCGCGACCGGAGATGATCGTGCCCCCGATGCGTTCGCTGCCTCCGTAGAACTCCCATACACGATCGGGGCCGATCCATTCGATCCACTCGCGCTGGAGCCAATCCGGAAGTGTGGCGCTGCCCGAGATGACGCGATGGATCGAGGACAGGTCCGCCCTCTTGCGTTCCTCCTCCGGGAGCTTCCAGATTCGCAGGAGCATCGTGGGCACCACGATCGCAAGTCGTAGCCGATGCGCCGCGATCAGCGCCAAGGATTCCCTCGCATCGAAGCGCGACATGGCGACGACCTTCCCGCCGAGCAGCAGGACGGTCAGGCAATTGATCAGGGGTCCGGAGTGGTAGAGCGGTCCGGGCACCAGCATGCTCGCATCCCTTCCCAGTCCGTGATGGGGAATTTCGGGATCGACCTGCGCGGGGATGTGATCAATGACAACCTTGGGGCGCCCCGTGCTGCCGCCCGAACAGATCGCCATGCGATATTTCGAGACCTTGTCGGGCAGCCCGTTGGAATCCTCGCTCGAGACGTCGAACCCCTCCACGAGGCAGGTCCGATCTCCGTGCTGCCCCGGTTCGACCCCCAGGATCAGTTTCGGATCGACCAGCTCGATGATCGTGGCTCGTTCACTCGCCGGCAGTCGAGCAGAGATCGGCTGTGGCGTCGCCCCGAGCTTCCAACAAGCGAACAAGGACTCGACGAACTCGAGACCATTCGGCAAGGCGATCGTTACGAAATCGCCCTCGCCCACTCCGTACTTGGCGAACGCGCGTGCGCGCCGATTGGAATTGGCATCGAGCTGCCCATAGGTCGCCGACTGCTCCTCCAGAATGAAGGCGACCGCATCGGGATCTCGTTCCGCATTGAGCGCGAGTGCGCGTCCGTACGAGTAGATCGGCATGACGTCTGCGAGGGCCTTTCGTGGGTTTTCCGACTCGTATCGCCCGGTCAGACAGCCGTCGTCAATAGATCCTTCTGGATCTGCCCATCCTTCAGGACGAGTTCGATATTCGACGGGTCGCGATAGACCAGGACATCACTCGTCGGATCGCCGCTCAGTACGACGAGGTCGGCGAGCTTGCCCTCTGCGATCTCGCCGAGATCGACTCCATGACGACCCATCGCCTGCGCGCCGTTGCGCGTGCCCCACTGCATCACCTCGATCGGCGGCACACCGAGCTTCACGTAGAGCTCCATCTCACTGGCATAGTCGCCATGGGGCATCATCGCGAAACCGTAGTCGTCCCCAAGTACGAGCCGGACCCCCGCATCGCGCATCTTGGGCAACATCGAGACGGAGTGTTCGAATTGGCGCTTGATTCCTGCAAGGCGATGGTCCGTGCGCTCCTGGGTCTCCGGGAAACCGTTCCCGATCGGAAATGGCCCGTTCGCGTAGTCCCAGCCCTCGGCGATTCCCATGAAGCGTTCGCTCCAGAGGAAGCTCGGCACGACCGTCGCATTCGCCGCCAGGACCGCCTCGATCCCCTCGTCGTCGATCATGTCTGCGTGGTCAATGATGTCCACACCCGCCTTGGCACATTGGATGATCCCGGTTCGCGTCGGACAATGCGCACGCACCATCGCCTGGCGACTGTGGGCGGTCTCGACGGCGACCTCGATCTCCTCCTCGCTGATGTAATTCCATTCCGGGATGATCTGGCTGCCGTGTCCGTCGCTGATCGCGAGCTTCACGATCTCGCAACCGCGGCCAACCTCTTCGCGAACCGCCTGGCGCATGTTCTCGACGCCGTCGGTGCGGCGGATCAGTCCGTGGTGCTGGACGCCCATATACCAGGAGCGATTGTCTCCATCCGCGGAATCGCCGGATGCGATCATCTCCCGAGTACACGGAATGACCCGAGGGCCCACGATGTGGCCGAGCAGGATCGCCTCCTTGAGGCAGACATCGAGCAGGTCGCCATTGCTCGATCCGATGATGCTCGTCACGCCGAAGTCGATCGCGATCTGTGCGTTCTTCGCCGCCACCATTCCGAGAAAGGCGGCGGGCATGCCGTGGCCCAGATAGGGGGAGGGGTTTCCCGCATCCGTTCCGAAGCCGGTGTGAAAATGGCACTGGACCATGCCGGGCATCAGCATCTTGCCCACTAGATCGTGGATGACGTCCTCGGGGCCGGTTTCGACGGGCGCCGCGGTCACGCTCGTGATCCGACTACCCTCGACCACGACGGTCGTCCCGTCGGCCAGGACTTTCGTACCGTCGAATACGCGACCATTCACCAATACGCTGCGACCCATCCCGTTCCCTCTCCTCCGCCCCACGGCTCGACTGGAAGGCAGGTGAGTCTATCACGTTGTTTTTCCCTACCGCGACCTCCCCGCCAAAGAACTTGCTCTCGCGCAGCCCGGCTGCGATGGTCAATCCACCGTGCGGCGAGGGTCGGCCCCCGTCGACCTTCCACCCCGTTCGGACTCCGCCTCCGCGGTGGCACCATAGGGAGATATCGCAAATGGACATCACCGGAAAACGCGCGCTCGTCCTGGGAGGGACGGCTGGAATCGGTCTTGCGACCGCCGTCGACCTCGAACGCCGGGGCGCCCGCGTCACCGCCGCGAGTCGCAACGCAACCGGACGCGAGCGCGCCAGGGTCGGACTCGGCGACGGGGCCGAGCTTCGCGACGTCGACGTTCGTGACCGAATCGGGCTCATTGCTCTCTTCCGCGAACTCGCGCCCCTCGACATCCTCGTGTGTTCCGCGACCGGCGGAGCGCGCGCGGTCGGCCCCTTCCTCGAGATGGATCTCGATGGCTTCCAGGGATCCTTTGACAAGTTGTGGGGCTACACGAACTCGGTTCGGCTGGGTGCCGAACACATGAGCGAAGACGGCACGATCGTGCTCGTCAGTGGCTATCCCGCGCGCAAATGCTCCGCCGGCATGTCCGCCATCTCGACCGTCGGAAACGCAGTCGAAGGATTCGTGCGAGCGGTCGCGCCAGAACTCGCCCCGCGGCGCATCAACGTCGTTTCCCCGGGCGCGATCGTGACCGAAATGTTCTCGCCCGACCTCGAACAAACCGCAACGATGCTCGCGGGCACGACGAAGCAGAATCTGATCCCCCGCGCGGGTACACCCGAAGAGGTCTCTCAGGCCATCCTCTTTCTGATCGAGAACGATTTCGTGACCGGAACGACGATCGACGTCGACGGCGGCGCGCTCCTGCCTTGATGAAGGACGATCAGAGCAATCCCATGACCCAATCCATCCCCTCGAAAAGCTCCC
>JAPYTP010000017.1 GCA_029941885.1 Myxococcota bacterium
TGAGGACCGCCGTCTATTTCTGGGTGGGATCCGAAGGCCCGTGGCGGGACGGTCCGGGGCCCAGTGAATTCCGAAAATTCTCGTCTCGGACTCGCGAAGAGACGAAGGTCAATCGGATTCTCGCATGGCTGTCGATCCCGGATCCGGAGCAGCGCCCTCGTCTGATCATGTCCTGGTTCCATGGTGCCGATCATGCCTCCCACGTCTCGGGACCGGAGTCTGCCGAAGTGACCGAATCCCTCAAGCCCCAGGATCATCAGATCGCTCGGCTGGTTCGGGAGATGGAGGCGCGTGGGCTGTTCGAAACCACGACGCTCATCTTCGTGTCTGATCACGGCATGGTCGAGGCTCCGAGGCGCCTGAATCTGGCGAAGGAACTCCGCGGCGCCGGGCTGCGCCTGCGCGTCCTGGGGATCGGGGGCTTTGCGACCGTAGTCTTCGACAAGGGCGCGAAGACCGCCGAGGCGCTCGGCCGGGCGGTCTCGGTCGCGCGGGCGGCGGGGCTCGAGGCCTGGCCGCGAGAGGATGCGCCGAGCGATTGGCATGTCGACGATCGCCGGTTCGGAGACATCGTCGTGCGAGCGCCGGTCGGTCTCGCGATCGTCGGTCGCTCGACCCAGCTCGATGGTTTCCACGGCTACGATGCGCAGGAGCCGTCGATGGCGGGTCTGCTCCTGGCGCGGGGCCGGGGCGTGAATCCCGGAACGAAGCTCGGGTGGGTCTCGGGGCTGGCGATCGCCCCGACCGTGCTGAGTTTGCTCGGGCTGCCGATTCCCGAGCAGATGAAGGAAGCGCCCATCACCGGGCTGTTGGCAGGCATCGATCGAGCGGCCAAGGCCGCGGGAGCACCACAGTGAGAGCGCTGGGCCGAGGCTGGAAACGGATTGTCGTGCAGATCGTCGGAACCGGGCTCGCGGGCCTGGTCGCGTTCTCACCGAGTGGGGTCATTGCGGCGGAGGACGAACCGACCGGGAAGCTTCCGGAAACCTGGCACACGACCGCTCTCGTGCGCGGCAGCATGGGCGTCCGGGTGATCGACTACTGGTCGAAGGGTTCCAATATGAGGGCCCGCACCTTGATCGGAGGACATCCGATTACGACGATCGTACGCGGGGATCGCTATGTGGTGCTCGATTCGCTCACAGGGCGTGGTCTGGACATTCGTCGATCGGCAGTGTCGATCGGTGGCGACGCGAAGCGCTTGCGGCCCTTCGGCTTCGAATTCGCCGATCTGATCCGAGATGGGGGGGAGAAGATCGAGGATATGAAGATCGGCACGATGGACGCCGAAATCTGGCGCGTCACCGACAAGCTCGGCCGGCGCAAGCTATGGGTGACTGCGAAGGAACCGCGGATTCCGCTTCGAGTCGAAACCTTCGACCGCGCGACTGCCGAGATCGTCAAGGTCGACTACTCGAATTGGGCCTTCGACCTCGACTTCGCCAATGACTTCTTCGCGACGCCGACTCGATTCGAAATCGAATCCTTCGAGTATGACGATTACGTCGAAAAATCACTCCAGGGCGCAGCCAGCCCTCTGCCGATCCTCTACCGGGATCTCTTGCACGGCAACCCGCCTCGCTGACGCGCGAACAGGCCGGGCCCACCCCGACCCGCATTCAGGTTGGGCCGGAAGCTTCCCGATTCGTCCACAAAACAGCTGATTCGCCATCAACTTTGCCTCCCAATCGTTCGATTCGACTCTAACGGAGTCGGAGTCGGGCCGTTTCGCGCGTGCGAGGTCGACGACGACGGACGATTGCGGGAGCCTCTGCCCGGGGTGGTGAGAGACTCCCAGACACGGGCCACGACACCGAAATGATCAACCCACACACACACGCGAATCGAGTGCTTCGCTCGGCCCCTCGTGCGCTCTCGGCACGGGTTGCGGTCGCGCTCGTCGCGCTCTCGGTCAGCACACTTGGTTTCGCCGCGAACTCGGCGATCGCCGCGGAGCCGCGAGCCCGAGACGCAGCGCCAGTCGCTCCCGGCCCGAATGCGACCCTGGCCGAGATCGAAGCCTGTGTGACCCGGAATCTGCCGGACGCGGCGGGGGTGATCGACTTCAGCGTTGAGGCCGTCGATCGGACCGGTGTCGTGACAGCCTCCAGAGCCGAGATTCGTTGGCGCAACGGTGATTCCGAACTGACACAGATCCTGCTGCGGATATCCGAACCGGCGAAGACCGCCGGAACGGCGCTCTTGATCGTCGATCGAGAATCCGATCAGCCCGAGTTCTATCTACGATTGCCAGCACTCGCGAAGGTCAAGCGCGTGCGCTCGAAGCGCCTGCGTGGGCCCGTCCTCGGGACCGACTTCAGCTATGAGGATCTCGACCGGCTGCGTGATCCCCTCGACAAGGCGGAGCTCGAGCTCGTCGGGGTCTCACAGGTTGCGGGCCGAGCCGCCTGGCTTCTCGAAGCCTTGCCCGCGGCCAAGGACGGATCGGAGTACACCCGCGTGCTCACCTACGTGGATCAGGACTCCTGTCTGCCGATCCAGATCGACCTCTTCGAGGAAGACGATCGGCTTCGGAAGCGACTCCACGCGCCCCACGAGGAGATCCGAAGGGTCGGCTCTACCCACCTGCCGCATGTGTTCGTGATGGAAGATCTTCGTCGAGAGACACATACGGTCATTCGCATCGAGCGTTTCGACTCGAGCGAAGACCTGCCGGCCGCCCAGTTTACGAAGAGTGCGCTCCAGACTCCCTCGCCCGCGGCAGTCGCGCACTGAGCGCCGACCCTCACTCGGTAACCAGACGATCGCTCGGAGATGTGGATTGAACCGATCCGAACGTTTCGCTGAAGGAATCCTCGCACATCGCGGCGGGGTCGCAGCGGTGTTGGTCATACTGACGCTGGTCGCGTTGGCGGGGATCTTCGATCCGATCCGAGGCGTCCCGCGAATCCGGATCGATCCATCGCTCAACGAGATGCTCCCGGAGGACGATCCCGCGCGCCTCTTCTACGAAGAGCTGCTCGATCGTTTCGGGAGCGACGACGTCGTGGTCATCGCCCTCCGATCCGAGACGTTATTCACTCCCCACGGACTCGAGACGGTCACGCGAACGACAGAAGCCCTGGCTCGGGTCGACGGTGTGCATCATGTCGAAGGTCTGTCGACCGCGATTCGGATGCGTTCACAGGACGGAGATCTCGAGATCGCGGGCTATCTCGAATCGGGAATTCGGACGCAGGCGATGGCGGACGAATTGCGTCGGGAAGTCGTTACCGATCCCCTGCGAGCGGGGAGTCTGGTTTCCCGCGACGGCTTGGCGACGGCGATTCTCGTCACCTTCGATCGCATGCCCGAAGACCAGTTCCTGGCGAGGGGAGTCGATCTCGAAGTGCTCGCGGTGGCGCGCGAGTCTGCGCCCGAGATGTCGGTGGTGATGGCCGGGACTCCATATATCAAGGCCGAGGTCGGTCGGATCTTGACCCTGGAACTCACGGTCATGGTCCCGATCGTGTTCGGGCTCATGTGCGCACTCTCTTGTGCCTTCTTTCGGAGCCTGCGGATGGGTCTGGTCCCGATCGCTGCGGTCGGGGTCGGAATGATCTGGACCGTAGGGGTCATGGGTTGGGTCGGGCACGACCTGAATATCGTAACCACCCTGATCCCCCCTCTCGTGTTGGCCCTGGGTTTCGCCTACGCGACCCACGTCGTTGCGAGCTTCGGTCACACGAGCACGGGTTCGCGTGTCGAGACGGCACGGAGCGCGTTGGCCCACGTCGCGTTCCCCGTGACCTTCACCGCGCTGACGACCGCGGCCGGGTTTCTGTCGCTTACGAGCAGTGGCCTCGAGGTGATTCGCGGTTTCGGGATCTTTGCCGCCGTGAGTACCGTGGCGACGCTGCTCGCGGCTCTCACATTGGTCCCGCTCCTGCTCGCACGTGGGCGGGATGCGGATGACGCGATGACATCGCGATCGACATCCTGGCTCGACGAGCGTTTCGAGGCCCTCGCGGCCTTCGATGCCAGGCACGCCACGCCGATTCTCGTCGGGGCGGGCATTCTCAGCGTATTGGCGTTGGGCGCCGCGACGCGGATCGAAGTGAATCTGCCCGTGATCGAGAATTTCGGTCGGGAGACGCCGATTCGGAAGGCGTACGAGGAGGTGGACCGGCTCTTCGGGGGGGCAAACCAATTCTACGTGATGTTGCGGGCGAAGGAGGCCGGGGCCTTCGAACGTCCGGAGTGGTTGCACGAAGTGGCGGCGCTGCAGGATTGGCTCGTGCTCCAGCCGGAAATCGGGGGAACGACGTCGGTCGTCCAATATCTCGAGGTGTTGAACGAGGCACTGGGTCCCGAGGCGGCCCCGACACGTCGGATTCCAGACAGCGAAAATCTGATCGCCCAACTGCTGCTCTTCGGTGCGAATGAGGAACTCGATGTCCTGCTCGACCGCGCCCACCAGGTGATCACGATTCTCGTCCGTTCGACGGCGACGGAGACGCGCGAATTCGATCTGCTGGCCCGCAGAATCGACGCGCGGCTCGGCGATCTTCCGGATGGGATCGAGGGCTACACGACCGGAAACGCGATCCTGCTCACCCGAGCGGCGGACCGGATCGCGCGGGGGCAGGCGATCAGCCTGCTCCTGGCGGGGGGGATGATCGGCTTCCTGCTCGTGCTGTACTTCCGATCGCTGCGCCTCGGACTCTATGCGCTCGCGCCGAACCTCTTGCCGGTATTGCTCTATTTCGGACTGCTGGGGGCAACGGGAACGACGCTTAACAACTCGACAGCCTTGATGGGCTCGATCGTGCTCGGAATCGCGGTCGACGACACGTTGCATCTACTGGTCGAGTATCGACGCGGGCTGCGGGAGAACGGAGATCCCGAGGCCGCTCTCCGGGGCGCTCTGATCCACGTCGGTCGCGCGATCACATGCACGACCCTGGCCGTCTGTCTCGGGCTGCTGGTGGTGGGCGGGAGTGCGCTCCTCAACCAGGCGGAGTTCGGCCTGTTGGGGGCCGCGACCCTGGCCATCGCGTGGCTGGTCGACGTGACGGTGACTCCGGCGCTCTGCCTTCGCCTGATCCGGACGGGGTAGCAGCGCCGCGCGGATGGGCTCGGACGGACGGTCCGTGTGGCACTCGCTACCGGTGCTCTAGCTGTTCACCCAGGTGATATTCGCGTCCGCGACAGGCGGACTGTTCACCGCGAGCATCGCGACCTTGCGCACGACTTTCCCCGTGATCCGCCTGAACGCCTGACTCGAAGGCGAGTCGGGTTGGCTCACGACGATCGGCCTGCCGGCATCGCCGTCCTCGGCGATGCGTGGGTCGATCGGGACTTCGCCCAGGAAGTCGACCCCGAGTTCCTTGGCGACGCGCTCGCCTCCGCCCTGACCGAAGATGTAGTACTGCTTGTCCGGCGCGTCGGGTGGTGTGAAGAAGGACATGTTCTCGACGATGCCGAGAATCGGTACGCCGACCTTCTCGAACATCTGCAGACCCTTGCGCGCATCGATCAACGAGAGATTGTTGGCGGTCGTGACGATCACCGCCCCGGAGAGCGGTGCCATCTGCGTGAGGGTGAGAGCCGCGTCGCCGGTGCCGGGGGGCATGTCGACGATGAGGTAGTCGAGTTCACCCCATCGGACATCGGTCAGGAACTGCTTGACCAGTCCATGCACCATCGGTCCGCGCCAGATGACCGGTGAATCGTCGGTCATGAAAAAGGCCATCGACATGAGCTTCATGCCCTGTCCTACGATCGGCATGATCTTGCGATCGGGGGTCGTATCGGGGCGGCCGTGAACGCCGGCGAGCAACGAGAGCGAGGGGCCGTAGACATCGGCATCGAGAATGCCGACCTGCGCGCCCTCGTCGCGCAGCGTGATCGCCAGGTTGATTGCGGTCGTGCTCTTGCCGACGCCGCCCTTTCCGGAGGCGACGGCGATGATGTTCTTCACGCCGGGGAGATCGACGGTCTGCTGACCTTCGCCGCCCCCCGTGCGAGAGGCCTGGCGCGTGTTGGCGGTCATCGTGACCGCCACGTCGTCCACGCCGTCGAGGGCTTGTACGCGCTCTGTCGCGGCGCGCTCGAACTCTGCCTTGACCGGGCAGGCCGGCGTCGTCAATTCGATCGAGAAGGCGACGCCGGTGCCGTCGATCTTCAGGTCCTTGACGAAGCCGAGATCGACGATGCTCTTCTGAAAGTCGGGGTCGATGATGGGGCGGAGCGCGTCGAGCACCTGGCTCGCGCTAACGGAGTCGGCCATGGGAGGGGATCCTCTTTTTCGGTTCGGGAGAGCGAGCGGGCGGAATGCGTCCGGGGGCTGTCGGCTGGCCTCGCGGAGGCTCAGGAGGGTGGACCAGGCGGACGTCTGAACGCGCGTGGATCCTAGCAGTTCCTCGCCCGGACCGGAGCAGCTTCGAGGACGCGCCCACTACGGACCCGGCCATGGCGCAGCTACAGTGGCCCGCGCGCCGCGGTGTGGTCCGGCCGGGGACGCCCGAAGGGCAACGCGGAGAAAGCGAGTAGCCAGCCGTGAGCAACTACGACGAAGCGCTCGAACGCTTTCACCTCGTGGATCTCGAATATGCGGGCGGACTCGCCAACCACGGCCCGATGGGCGCGGAGGCGCTCGAGAGCCTGGGTCATCAGGCGATGATTCCGGCCTTCGTCGGCCTCTATGTACCTCGATTGCTGCCCCTCGAAATCGGCCGGGTCCTTTCCGAGGCGGAGGCCGGTGCCTCGCTGGGCGATCCTTCGCGGAGAGGCGACTTCGTTGCGACGTACGCGGCGCGGGTCAGGGAGGGAGATTGGCGAGCGGTGGTGGCCAGCGAGATCTCACAGCTGATGCCCGGGCTTTTCGCCGGCGCCGGGCACGGGCTGCTTCGCGTGGCGCACGCGGTGCGGGCATTGGAGCGAGAGGACAGCGATCTGCGTCGCCGCGAATTGGCGCATGGACTCGCCTACTGGGCCGCGCGCTTCCAGACTCTCCCAGGGCTCCCGGGCAGTCGCAGCGCAGCGAACCCGATCGAACTCGGCGCCGCCCTCGCCGAGTGGCCCCTTGTCGGCGAAGTCGAGTCTCGGGTCGGCTTCTTCCATCGCGCCGTCGGTCGGCTCGAAAACTTTCGCGAATTCACAAGGATGATCGAAGCGGTTCCGCTCCCGACGACCGACTCGCTCGAAGCGTATCTTGACGAACTCTGTCGCACGTCGGCGATGCTCTATGTGAATCAGCCCCAGGCGCGGATCGCCTACGTTCATGGTCTGACGATTCCGAGCGCCCTGCGCTTCCTGCTTCCCTACCTGATGGAGTCCGAAGCCGGTCTGGCGGCGGCGCACGCGCTTGCGGCGCTCGGCGCGCTGCATTCGATGTACGGGGATCCGATTGCGATGCCGGAGATCGATGAAGAGGTCATCCGTGTGTCGCAGGATTGGGACGAGATCCGCTATCACGCGGCACGCTCCATCCAGGAACATTCGATCAAGATGACCGAGGCCTGCTGGCGCGAAGATCGGCGCGCGCCGGATCCGATCTTTCGTCGCGCGGCTGCGGACGCCGCACTCAGGATCGACGGGCGGGGTCAGGCGTCGACCTGCTGATCGGAGTTCAGGCCGCCACAGCCTCGTCCGGTGAAGTCGCTCGCGAAAGGACTTCCCGATAGCCGCCATCGGTGATCAGCGCCTTGTCGAGCAGGCCCCGTTTGCGCAAGAGCGCATGCATCTTGGGCAGGTTGTAGTGGGGCACCGTCATCAATAGATGATGCTCGAGGTGGAAGTTCACGAAATTTGGCGCGAAGAAGATTCGCTCCCACCAGGAGACGATCGTCGTGCGGGTGTTGCGCAGGGGATCGTTCGCAGGACCGGCCATCGCGTGCTCCGCGATGGAGCGGATCCGGATCGCCAGGCGAAACGTGGTCAGCAGCGCGATCAGCCAGAGCAGGTAGAGCTCGGGGCGACCGACGAGGGCGAGAATCCCCAGGATCACGCCATTCGTAGCAACGACCGGGATCAACTTGTGCCATCCGACATCGGGCTTCTGGCCGGGCGCGAGTCCCTGGTTTCGCTGGGTACGACGCGTACCGAGGCCGACGTCTCGTTTGAATGTTCCGACGAGCTGTTTCCAGCCGGTCTGTCCGCTCAGGTCCCGCCAGACTTTTCGTCTGAAGCTCTCCTTCGAGATCGGGAAGCGCAGGGTCAGCGAGAGATCGGGATCGGCCTCGGTCCCGGTCTTCGCGTGATGAACCAGGTGGTAGTTGCGGTAGGGAAGGACGTCGGACCAGGTCGGGTAGGCACCGAACCAGTTGCCAATCCGATCATTCCACACCCGATTCGAGAGGAAGGTGCGATGGGCCGCTTCGTGCATGACGATCGCACAACCGAGTTGACGCCCGCCGATCACGAAGAGTGCGAGCAGGATCGTAGCCGGGTTGGCGCTCCAGCCAACGAGCGCAAAAGCGCCGAACACGACCGCCCAGTTGACGATCAGCGTGGCGAAGCTGCGTCGATCATCGAGGGTGAGGATCTCGCGCAGTTCTTCCCGGCCAAACAGGCTCTTCCAGTGGGTGTCGCCGAGGATCGGCTCACCCGCGGCGAGGGCAGACTCGGAATCGTTCGGAGTCGTGGGAGCGGTCATGCTTGGTCTCTCCAGTCTTCGGATCCAGGGCGACCGGCGGTGATGAAATCCGAGGTTCCGGAACGCGAATCGAGGGGAAGGGCGCGATGGGGCACATCGTGACGCGCGAGGAAGCGCGCCCAGTGGTTGCGGCCGAGCCTGTCGTAGCGCTTCATGGCCTCGAGCAGATCGTCGAGGGGTCGGGGATCGAGGATCTCGATCGGGAGCATCGGATGGCGCATCAGCTGTCGAAGCACGCGCCCGCCCACGAGGAAAGTCTCTACCATCGCTGCGTCGTTCGGGAGTCGGGGGAGGCGCGCCTCGCTCGCGCGAAGATCCATGAGCGAGGTCTCGGCGTCGCGTGCGAGCCGGTCGGCGTCCCAAAGACTACGCGCCTCCAGATCACTCGTGGGGTCCAGATCTCGAACCACGAAGACCCGGCCGAGCGCGCATTCCTGCGTATCGGTTCCCGTCGCAAGGGACACGAGTTGCTGGCGCATGTCTTCGAGGCCGCCGCGGAGGTTGTTGGGCCGGAGCGAGAATCCGGTCTCGAGTTCGCGAAAGCCGAGCATTTCGAGTGCACCCTCGCGGCGGCGCCGGGCTGGCCCACGTCCGAGTCGCCCGCAATGGACGGCGATCCAGTCGCCTCGCCAGGTCGACCGCCGGGCGCTGAACTCCCCCCAGCCGCGCAGCCGAAGGTTGATCGCGGCGACCGCGGGTCCGAGTCGATAGCGACCCCGTTCGTCCCGTTCGATTCGTCCGGAGGTGTAGAGGCGTGCGAGGCTCACCCGGATGTTGTTCTGTTCGATTCCGAGTAGCGCGCCGGACTCGACGAGAGCGCGGACCGGCATCGTGCCTCGGCGCAGGGTCGAGAGGAGATCGAGGATCAAACTGCGGGCGGTCGGCTGCTCCACGGTCATAAATTACCCAATTCGGATTTCGATGACAAATTCTGTAATGAATGGAGTGTCCCCGGCTAATTTTCCCGAGGGGTCGATCGACTGGTCCAGTCCCAAAAGGCCGCTCTAGGCCAATCTGATACCTTCCCGACCGCATGCCGAAGCCGTCTCGGAATCTCCGCTTCTTTCTGCCCGCCTTCCTGATCACTCTCGTGATCGATCAGGTCACCAAGATGTGGATCATCGCTCGCTTCGCCTACGGTCAGCGGGAAACCGTGATCGACGGCTTCTTCAATCTGACTCACGTGCGAAATCCCGGAGGCGCCTTCAGCTTCCTCGCGACGATGTCCGCGGAAATCCGGCAGGTCTTCTTCTTGGGGACGGGGTTCCTCGCGATCGGGTTGCTGCTCTGGTTCCTCCGGAAGCTCGAGCCAGGACAGTGGCTTGCCGCGACCGCGATCGGCGGTGTGCTCGGGGGGGCGGTCGGCAATCTGACGGACCGGATCCTCTACGGCGAGGTCATCGATTTCCTAGATTTCCGCCTGATCGGTGGATATGTCTGGCCGACCTTCAACATGGCGGACTGTTGGATCGTCGTCGGCGTCGGGATCCTGATGCTCGAGATGTTCTTCGAGGCGGAACCGGAGCCGCCCGCGGATGAACCGCGGCTCCACTCGGATCCCTCGCCCTAGACGAATGGATCGCCCTCGAGCGGAGTGTTCCGGCGCGACACCCGCCGATCTGAATCGTCTTCTTCGACCTCGACGAGGAGGGCTACCGGCGATTACCG
Source organism: Myxococcota bacterium (assembly GCA_029941885.1). Classification (GTDB taxonomy): domain Bacteria; phylum Myxococcota_A; class UBA9160; order UBA9160; family UBA4427; genus UBA4427. Next base: position 10,268 of record JAPYTP010000017.1, read on the forward strand.
TGCTAGTCGGACGCCCGACCGGCCGGTGGCAGGTTCTGTGAGAGCACGCGAAGTACGTTGTCGCCCAGCACCTTCCGGATCTCGCGATCGCGGAGCCCCGCATCGATCAGCGCCTGGGTGAGCGCAGGGAGTTCGCTGGTGTCGAAACCGACGGTCGTCCCCCCGTCGTAGTCCGAGCCGAATCCCGCGTGATCCGCGCCCACGAGCCGAACGACGTAGACGATCGCTCGCGCGATATCCTCCGGGGTGTGTCCGCACACCGCCCAGTCCCAGTATCCGATACCGATGACCCCGCCGCCCTCGGCGATCCGGCGCACGTGCTCATCCGAGAGATTGCGTTGGTTGTCGCAGGTGCCGCGCACGCCGCCGTGTGAGAAAACGGTCGGGCGGGTCGCGAGATCGAGGGCTTCACTTACGCCCTTGGGTGAGAGATGGGCGAGATCGAGGGTGACTCCAACCCGTTCCATCTCGCGCAAGGTCTCCTGTCCCAGTTCGGTCAGGCCGCCGCGCGCGACGCCGTGGGCGGAGCCGCCGTAGTCGTTGTCGAAGAAATGTGTGAGGCCGATCATGCGATAGCCCGCGTCGAAGAGGATCGGGAGGTTCTCGGGCTCGGATTCGAGGGCGTGTGCGCCTTCGAGGGCGAGCAGCGCGCCCACGGCATCGCCGCCTTCGGCTCTGGCGGCGAGCAACCGTTCGAGGTCGGCGCGGGTTTCGATCAGGACGAGATCGCCCTCCGATTCGCCCACCATGTCGCGCAGTCTCTCCGCACGATAGAGCGATCGGCCCATGGGACCCAGCCAGGCGGTGGGGGAGAGCTGCGCTATTCCGGCGAGAGTCAGCACGTCGACGCGACCGAGTTCGGTTCGTTCGATATTCTGCCCGTAGGGGACGATCGTGGGCAGCGAGAAGACCTGGAGGCCGACGCCGCCCTGCTGGAGTCGGGGTAGGTCGACGTGGCCGAGGTCGCTGCGTTCGAGCAGGTTGCGGCCGAAGAGCAGGGAGTCTGCGTGGAGATCGACGACGAAGCTGGTCGTGTGGAGTGCCCGCGCGCGGGGCGAGATCGTCGGAAGCGGGACCTCATCGATCCGATTGATCGAACCCTCGAGACGCAAGGCGAGCGCAAACCACGCCACCGCCAGGACCACACCTGCGACTGCGCCGTAGCGCGCCACGAGGGGCCGGTATCTTGCGCGGCTCGTCACGTGGCGGATTGCTCCCTTGCCGCCCTCTCTCGCTCGAAGCGATGGGCGATGGTGTGATGGATGGCGACGGGCGCGAGACGCTTGAGCCACTCGGTGAGGACCGACTCGGGGCGGACACGCACTCGGAGCTTGTTCTTCTCGATCCCGCGTACGATCGCCTTGGCGACGACGTCGGGGGGTGCGCCCATGCGATCGAAGAGGCCCTGGACTTCGTTGCGGGCATCTTCGTCATCGATACGCCCCGACCTCACGATCGATGTGTCGATGCAGCCGGGATGGATGCTCGTCACGCCGATCCGCTTGGGACGGAGTTCCGCCCAGAGGCTCTCGCTGAGCGCGCGCACGGCGGCCTTGGTCGCGCAGTAGCCGCTCTGCGCGGGCAGTCCGAGAAAACCGAACATGCTCGACAGGTTGACGATATGGGCTTCCCGCTGTCGCGCGAGTAGCGGGAGGAAGTAGTGGCAGCCGTAGACGACCCCCCAATAGTTGATTCCGAGCAACCACTCGAGGTCTTCGAGACGCTGCTCCTCGAAGGTTCCTGCGATCACGACGCCCGCGTTGTTCACGAGGATGTGCGCGGCGGCATGGAAGTCCTCGACCTCGCCGGCGAAGGATTCCATCTCGGAGGACGAGGAGACGTCGACCCGATGGGTCGAGACGAGGGTGCCCCGTTCACGCAGCACCTTTTCGAGGGATTCGAGTCCGGCCGTATCGATATCGGCGGCGGCGATGGTACATCCGCGCTCGGCGAGGCGAAGACAGGTGGCGCGTCCGATCCCGCTGGCGGCGCCCGTGATGACAGCAACCCGTCCTTCGAAGTTCTTCATTGAATCCCCGTTCGTCGTACGTGCGGTCCGCGTGTTTCTCAGACGATCAGACCGGCCAGGCACCCCGTCATGCAGGTCGCGAGCGTTCCCGCCAGGATCGAGCGTAGTCCAAGCTCGGCGGATTCGGGCCGGCGCTCGGGTGCGATGGCCTGGATTCCGCCGAGAAGGATCGCGAGCGACCCGAAATTGGCAAAACCACAGAGGGCGTAGGCTGCGATCACGGCGCTGCGCTCGGAGACGGCGCCGTCCGCGATGGCGACCGCCAGCTGCTGGTAGGCAATGAACTCGTTCAATACGGTCTTTATGCCGATCAACGAGCCAACCTCTCGAGCCTCGGCCCAGGGCACGCCCATCAGGAACGCGAGCGGGGAGAGCGCGAAGCCGAGGATCGCTTGCAGCGTCAGCTCGGGCGCGCCGAAGAGGCCCCCGACCGCACCGACGAACGTGTTCACCATCGCGATCAGGGCGACGAACGCGATCAGCAATGCGCCGATATTGAGGGCGAGTTTCAGGCCCGTGAGGCCGCCTTCCGCCGCGGCATCGATCAGGTTGCCCGTGGCCTTCTCGTCGAGCCGGGCGGGCTCTCCGAAGGTCTCCGGCGCCTCGGTTTCGGGCAGCATGATCTTGGCGACCACGAGGGCTGCGGGCGCAGAAACGAGGCTGGCTACGACCAGATGGCCCGCGAAGGGTCCTCCGCCCAGGATCGACACGTAGGTGACGAGGACGGAGCCGGCGATCGTGGACATGCCGAGGGTCATGAACGAGAAGAGTTCGCTGCGTGTCATTCGCGTCAGATAGGGTCGGATGACGATGCCCGATTCGATCATGCCAACGAACAGGTTGGCGGCGGCCGCGAGGCCCTCCACCCCGGAGATGCGCATCGTCCTCGAGAGCGCGCGAGCCATCAGGCGGACGATCGGCTGGATCCAGCCGAGGTGGTAGAGCGCGCCGAACAGACTGCCCATGAAGATGATGATGGGGAGGACGCCGAGCGCGAAGCTGTAGCCGACATCGAGGAGCGGGCCGAAGAGAAATCTCGCGCCGGCCTGGGACCAGTCGATCAGGAGAGTCACGACCGTCGCGACTCCTCCGAAGAAGATATCGCGAAGCGGTGAGGCGAGAAGCACGACCGCGAGACCCAGCTGGAGCAGCACCCCAAAGAGCACCGTCCGGCGATCGATGTGTGCCCGATCGACCGAAACGAGCCAGGCGATGCCCAGGAGCACGAAAAAACCGAGCATCGACATCGCTCGGAGGCCGAGATCGCTCATGCTTCGCTCCCGGCGAAGGTCGCGATCAGGTCGCGCGCCGCGGCGACGGGATCGGAGGCCGCGGCGACCACGGAGATCACTGCAAAGCCGCCGACCCCCGCCTCGCGCAGGTCGGGGAGATGACGCTGGCGGATCCCGCCGATCGCAATCAGAGGACGGGGCGCAACCAGGGCGACGGCGGAGCGAAGGGCCTCGAGCCCGCGCTCGGAGTACTCGGAATCCTTGGATGCCGTTCCGAAAACCGGGCCGAATGCAACGTAGTCGACGCCTTCGTCCCGCGTCGCTTCGAGCTGCGCGGGCGTGTGGGTAGAGCGGCCGATGGACAGCTGTCTGCGAACATCGATCGGCAGCGCGTTCGGAGGCAGGTCTCCCTGGCCGAGATGGACGCCATCGGCTTCCGCGAGCATCGCGATGTCGAAGCGATCGTTGACGACGAAGCGCGCGCCCGCATCGCGGGTGATCGTGCGAATTGCGCGCGCCCATTCGAGGGTCTGTGAATCAGTTGCGTATTTGGTTCGCAGTTGGACGACGGGAGCGCCGGCGGCACACGCGTCGCGGGTCATCGCCACGGGATCCCGTCCCCACCGCGGATCGTCGTCTGCGAGAACATGGAGTCCGAGAAAGTGGTTTCCACGTTCGTTCAAGAGCATCTCACATCCGTTTCGGAAGTTCGATGCCGAGTTCCGTGATCTTCTTGCGAAGGGTATTCCGGTTGATGCCGAGGAGCGCGGCGGCGCGGATCTGATTGCCCTGGGTCCGATCGAGGACGACCTCGATCAGTGGACGATCGATGCGTTCCTGCACCTGATGGTAGACGTTCGAGAGATCCTCCGCGGAATCGAAGAGGGATTCGACTTCGCGGACGACGAGTTCCTCGAGACTCAATGGGGCGACCGCCGGCTCGACGTGGGCCGTGAGGAAGTCGAATTCTTCGGGGGCGAGTACATCGCTGGTCGAGAGCACGAGCGCGCGCTTGATCGCGTTCTCGAGTTCTCGCACGTTCCCGGGCCAGTCGTGGTTCTCGAGTCGCACGATGGACGCGTCCGGCAGACTGATGGGTCCCTCGGCCAACTCCCGCGCATAACGCTCGGTAAAATGCTGGGCGAGGATCCGGATATCTTCGACCCGCTCGCGCAGCGGTGGGATCGACATCGGGACGACGCGTAGCCGGTAGAGCAGATCTTCGCGGAATCTGCCTTCGCGCACCCGCTCGTCGAGATCGCGATGGGTCGCGGCCACGATCCGCACATCGACGATCTCGAGATCGCGGCCCCCGACCGGCATCACCTCGCCCGACTGCAATACACGCAGGAGCTTGGCCTGTAGATCGACGGGCATATCGCCGATTTCGTCGAGGAAGAGAGTGCCCCCGGATGCATCGCGGAAGCGGCCGCTACGCGATGAGATGGCTCCGGTGAATGCGCCGCGCTCGTGCCCGAAGAGTTCGCTCTCGAGCAATTCGCGCGGAATGGCCGCGGCATTCACAGCGATGAAAGGTCCGTCTGCTCGGGGGCTCGCCGCGTGGATTGCGTGGGCGACGAGTTCCTTGCCTGTGCCGCTCTCGCCCGTGATCAGCACAGGGACATTGCGCGGGGCAACCTTACCGACAGTCTTGAAGATCTCGAGCAGGGCCGGACTCGACCCGACGAGCCGATCGCCGCCGGGCGCGACGGCACGGCCGATCGCGCGCCGCAACGATCGAACCTCGTCCTTGAGCGCCCGCGTCGAGAGCGCTTTTTCGGCGAGCGCGTTGACCTCGGCGAGCGCGAAGGGTTTGACGAGATAGTCGAGTGCTCCCGCCTTCATCGATTCGACGGCATTTTCGAGCAGGTTCTGAGCCGTGATGATGACGATCGCGACGTCACCGCCCGAAGCGCGGTGTTGTTGCAGGACCTCGATCCCGGTCAAGCCGGGCATACGAATATCGAGGAAAGCGAGGTCGTAGTTCTCTCCGCCGAGTTCGCGCGCGGCGACGTCCCCGTCCTCGACCGCGGTCACCGAGTGGCCGAGTCCTTCGAGGACTTCCTGGAGGACGAAACGGATCGAAGGCTCGTCGTCTGCGACGAGGACTCGCATGGTCTGGGAAGCGTCGTTCATGAAGGAGACTCCTGGCTTGCCCGGGGACCGGGCGAGCCAGTGGAGGGGGCGGAGTGGCTCGGGATCAGCGGACGCAGGGGCAGATCGACGGCGACCCGTGTTCCCTCGCCGGGGGCGGATTCGATCCTCAATCGGCCGCCGTGCCGGCGGATCCAGTGGCGCGCGACCGCGAGGCCGAGCCCGGTACCCTTGCGTTTGGTCGTGAAGAAAGGGGTCGCGAGGCGGTGTTGGATTTCTTCGGGGATGCCCGGTCCGTCGTCTTCGATCACGATCTCGAGCGTGGGCTGGGCGCGTCCGTCCTGGCCGACGAGGCGATTTTCCAGGGTCATTCCGGTCGAGAGCGTGAGCTTGCCGCCGGTCTCTTCCATCGCCTGCATCGCATTTTTTGCCAGATTCAAGAAGACCTGTTGAAGCCGCGCCTGATCTGCTTCGAGTTCCGGGAGCGAGGGATCATAGACGCGTTCGATCTCGATCGACCCGTAGCCTCTTTCGAGCGCGAGCAGATCGAGCAGTGAGTCGAGCGGGCGATGGATATTCACGTTGGCTAGTTCGAGTTCGTCGCCTCGCGCGAAGATCATCAGCTCGTCGACGAGCCCAGAGATACGATCGACCTCGCTGACGATCAGCGCAGCGGTCTTTCGGCCGCGATCATCGCTAGCCGAGAGCTGCAGGAGTTCGGCGGCGCCGCGGATTCCACCAAGGGGATTCTTGACCTCGTGGGCGATGCCCGCAGCGATATGGCCATAGGATTCCTGGCGTTCACGCTCACTGATCTCTTCGCGCAGGGAACGCGCCGCGCTGCGATCGCGCATCTCGATGGCGATTGCGTTCGGGCGGTCCGGGTACTCCCCGAGAATCGAGGCGGAGACGTCGACGGGAATCGAAGAGGCGAGGCGACGGGGAAATTCGACCTCGTCATGGATCGACGCCCGGCCGGATCTTCGTACCCGCTCGACGATCTGGCAGATCGGGTGGTCTTGATCGAGGGCCTCACCGAGCCGCTTGCCCTGCGGAACCTCGCCCCGGCCCCCCAACAATCGAGCCGCCTCGGTGTTGAGAAATTCGATCCGGTCATCGTCGTCGAGGACGATGACGCCTTCGAGGAGTGCGTCGAAGATGACTTGGAGATTGAGGTTCATGCGTCTTCCGGTCGGCGAATGTCGAGATTGCCCGATTTTTAGGCACTCTAGCCGCGGGGCCTGATCAAGCCAAGGTCGTGAATCGGCATATCCCGTTGAGTCAGCACCCGCGGGCGCGCCGGCGAGTGCGGGCTGGGGTCCCAGGATCCCCCGTCAATCGGTACCGTAGGCCCCATGCGTGAAGGACTCACTGTCGAAGAGGCCCAGGATCTGATCCTGGAGGCGACTCCGATCCTCGGCGCCGAGACGATCTCAGCCTCGGATGCCGCAGGGCGCGTCCTCGTCGACGCGATCGTTTCGACGCGAAGGCACCCCCCTGCAGACTGCTCCGCGATGGATGGCTACGCCATTCGCCGCGAGGATCTAGTGGGGACGTCCATCGCCAAACCGAAGACGATGCCAGTCGTCTACGAAGTCCCGGCGGGCGGACGAGCCAGTCGGCCACTCGAAACGGGAGAAGCCGCGCGGATCTTCACCGGCGCCCCCCTGCCGCCGGGGGCCGACGCGATCATCAAACAAGAAGACACCGACATGGGAGACGAGCGCGTCGAGATTCGCGTCGAGCCCGAGCCTCGAGAACACGTGCGCGATGGTGGCGAGGATTTCGAGATCGGAGATCGATTGATCGAGGCGGGCTCCGTGTTAGGTGCATCGCATCTCGGAGTTCTCGCCTCGGTGGGACGCACGATCGTGTCGGTCCACCAGCGACCTCGCGTGGCAATCCTGTCGGGTGGGGACGAACTCGTCGAACCGGATCGGCCGACCGATGCGGGACAGATCGTCTCCTCGAACTCCTATACTCTGGCTGCCCAATGTCGCGAAATCGGTGCGCTCCCGACCTATCTCGGAATCGCCGGCGACACTCCCGAAGCCATCGAGATACGGATGCGCGCGGGTCTCGGCGCCGATGTCCTCGTCAGCAGCGCTGGCGTATCCGTCGGAGACCACGATCACGTCCGGGATGTGCTCGAGAAGATCGGTTGCCAGCTGCGTTTCTGGGGCGTCCTGATGAAGCCAGGCTATCCGCTGGCCTTCGGAATCATCGAGCCGACGGGCCAACTCGTCTTCGGACTGCCCGGGAATCCCGTGTCTACGGCAGTCACGTTCGAAGAGTTCGTGAGACCCGCGCTTCGCAAGATGATGGGCCATCGCGACATTCATCGACCGGTCGTGCAGGCGACGCTCAGCGATGCGATTCGAAAGAGAGCGGGGCGACTCCACTTCGTGCGCGTCAGACTGGAAATGACATCGCGCGGAATCCTCGCGACGCCGACGGGAAATCAGAGTTCCGGGGTGCTGACGTCGATGATCCGCGGGCAGGGGCTCGCCGTGATTCCGCTCGAGGCCGAGGCGGTCGAGGCAGGCGCGACTGTCGATGTCCAGATCCTCGATCTGGGTTTCTTCGATCGTCGCGAGCGAGGATTCTGAGAACATGCCGGTAGGTGTCAGTCGCCTCGGGAATGTGACCGGCGCGCTTCTTTTAGGAGGCCCTTCGACTCGGATGGGGCGCGACAAGACCCACCTCGAGTGGGATGGGGAGCGTTGGTCCACCCGCGCTGCGCGCATGCTCGACGGCATCTTCGAGGAAACGCTCCTCGTCGGCGGCGCACCGGAGGCCGGGGCACCGGGACTTCGGGTGGCGGATCCCGAGGGCCCACAATGCGCGCTCCTGGGCCTCGTCGGGGCGCTCGAGGCCGCTTCGAACGAGCGGGTTCTCGTGATCGCGACGGATCTGCCTCTTCTGTGCGTCGACCTGCTGCTCGCACTCACGACGTGGCCCGAGCATGACGCCGTCGTTCCGAGCGACCCGGAGGGCGATCATCCTCTCTGCGCAATCTATCGCCGCGACGTGGTCTTGCCGATCGCACGGGACCAGCTCGCCGGGACACGACTCTCGCTCAAGGCTCTTCTCGACCGGGTCGACACGGTTCGGGTCTCCCCAGAAGGACTCGGACTGGGCGATCTCGGATCCCTTCCGCTCACGAACGTGAACACGCCGGACGAATTGTCAGGGCTGGCGCGCGAGGCGGGGACTTAGCGAGATGCTCGATCTACCCCGCCTCGAGCGCCTGAGGCTCGTCAGATATCCCGTCTCCCAGCGGTTTTTCGGGTACCTGCTTCACGCGAACTACCACTGGTTTCCCGGCGTGGAACTCTCTCTCGAGAACGCTGAACGGCTTCCGAAGGAGCCGGTCATCTTCGCGATGAATCACACCGATCGGTACAACTACTTTCCCTTCCAATACACGATGTGGAGAAGATTCAATCGGTTCACGGCGACCTGGGTCAAGGGCAAATACTACGAGAACGCTCTGCTTGCCCAGTTCATGCAGAGCATGTTCCAGCTTCCGACGGTCTCGCGCGGATACCTGATCACCCGCGACTTCGTATCGGTTCTCGGACGCACGCCGACGGATCAGGAATACTCGCTGCTGCGCGCCTCGGTCGACGCTCGAGCAATCGGAGAGGAGGGTCGCCTGCCCGTGCCGCCGGACGTTCCGGAAATGTTGTTGCGGAAGCCGCGCAACCCGCTCGGATTGGCCCACGACCCGATAGACGTGGATTATGCCGACTATATCTGCGCGCTTTTTCACGTGATGATGGGGCGCTTCGTCGAACTCAATCGTATCGCGTGCGACATCGGTCTCGATCTGCTCGTGTTTCCACAGGGAACCCGCTCGACTCGGCTGCTCCCGGGTCATACCGGAATCGCGCAGATGGCTCTCCATCTCAAGATCCCGATCGTGCCCATCGGCTGTAACGGGTCGGACCGCGTCTATCCGACGGGTTCGCCTTTTGGAAAGAAGGGACGCATCGTGTATCGCGTGGGTGAGCCGATCCACCATGCGGATCTCTCGGCCTTCCATATCGATGAGGACTTCGCGCCCTTCTCCGCGATCGCGGAGCGCGACTACTCGGAACAGTTCAAGTCGGTCGCGGCGATCGTGACGGACCGGATCGATCCGATGCTCGACCCCGCGTATCAGCGCGTCGCTGCGGCGGAGGTCGACGAGGATCGAAGCGCCGATCGGTTCGTGTAGGCCGCGTGGGCTAGCGCTTCTTTCGGGGATTCGATTTCGCGAGTCGGCGAATCATCTCCGTCGTCCGGTGTCCCGGAATCACGCGCAATCGCTCGACGCGGCCGCCCCATCCTTCGACCTCCTGGCGACCCACGATGTCGTCCGCCTGCCAGTCCCCGCCCTTGGCGAGCACGTCGGGACGCAGTGATCGGATCGGACGAAGCGGCGTGTCTGCGGCGAAACCCACGACCCAATCCACGCAGGCCAGCGCGGCAACGACCTCCATGCGAGTGCGTGCGGTTTGGACCGGGCGGTTCGCGCCCTTGATTCGGCGCACACTCGCATCGAGATTGACCGCGACGACCAGGCGATCCCCACAGCTGCGCGCTTGTTCGAGACTGCGAACGTGACCCACGTGGAGGAGGTCGAAACAGCCGTTGGTGAACACGATGCACTCCCCACGCAGGCGGGCGCGGGCGACGAGTCGCTCGGCCCCCGCGAGCGAAACGATCTTCTCGCGGGCTCGTTTCGGGATGCTGTCTTGCCCGCTCACGAGTCGCTGACCCTTCGGTCGAAAAGAAAACGCAACGCTTTGAAGGGAGCCTTGAGCACGCTCGGCACACCGGTCATGAGCGACTGCAGGGGGAGCGCTTCGACCTTCGGTTCGGCGAAGGGGCCGGTGACCTCGAAATAGGTTCCGATCAAGCCGCGTTCCGAACCGGGCAAGAAAAATCGGAGAACCGGGAGGCTGTCGAGGATCTGGTTGGGCTTGCGAAAGAGAAAGATACCTACGACTGCCCGGATCGTGCTCGGGCGCGCGTTCGTCGCGATATCCGCTCGGGCGAAGACCCGGAGCGGTCCTTCGATCTCGAAGTCAGGGATGCTGATCAGGCCGTGATTCAGCTCGAAGGATCCGGTCATGGTCTCGTATTGCAATTCGTTCTCGTCGGCGAAGGGATTGTAGCCCTCGGTCGCTTTTGCGAGGCGGAACATCAGGGGGAGGCTCGAGAGGACGCGTCCGCCGCTCGCCTCGACTCGGACACGACCGTCGAGTTCCGCGACGAAGGACGTGTCCGGCCGCACCCGACCGATCAATGATCCAGTGGCGCCGACCGTGCCGGTCGCCAGGTCCATTGGCAGGGCGACGAAGGGTCCGACCTCCGAGAGGAGTCCCCCAGTCAGTGCGAAACTCGTATCGAAGCCGACCGTATCGGTCGCTTCGAGCCCGAGGGTCATACGGGCAGCGATCGTTCCCTGGGTGGCGAGCTGAATTTCCAACTCGTCACCGATCAGACTTGCGCCGTCGAGGCGGAAATGTCCCTTGCCCTTGGCGAAGGGGAACCAGCGGCGGGGTCGAAACTCCATCTCGAACTCGCCGGATCCCCAGCGGCCCGCGACCGGCGAGTTCTCCACGAGTTCCTCGTCCTCGGGAGCCGGGCCGAGGGTCAGGGTGGCCGAGACACTCGGGGCCGTGGGGTCGTTGAACCAGACGACTTCGCCCGATACGGCGGCACCGCCCCAGGTGCCCTCACGGACGCTGATTTCGAGGCCACGTCGGAGGGGCTCGACCAGGATGCGGAGATTTCGAAGTGGCCAGCGGAAGATCGGGTGCTCGAGCCGGTCGATCGCAAGGGCGGCGGCCTTGATCGGGGGCAGCGCATCGGGATCGTGTGGCTTGAGGATCTGGGAAAGCGGTTCGAAGCCCGGAATCGGGGGCGGGCTCTGGCTGATTCGACGCGCAGACGCACTGGTTCGGACCAGGTGCGAAACGCCATTGATGACGGCGTTGATCTGGGGGAGCGGTTTTCCCCGGAAGATCGCGTTGCCGTTTCGGAAGACGATCTGATCCTCGACCCATTCGACCTCTCCCTCGAGTTCTTCGAGTACGTCGTTCGGTCCAGACGCAACCGTCACGTCGTCGAAGGCACCACTGAGGAGGAAACCACTCGGGATTTCGCGAGCGCGACCGCTGATCAAGGCCTGCCAGCGCTCGAGCGGCGCCGTTCCGGCGGCCTCGATGTATTGGATGTGACCGGACTGCACGCGCTCGGTGAGGCGCGCGATCGTGAGCGCCGTCGTCGATTCCGTCTCGAGGGTGCGAGCGTAGGAGGAGACGTCTTCCAGACGGAGGCCGAGCAAGCGCGATTCGATCCGGGTGGGAGAAGCGGGTCGGATCGGTCTCTGGATCCTGCCCTTGAGGTCGACGGAGAAGCGTCCGCACGCAAGTCGCGCCGCCGACAAGCGAATCTCGTAGGGGTCGATCACGAACTCGGCATCGATATCCACCCGCTCGTGCTCGAGCACCGTCGGGGATTGCCGCAGGGAGATCTGTCCATCGTCCACCTGGCCTTCGATCTCGAGCCTGTGCACTCCGTCGGGTTCCGTTTCGAGTCGGACGCGCACGTCGAGAGTGCCCGCCAGGCCCTCGATTCCCTCGACGAACGCGAGCGGCGTTTCCGCTGCGGCGAGCGGGATTCGAGACAACTCGAGCGACCAGACGAAGTGCTCGCCGGCCTCCCGTCGTATGTCGATCGCGAAGGGAAAGGGGATGTGCAGGCCATCGACGAAGACGCCGGACCATTCGAGTGCAACGGCGTCAGAGAGCCAATTCCTTTCGACGAGGCCATTCAGGAGTTCGAGTCGCAGGCGTGGCGAAGCACGCTCCTCACCTTCGCCCCTCGCTTCCTCCCAGCTGAGGGTGCCGTCGAGGACTTCGATCTTGTCGGCAGCGCGAAAGCGATCGGCGAAGCCCGATGCCGAGAGATCGAGCGACGCGAGGCGGGCGAAGATCTGCTCCGCCTGGGAGCGGTCCTCGAGTCCTTCGTCCGGATAGCTGGAGAGCGGGGGGAGGGGGAGGCCGACGAAGGATCCGTCCGGGTTCTGGACGATCCGCACATGCGGGCCCTCGAGGACCAGCGTGCTTATTTCGAGTCGGCCTACCAGGAGCGCGACGACGTCCACCCAGGCGAGCACACGTCGGGCGCGGAGCGACGGGGGCGCGTCCGGCATGGGACTGGGATACGCGGAGACCTCCCGGGCCTCGATGTGGAGGCCGTCGTCCCATCGCACCTCCACCTGGCGGATCTCGACGGGTCCCTCGAGGAGTCGGCTCAGCTGGGTCTCGATTTCCCGATGTAAGAGGCGCGTGCCCAGGCCCGAGGACACGAGGTAGCCGGCGGCGGCGCCGACGAGGACCACGGTCAGCCAGAACAGGCGCAGCCAACTTCTCCGCACCCGGATTCCCCCATGAATTGGGCGCCCAAGCTAGCAGAGAGGCGGATCTGGGCTGTTCCACGCCCTGTGTCTTTTTTAACGCCGAGTTGCACATCAGAGAACCCTTGTTTCATGTCTATGACGTATCTCGGAAGTGCGTCGAGTGTCTGCATGTCGCCGGTTCCACGCCACTTCTTTGCGTCGGCACCCCGTACGCGTCCCCGCCCCCCAAAAACCTTCCAACCCAATGAATAAACTCAAGGAATCGTCCGGGTGAGTCGAATCCCCAATCGATTCAAACGACGTACTTCGGGAGTGATTCCCGGAGCATCGGAAAATGGGGGTGTGATTGTGATGGAAGCGATAGATGCTCAGGAAGAGCGCGTACCGAACCGTGTACGGGAGCTTCGTGAAAACAAGCTCATGACACAGGCGCAGTTGGCTCGTAAGGCCAAGGTTGCACTGCGAACGATTCATAGCGTTGAGAAGGGTATGAACTGCCGCATGGACACAAAGCGCAAGATCCTGCTCGCGCTCGGTCTTTCCTTCGAGGAAAAGGACCAGGTCTTTCCGACGATCAGTCGGCCGATGAGTTTCCTGACGACGCACTAGGGGCGACGTCAACTAGAGCCAGAGCCCGCGAGGGCGCCGGCTGGAGCCGTTTGAAGCGCCCGGGGCACGCCCCGGGCGCTTTTCGTTTGGGGACAGGAGACAAAGAAGTCCGGTTCCGGCCTGCTACCCTCGAAAGCCCGCCCGGCCGCCCCTCCTCTTGGTGGCCTCCCAGGAGGTGGCCCATTCCCGATCGCGTCACACTGCTTGCGGACGTCGCCGAGATCGTTTCCCGTTCACACGATCTGCAGGAGACGCTCGCGAACGTCACAGATCTCGTATCGAAGCGGCTGGATGCGGACGTCTGCTCGATCTACACGGTCGATGCAGGACAAGAAAAGCTCCTGCTCGCCTCGACGATGGGCCTCTCCCCCGACGCGGTGGGTCATGTTGCGATGCGGATCGGCGAGGGACTCGTCGGGATGGCTGCCGAGCGTGGTGAGCCGATCGCGATCGACGATGCCCAGGCCCATCCAAATTTTCGTTATTTCCCCGAGACGGGCGAGGAGCGCTTCCGGTCGTTGCTCGCTGCGCCGTTGATTGTGCAGGGCGCCGTGATCGGGGTGATCGCGATCCAGACGGTGGAAGCCAGACGCTTCGACGAGCCGGATGTCGAACTCCTCCAGACCTGCGCCTCCCTGCTCGCTCCGGTCGTGATCAACGCGCAGCTGCTCGCTCTGATGGCCACGCCCGTCGAAACGCGCGGGTCGGTGGTCGCGCGGCTCAAGGATGTACGTGCCATGCGACTGCGGGGCGATTCGTCGCGACCGAAGGGGGCACGAGCCGAGAAGAACGTCACGCTTCGCGGCCTGGCGACGGCTCGGGGCGTAGCGATCGGGCCGATCTTCCGGATGGACAAGCCGGTCGACCTCGACCGCATGAGCTACGAGCCCAACTCGGATGTCGCCCAGGAACATGCCGGCTTCAAGGTCGCCATGGGCGAGGCCCGACGCGAGATCGAGGATATGCGCGACATCGTCCGAGAGCGCTTCGGTCCGGAATTTGCCGCTGTTTTCCACGCCCAGATCCAGATCCTCGAGGACAAGGGTTTCGTCGAGAATGTGGATCAGGCGATCGACACCACGGGCAACGCGCGTGAAGCCTTGAGGGACGTCCTCGACACCTACCGCAGCACCTTCGAGCGGATCGAAGACCCGTATTTTCGAGAGCGCGGGACGGATATCGCCGATGTCGGCAATCGCGTCATGGAGCGTCTGCTCGGCATGCGCGACAAGCTCGATCCGATGAAGCGTGGGTCCGTCGTCGTAGTGGACCAACTGCTCCCGGCGATCTTTGCCGAGCTCGAGATGGACAAGGTCTCGGCGATCGTCGCGGAACATGGCGGTCAGACCTCCCATGGCGTGATCTTTGCGCGGACGCTGGAAATCCCCGCCGTCACCGGGGCGACCGGCTTGCTGGAAGAGGCCCGCGACGGAGAATTGGCCATCGTCGATGGGGCGACCGGCACGATCTATCTCTCGCCCGACGATGCGCTCACCCGGGAATTCGAGAAAGCCCAGCACAACTATGAGGTCGCGGTCGAACATCTCGACGCGATGCGCGAGCGACCGGCGGAGACCCTGGACGGTCGGCGTGTGAAATTGTCGGCGAATGCGGGCCTGCTCGCGGATCTACGCCTCGTCGACAAGCACGGCGCCGAAGGCGTCGGCCTGTTTCGCACCGAGCTCCTCGCCCTGGCTCATCGAGGCTTCCCGAGCGAAGAGGAGCAGGAACAGCTGTACACCCGTGTCGCGCAGACCCTCGATCCGAGGATCGTCACCTTTCGAACGCTGGATCTGGGTGGAGACAAGGGCATCCCGAATATCGGCCTCGACGACGAAGAGAATCCCCAACTCGGGTGTCGATCGATCCGGCTCACCCTCGAAAATCGCCAGCACTTCCATGCTCAGCTTCGGGCGATCCTGCGGGCGAGCACCCTCGGCAACCTACGACTGCTCCTGCCGATGATCGGAAGTCTTTCCGAATTGCGTGAGGCAAAAGCGGTGATCGACGAGGTCCGGTTCGATCTCGAACGCGAGGGGAGTCGCTTCGACCGGGAACTCGAGGTGGGCATCATGATCGAGGTGCCGTCCGCCGCGATCACCGCGCCCGTCTTCGCTGCGGAATGCGACTTTTTCAGTATTGGCACGAACGACCTCACCCAGTACACCCTCGCCGTCGACCGCGGGAACGAGCGCGTCGCGCATCTCTACGACTCGCTCCATCCGGCGGTCCTGCAACTGATCCAGATGACCGTTCGCGCCGCCAATGACGCGGGAATCCCCGTCTCGGTTTGCGGCGAGATGGCGACGAACCCGCTCGCGGTTCCGATTCTGGTCGGACTCGGGCTCGGCGAGTTGTCGGGGACGCCGGCCTCGATTCCGGTCGTGAAGGAGATCATCCGCGCTCTCGACTCCGCAGAGGTCGAATCCGATGCCCGGGCTGCGCTGGTCGCGAAGACCCCCGCCGAGGTTCACGCGATCGCGGCGACACGGCTCCGCTCGGCGGGACTGGTCGATCATCCCGATATCGGCGAGTGGCTCGGACAGTTGCTCGACGAGGCACTGGCGCCGATCTAGTCCCCTCGGATCGGCCCGCCGTCGGCCGCCCCAGCCTCCCCAAGCCGTTCGCCGATCCGATCCCGGGCTGCCCGAGCCTCGATCAAGGGTCGAGAAGCAGACTGTCCGCCCCGTGATGCAGGGCGACTAACGTTTCGTCGAGGCGTCGGGCCGATGCCTGTTCGGCCGAATCATCCGGTGCTTCACCCGGGTCGATCACGATCGGCTCGCCATACGCACAGACCACGCGGGCAAAGGGCAGGGGGATCAGGCTGCGATCCCAGCTCTTCAGCCGCAGCGCGGGGCGGGCCGAGAACGCGACCGGCTGGACCGGGAGGCCGCTCATTCGCGCGACGGCAACGATGCCAGTCTTGGCAACTCGAGCGGGGCCACGCGGGCCATCGACAAGAACGGCGACGGTCGTTCCCTCGCCGAGATGGCGCAGCAGCGCACGCAGGGCTGCGGACCCACCGCGTGAGCTCGAGCCCCGAGCGGGGTCGGCGTAGCCGAGCGCACGCAGGGTTGACGCGATCAGGTCGCCGTCGCGGCTGCGGCTGACGGCCACGCTGTAGCCGCGTCCGCGATAGAGCCAAGCACAGGGAAGCATCGATTCGTGGAAAAGGCCGGCGAGCTGGGTCGACCCGAGCCGATTCGTCTCACGCGGGTCGGGGCCGATCACCCGGACTCGCCAGGTGGCGCCCAGAATTCTCAGGAGGCCGGCGGCCAGCGCCCCGAAAAGCCACATCGCGAGTCGGCCAACAGGGCCGTGTCGCCGTGCATCGCTTGGTTGCTGCTGCGTTTGCGGGGGCGGATCGGGCTCGTTCATCGAGTCGGTAGGCTAGAGTACTCGGCGGTTCCCCGAACTCGATTTTTCATTGGATGCCTGTGGCCTCCGTCTCCCCTCGACTTCTTCCGACCCATGCACGCCAGAGGGCCCTGTGGTAACCGTAGGCGTGTCATGGGAGCGGGGGAAGCCACACTGTGAATCCGGGCCCTTGGCCGGGTCCCGACCCAAGCCCAACCGTCCTCGCGCGAAGCGAGCGACACCCGCGGAAAGCATGAGCGACTCAGTCCTGACAACCGGCCGCAACTATCTTGATCTGACGAAGCCGCGGCTCCTGCCGATGGTCCTCTTCACGGGTTTGCCGGTACTGGGAATGGCGGCGGGCGGCTGGCCCAATCTCTCGTTTGTCGCCCTCGTCATGACCGGGATCGGACTCGCCGCGGCCTCCGCAAATACGCTCAACGCCTACATCGAGCGGGACATAGACAAGTTGATGGAGCGGACGAAGACCCGGCCCTTGCCGGCGGGTCTGATCGAGCCCCGCTCGGCGCTCGTTTTCGGTCTCGCACTGGGCGTATTGTCGACCGGCTTGCTCTACGCGGTGAGCGGCCTCCCCGCCGCCCTCGTCGGTGTCGCGAGTATTCTTTTCTACGTCTTCGTCTACACGATCTGGCTCAAGCCTCGCTCGATCTGGAATGCGGTGATCGGCGGGGCAGCGGGCGCTGCGGCTCCACTGATCGCCGACGCGGCCGTTAACGGATCGATTGGTGCCGCCGGTTGGACGCTCTTCGCGATCGTCTTCTTCTGGCAGCCGCCACATGTCTGGGCGATCGCGCTGTATCGGAAGGAAGATTATCGGGCGGCGGGAATCCCGATGCCTCCCGCGGTCATCGGCGACGAAGCCACCCGGAAACGCGTCGTCTGGTACACCGCGGGTCTGCTTCCGGTGACCGTCGCGCCCTATTTTCTCGGGCTCGCCGGGCCGATCTACCTCGTCGTCGCCACGGCGGCGGGCAGCTGGTTTCTCTATCGCTCCTGGCGTCTCTTCGAGGAGCGGACCGACGAAGCGGCACAGGGCGTGTTCCGCGTCTCTCTCGCGTTCCTGGCCATGGTTTTCGTCGCGCTCCTCGTCGATCTCATGATTCCGCTCTAGGCGGTCACCTGGGCTCTGGCGAGCTCCCTGCGCTCTTCGCAATGCCGTGCGCTCGAGGCCGCAGACCGGGCTCCAACCGCCCCGACCCTCGATTCGATCGGGCTTCGCCCCAACGATCTCGGATGATTCCGTTAGGATTGGACGGTCGTGTCGGAATGCGGTCCGCGTTCGGATTGCCGCCTCGCACCCCCACCGGAGAATATTCCCGTGTCGCAATCCCAGCCCTTTCCGCTGTCGGGTCTAACGGTGGTCGATCTCTCGACCGAGATCGCGGGACCCTATGCAACGAAGATGCTCGTCGATGCGGGGGCCGAAGTGATCAAGGTCGAGGGGCCGAGCGGCGATCCGCTGCGATCCTGGAGCGCTTCGAAGCAGGATCTCTCGGGCCGCGACGGCGCGCTCTTCCAATTCTTGAACGGTGGCAAGCAGAGCGTCGACTGGGACCTCGAGACCGACGCGGGGCGCGAGAAATTCCTGCGACTCTGTCAGTCGGCCGATCTCGTACTGGAAAGTGGCGGGGCGGGTTGGCTCACCGCACGCGGGATCGGATTCGATCGGCTGCGCGAGCGCAATCCGGCGCTCTGCCTGGTGTCGATCTCGCCCTACGGAACCCGGGGCCCTTGGGCTGAGCGCCCCGCGACCGAGTTCACCCTGGAAGCCGAAGTCGGAAATCTCGCCTATCGCGGCTTGCCCGCGCGCGGCCCGGTCGCGGCCGGCGGTCGAGTCGGGGAGTGGGCCGCGGGCTCCGCAGCGACGGTCGCCGCGCTGGCGACGTGGCGGTCGGCCCGGGCGAGTGGTGTCGGGCTGCACGCGGATCTGTCGATGCTCGAGACGATGTGTCTCACGATGACGACCTATCACGATCTCTTCGGCCAGTTCCTGCCGGGCTTCGCCATTCCTCAGGCGATCGAGACGCCCTCGATCGAACCCGCGAAGGACGGCTGGATCGGGCTCTGCACGTACACCGGTCAGCAGTGGAAGGATCTATGCGGCCTGATGGGGCGGCCCGATATCGGCGAGAACGAAACCTACTACGACGGTTCGGCGCGCATGGAGCATCTCGATCTGATGCTCGAGGTCATCCACGGCTGGACGAAAGAGCACACGATGGAGGAGATCACAGAGCTCGCCGGGTTGTTGCGAATTCCCGTTTCCCCGATCGGAGACGGCAAGGCGGTGCTCGAATTCGACCAGTTCAGGGAACGGGGTGTGTTCCTGGACCATCCCGATGGATTCAAGGTGCCGCGGGTTCCCTATCTCGTCGGTGGGATGCCGCTTCCGGATTTCCGGTCCGCACCCAGCCTGGGAGCGGACAACGCGGGCCTCGAATCCTCGCTGCCAGAGGCGTCGGCCACGACGGATCCGATCTCGGAGGACGATGTCAAGCCCGCCTTCGACGGTCTCCGAGTGATCGACCTGACGGCGTTCTGGGCCGGGCCCTTCGCCACCGGGATCCTGGCGGCATTGGGCGCCGATATCGTGAAAATCGAATCGATCCAGCGACCCGACGGCATGCGTTTCGCCGGTGCGGTTCCGAGCGATCAGCTCTGGGAGACCGCACCGATCTTCCACGGCTGCAACATGAACAAGCGCGCGATCACGCTGAATCTCGATTCGGAAGAGGGCCAGGCGCTGCTGCGGAGACTGCTCGCGGATGCGGACGTCGTCATCGAGAATTTTTCGGCGCGGGTCATGGAAAACTTCGGATTCACGTGGGAGGACCTGCACGCGATCAACCCTCGGCTGATTTCGGTCAGGATGCCGGCCTGGGGCCTCGATGGTCCCTGGAAGGATCGCACGGGCTTTGCGCCGAATGTCGAACAGGCAAGCGGATTGGCCTGGATCACGGGCTACGAGGACATGCCGCTGATTCCACGCGGGGTCTGCGATCCGGTCGGTGGGATGCATACGGTCTACGCGCTCGCGATGGGACTCGAGGAACGGGAGCGAACTGGGGAGGGAATGCTCGTCGAGGTGCCGCTTGTCGAACCCGCCCTCAATCTTGCGGCGGAGCAGGTGATCGAGTGGACGGCCTACGGCGAGTTCCTGACGCGTCGGGAGAATCGCGGTCCGGTCGCGTCGCCCCAGGCCGTCTTCGAGTGCCAGCCGTCCAAACAGGAGACGCGCTACGAGAAGAAATTCGTCGCACTTTCGATCGTGAACGATTCGCATTGGGCGACGTTGGTGGAATCGATCGGTCGCCCGGAGTGGGCACTCACGCCCGAATACGCAACGGAGGCTGGGCGACGGGCAGCGGAAGACTCGATCGAAGACGCGCTCGCGAAATGGTTCGCGCCACAGGATTGCGATGAGGTCGCCGATCGTTTGTTGGCTGCCGGACTCCCGGCCGCCACCTTGATCAACGGCTACATGATCTCGCCGAACCCGCAGATCGAGGCGCGGGGCTTCCGGGTCGAACTCGAGCACGCGGTCAAGGGCACGATGGCCTACACCGGGTTGCCCTTCCAGGTGTCGAACCAGGCGGCTGTCTGTTATCGCACGGCGGCGCCGACGATGGGATCGTCCAACGACGAGGTGCTCGGCGTGGAACTCGGTCTGACGGAGGCGGAGCTGGCCGATCTGAGAGAGAAGCAGGTGATCGGGAACCGACCCGCATTCGACGTCTAGGAGGCTCTCGAGGCGACCCTCAGCCGGAGCCCGTGCGGCCGCCGCTCGTTGTGCCTCACTGGTCTACCCGCTGGCCTCTTGCGCGAGCCTCGCCATCGACTCGTACATCTCCTGCTCAGCGATGATCTGCGCCCTTCCGCCGGCTCTTTGTGCCCGCGTGATCTTGGCGGCGGATTTCGCGGCCATCACGACGAAATCTGCGGCCAGATCGAACCACTCTGTCCCCCACCACCGGGAAGAGAGACCCCGTAGACGGATGCGACGAAGCTGAAGATCGACATAGTGGCTTTTCCGATCGACAGTTCCACCCCATGCTGCCAATCAGCCAGTCCGTTCTCCACCATCGCGACATTTTCATCCGTCTGATCGCTGTAGACAGAGCGGATCTCGCGAGCGATCGGCCGTTCGGGGCGGAACCCGGCTGTGCCGTAGATCTCGCGGGCGGGCTCGTCGGTGTGGATCTTCCAGGGGGGCACTCCCGTTGCCTTCAAGAAGGCCACACATCCGAAGGTCGTGAGGAGGAGAAGGATGAGGCCGCCTCCTACGAGGCCGTTCCGGGCGAGCGGCTTCGATTGGCGTGATGTGATGGACTGAGTCATGTGATTCGCGCTTCCGAGATGCCGATCGTGAATCCAGCGTTGTGACAGCGACCCGTTCGCACAGGTGCTTCGGATTCAGGTGGCGTCGGCGGGATCGAGTCGATCCCGCAATTCGCGCTTCAAGAATTTCCCGTTTGCGTTGCGCGGCAGGGCATCGTCAAGGAACCAGAGGTGTCGGGGGATCTTGAATTTCGCGATGCGTTCGGCGAGGAAGCGACGCAGCTCGTCGGCGCGAAGCGGTTCGCAGTCTGGGGAGAGCACCACAGCCGCGCCGACTTCCTCGCCGAGGCGTTCGTCGGGCACGCCGAAGACCGTGCACTCCGCGACGGCGTCGTGGGCAAAGATGGCGGTCTCGACCTCGGCACAGTAGATATTCTCACCGCCGCGTAGAACCATGTCCTTGACACGATCGATGATGTAGATGAATCCCTCTTCGTCGAGGCGGGCGATATCCCCCGTGCGCAGCCACCCGCCTTCGATCGACTCGGCGGTGGCTTCCGGGCGGTTCAGGTAGCCCTTGATCACCTGTGCACCCCGTACGCACAACTCGCCGATCTCGTGGTCTGCAAGGGTCTCGCCGTCGGCGTCGATCACCTTCGTCTCGAAACAAGGCATCGCCCGTCCACAACTCTCGGGACGATCCACAAAGAAATCGGCGCTGATCGACGTGATGATCCCGCAGGTCTCGGTCATGCCATAGCCCGTGTGAGGCCGCGCCGTCTCGACGGAGTCGTCGATCTTCTTGACGAGGTCGGGGTGCAGCTGGGCCCCACCGCCGCCGAGACTTTGGAGCGTCGAGGTGTCCCGCGTTGCGAAGTCGGGATGCGCGATCAGTTCGCGCACCATGACCGGTACCCCACCGAGGGCCGTGATCTTCTCGGCTTCGACCAGGCGTAGCGCTTCGCCGGCGTCCCACTTGTACATGTGGACGAGCTTGCCGCCGGCCAGCGTCATCGATTGTGCGACGCAGTTGTTGGCGGTGACGTGGAAGAGGGGCGTCGTGACCAGGGCCGCGGGCGAAGCGCCACCTGTGAAGTTCCCCGTCGCCGCATCCGCGCCCTTGGCGGCCGCGAGCGCCATCGCCTGGACGTTGCCGAAGAAGGCCATGCTCGTCACGTTGCTCACGCAGCCCCGGTGGGTGAGCCGGGCCCCTTTCGGTCGCCCGGTCGTGCCCGAGGTGTAGAAGATGCAGGCGTCGTCGTCCGGATCCACGCTGGCCTCGGGCAGAGGGCCCGAGTTCTCGACGAGTCTTGCCCAGGGAATGACCTCGGCGCGATCCTCGGGGAGCCGCACGCCGACGAGAATGCGGCCGCCGACGACGTCTGCGTGCGCAGTCATTCGATCGAGGCGCTCGGCATCCGCGATGATCACCTTCGGATCCGAGTCCTGGATGCCGAAGGCCAGTTCCGGTCCGGTCCACCAGGCGTTCATGCCGACGGCGGCGACGCCGAGGCTGGTGCATCCCCAGTAGGCAAGCATCCACTCCGGGTAGTTGCGCATGGCGATGGCGACGCGGTCCCCCCGCTCGACGCCCTGGTCGAGGAGCCACTGCGCGACCCCAGCGACTTCGTGATGGGCGCGCTCGTAGGTCCAACGCTCGTCTCGATAGACGAGGTATTCCTTGTTGCCGTGGGCGGCCGACGCCTGCCAGAGGGCGCGCAAGCTGGGAAGCGCGTTCTTGTACTCGCGAAGCTTCTCCCCACGGATCTCCGTTTCGACGATCTCGAATTTTCCGTTGGGTCCGGTCAACGCTGTCCAGGCTTCTCGAAGCTGCTCGTACAAGGGGCCTCCCGCGCAAGATCGAGCATGGTAGGGGGTCGCGTGAGGCGACGCGATCAGCGGTTGCGGTGATCCCGACCGAGGCCCGCCTTGGTGGGATGCGGATAGGGGTGGTGGTAGAGCCCGCTCGGCCGATCGCAAAGGGGGGTGAGCTCAGCCATCGCGGCCTGGAAGCGTTCGATCAACTCGTCCTCGGCGGCGTAGTCGAATGGGTCGCCGAGTCGTTCCTCGATCTCGCCTCCCCGCTCGGGCGAGTGCTCGACATACCACCGCGTGGTTCGGGCCAGCGCCTCCTCGACCGGCACGACATCGGAGTACCCCAGCTGGTTACGGATCTTGCTGAGGTCGAGGAGTGTGTGGTGGCTGCCGCCGAGTGCGAGCACGCGAGCGGGGAAGGCCAGCTCATGGGGCACACTGACGATCTCGACTTCTCGTTCGAGGGTGCGCGCGATCACCTCGACGATCTGGGCGAGGGAGAGTTGGCGGTCGTCGCCGCAATTGTAGATCTGTCCCGACGATGCATCGGGCTGGTCGACGGCGAGCAGCACTCCATGCGCCAGATTCTCGGCGTAGCCGTGAGTGACGAGGGTCAAGCCCCCATCGGGCAGCACGATCTGCCGGCGTCCGTCGAGGAGCCGACGGATCACACACCATTCCCTCGGCACGAGCTGGTACGGACCGTAGACGTACGGGTAGCGGAATAGCGCGGCTTCGGGATGCGCCCCCATCACCGCTTCCTCGGCCTTTGCCATCAGCCAGGAGAATCGCTGCTTCTCCTCGTCGGCGACGAGGGGGGCCTCCTCCGGGACGGGAATGGGGAGGCCGGTGGGAATGAGTTCGCCGGGTGAGATGAATCCGCGATAGGTGGCGAAGCCGCCGACCGCGACGAATCGGCCGGTCTTGCCGATCAGGGCCTCTGCGACGTGGCGAATCCGTCCGTAGGTCGCGACGACCAGGTCGAAGGTGCGGGCTCCGATGGCGTCGTCGATCGTCTCGCGAAAATGTGGATCGCCGTGGATGTGCTCGACGTCGGCCGGGATCTCCGAGATCTCGTGGGTTCCGCGGTGGAAGATCGCGACGTGGTAGCCCCGGGCCCGAAGGCCATTGACGATGAAAGGCCCGGTGGGCCCCGTTCCTCCAACGACGAGTGCGCGCATCCCATCATGCTAACCCGCCGAGAGAGGTTCGGGCTGCTCGATATTCGGTCCGGGTGTCCGCGATCGATCGAAGATTCGCACCGGAGCCGAATGGTCTCCTTCGCTACCGTCGGCGGACCACGACGTCGAGAATAGAAAGAGGGTGGGTCGTCATGCACGAGTTCAGCGTTCCGACCGGACTTCCCGAATTCATCCAGGATCACGTTCGCGACTACCTCGAAACCGAAGGCGAGACAGGCCATCTGTGGGATTCCTTGCCCTTCGGTGGGAACGGACTCGTCGTCACGCTGCTCCTGGTGACGGTGGGCCGAAAATTCGGCCGCGCAAAGACTCTACCGATCGGATATACCGAGACCGAGGCGGGCTATGTCATCGTCGGGTCGAAGGGCGGCGCACCGAAACACCCCGCCTGGTATCTCAATCTGGTTGCGAATCCGGACGTCTCCGTTCGAGTGAGATCCGATCGCTTCGAGGCGCGCGCCCGCGTCGTCGAGGGGAGGATCGCGAAATCCTGTGGGCCTCGCTGGTGGAGTCCGCACCGCAGTTCCAGACGTATCAGGATGGCGTGGAGCGACAGATTCCGGTCGTCGTACTCGAACGGGTGTGAATTCCGTGCTGCAATCGCCGAGCCCCGAAGTCGGAACTCAAGCGGGCGAGGCCGAGTTCACCTTCTCGCCGAAATAGTACGACGCGGTGACTGCCACGAGAGCCACGGTGGCCGGAACGAACTCTCCGTCCCCTGCCATCAAGTGGGCGGTGATCGCCAGGATGAAATCGTAGAAGAAACCCGCGTAGGCGAGGTTCTTCAGCGTCTCCGATTTTCTCGTGAGCACCGCGACCAGCCCGAATAGCTTGGCGATCGCGAGGGGATAGACCAGGAATGTCGGGTATCCCAGTCGGCTGAAGGTCGCGCTCACCGTCTCGTAATCGAGAAAGTACATTGCGGGCCCGCCGACCATCATCAGTGTCAGGAGACCCGTCGAGACTCGATAGGCGAGCACTTCTCCTGCCATGACACGATTCTCCAATCGAGAGATTTCATTCCGCTTTTTTTGAGTCTAGCGGGGCCAATGGTGATGGCTCGAACCTATCAAACCAAGCGGCCCACTAGCGATACCCATCGACGACGGGTCGCCGGGGTAGGGACCACCATGCCGCCTCACATGCCGCGGTGAGTTCCTCGTCGAAGGCCAGATCGAGGGCCGCAAGGTTCGCGTCGAGTTGCGCAGGCTTCGAGGCGCCGATGATCACCGAGGAAATTCCGGGTTGTGCGAGCACCCACGCCACGGCCACGGACACCAGGTCGAGCCCCTGGGCACCGACCACGGCCTTCAGCTTCTCGACCGCCTCGAACTGAGCGTCCTGCCAGTAGCGCTTCTGGTACATGTCCGCCGCCGTTCCGAGCGTGAAGCGGGTTCCTTCTTCGGGCGCCTGGCCGGCGCGATAGCGGCCCGAGAGAAAGCCGCCGGCGAGCGGGTTGTAGACCATCACGCCGATGCCCTGATCGACGCACAGGGGTAGCAGGTCCACCTCGATGTCCCGGTAGAGCAGGTTGTAGCGGGGTTGGACGGTCATGTAGCCGCCGACGCCGATCTTGTCTGCCGCGCGCCTCGCTTCGCCCAGACGCCAGGCCGGATAGTTCGAGCAGCCGACGTACCGCACCTTGCCTGCGGTCACGAGGTCTTCGAAAGCGCGCAGACTCTCCTCGACGGGGGTGACCGGATCGAAGCCGTGCGCGAGGTAGAGGTCGACGTGATCGGTGCCGAGGCGCGTCAGGCTGGCGTCGATCGACTCCATGATATGATGGCGGGAGAGTCCCCAGCCGTTGGGACCGCGCCGAGTCGGTGCAAAACATTTGGTCGCGATTCGCAGCTGGTCGCGGTTGCCCTTGTCTCTCATCCAGCGGCCCAGGATCTGCTCGGTCGTGCCGATCGTTTCGAGCGTGCCTCCCACCGGATAGGCGTCCGCCGTGTCGAGAAAGGTGAGGCCGTGGTCGAAGGCCTTGTCGAGAATTTCCCGAGATCCCGTGTCGTCCACCTGGAGTCCGAAGGTCATCGTTCCGAGGCAGAGTGCGGGAACTTCGAGCCCGTGTCTTCCCATCCGTCGGCGTTCCATGTAGGCGTTCCCTTTCTCGTGCCATTCGGATCACGTGAGGTGGGCCGAAAGCGTTGATTGATCTTCTCGCCTCGGGGGTTCGAGCTCTGGGTGTTCGCTCGATCGGGTCGACGTCAGGATACCGCCCTCATCGGGTCCCCGAGCGCGGGAGGACTCCGAGTTGCCCCGCTCCGATTGCGATCGCAGATAGTAGGTTCTAATTTAGAACTCACTCCGGTTTCTCCCCGAACGTCCCAGATCCCGGAGTTCGAATCGCTGCCCGATACGAGGAGGCCCCCATGGCGGGTCCCGGTGAGTGGAAGAGCACTGCCTGCATCCTTTGCAGCACGAATTGTGGTCTGCAGGTCCAGGTCGAAGACGGTCATTTCAAGAAGATCAAGGGTGACAAGACGAACCCGCGCTCGAAGGGATATGTCTGCGAGAAGCAAGCGGGACTCGACCACTATCAGAATCACGCGGATCGGTTGACGACGCCGCTGCGTCGACGCGAGGACGGAAGCTTCGAGGCGATCGACTGGGATACGGCGATCCGGGAGGTCGCCGGCAAGCTCGCGCAGATCCGCGACACCCACGGTGGTTCGAAGATCTTCTACTACGGAGGCGGCGGGCAGGGCAATCACCTCGGCGGTGCCTACTCTGGAGCGACCCGGCGTGCCCTCGACATGCGTTATTCGTCGAACGCACTCGCCCAGGAGAAGACGGGCGAGTTCTGGGTCGAGCGACAGATGTTCGGCGGGCGCCCCGAGCCGGATTTCGAACACGCGGAGGTCGCGGTCTTCGTCGGCAAGAATCCATGGCAGTCTCACGGTTTCGAGCGAGCGCGGCCGATCCTGCGGGCCATCGCGAAGGATCCGAACCGACACATGATCGTCATCGATCCGCGACGCACCGAGAGCGCAGATCTCGCCGATGTCTTCCTTCAAGTCGTCCCCGGGACAGACGCATTCGTGTTGGCGGCGATGCTCAGGGTGTTGCTCGATGAGGGAATGACCGATCAGGCGTTCCTTGCGGCGCATGCCTCGGACGGCCAAGCCCTCTTCGACGCGATCGCGACGGTGCCGATCGCCGACTACTGCGAACGAGCCGGGCTACCGGAAGAGTTGGTCCGCAAGGCGGCGCGTTTGATCGGCGGCGCGGAGAGCGTCGCGATCCTCGAAGATCTCGGGATCGAGATGGCCCCCCACAGTACCCTCAACTCGTACCTGGAGAAGCTCCTCTATGCGCTGACCGGCAACATCGGTCGGCCGGGGACGATGAATCTCGGTACCCATCTCGGCAAGCTCATCGGGGCGGGGAAGGACAATCGGACCTCTCCGGTCGGAGGCCATAAGATCATTACGGGCCTGATTCCCTGTAATGCGATTCCCGACGAAATCCTGACGGATCATCCCGATCGCTTTCGCGCCATGTTCATCGAGAGCGGAAATCCCGTGCATTCCCTGGCCGACAGCCCGCGCATGAGGGAGGCGCTCGATGCCCTCGAATGCGTTGTCGTGATCGACGTGGCGATGACCGAAACGGCCAGGCACGCGGACTATATCCTGCCGGCGGCCTCCCAATACGAAAAGGTCGAAACCACCTTCTTTGGTGGCGGGTTTCCGGACAACACGTTCTTGCTCCGGCAGCCGCTCTTCCCCGCCCTTAAAGGGACACTCACCGAACCGGAGATCCATAGCCGGCTGTGTCGCGCGCTCGGCGCGTTCGAGGACGCGGATCTCGAGTCGCTGCGCGAGGCCGCCGAGGAGAGCCTCGAGAGGTTCGGACCGGTCTTCCTGCAGGCGATGACCCGCGAACCGAAGCTGGCTGCGATCATGCCGGTCGTCCTCTACGAGACTCTCGGCCGTTCACTCGGCGAGGACCTCGCAGGTGCGGCGCTCATCTGGGGAGCATGCCAGTCGCTGGTGGCGGAGCAGCCAGACTCCGTGCGTCGTGCGGGGTTCGAGGGGGAGGGCCCCGCGTTAGGCAATACTCTCTTCCGCGCGATCCTCGACAATGCGAATGGCGTCGTCATCACATCGGACCCCTACGAAATGACAATGGATCGCATCAAGACAGATGACGGTCGGATCGAACTCGTGATCGCGGAACTCATCCAGGAACTCGTCGATCTGATCGACGAGCAACCGCCCCGCGCGACGGACGACTACCCGTTCATCCTGGCGGCGGGAGAACGTCGCACGAGTACCGCGAACACGATCTTTCGTGATCCGAGTTGGCGACGGAAGGATGCGCAGGGCGCGATGCGCCTGAGTCCTGGAGACGCCGAACGCCTCGGTGTCGAGACGGGGGGGCGTGTGCGTATCTCGACCAAGCGCGGCAGCGTCGAGGCCTTCGTCGAAGTGAACGATACGCTCCGCGACGGTCACATCACGATTCCGAATGGATACGGCCTCGAGTACCCGGACTCCGATGGGAAACGCACGATCCATGGCATCCCACCGAATGAGCTGACCTCCACGGAAGATCGCGACTGGCTGGCGCTCACGCCCTGGCACAAGCACGTTCGGGCCCGGGTCGAGGCGATCGTCTGAGATGAAACGCACGCGCTTCGAAGACGCGCCCTGTCCCATCGCGCGAACCACGGATCTGATGGGAGATTGGTGGACGCCCATGGTGATGCGGGAGGCCTTCCTCGGAAGGCGTCGCTTCGACGAGTTCCAGAAGGCGCTCTCCGTATCGCGCGGCGTCCTCGCGAAGCGACTCTCGCGGCTCGTCGATGAAGGTCTGCTCGAGAAGCGAGCCTACGAAGAACACCCGCCTCGCTTCGAGTACCTCCTGACCGAAAAGGGACGTGATTTCTACCCGGTGCTCGCCGCGATGTGGCGCTTCGGGGAGGATTGGCTCTGGGAAGAGGGCACGGAATCCCCGCTTCAGCTATTCGATCGGGAGACGGGCGAAACGGTTGCGCCCCGCGTCGTGGACGAACGAACCGGCGAGCCGATCGATGTGAGGCAGATGCGCCTCGGCCTGCGCGAAAAGGGAATGGGGTAGCGGGCGGGTCTCGCGCCCTCCGACACGGGATTGCGCTATGTCGCCCCCGGGGTCGCGTCGACTACTGCCACGCCGATCATGGACTCGCGGTCGACGATCGCAGCCAGCCGTTCCTCGCTCCAGCCCTCGGTGCCACCGGGGCGTAAGGGTAGAACGAGGAAGCGGGTCTCGGCGGTGGTATCGACGACGCGGATCTCGACAGATTCTGGAATCTCCAGTCCGAGTTCGCGCAACAGGGGGCGGGGTTCGCGGGCGACGCGGGCGCGGTATTCCGGCGATTTGTACCAGTCGGGCGGCAGGCCGAGCACGGGCCAGGCCGTGCACGAGCATTGGGTACACACGATCACGTGGTGTCGCTCCGGTGTGTCCTCGAGCACGACGATGTACTCGCCCTCGGGTCCCTCGATACCGAGTTCGGCGCAGGCAGCGGTGCCGTCCTGCAGCAGGCGGCCCCGGTAGTCCGGGTCGCTCCACGCCCGGGCGACCACGCGGGCGCCATTGCTCCAGTCGAACTCCGACAACAGCGCTTCGACGTTTTCGAGCGCGCCGTCCGGTACGAGCCCCTTCTCTTCGAGGATCTCTTTCAGCGCCTGCGCGCGTTGGCCGACGGGGGCGACGGGGACATTGTCCTTGTCGGTACCGATCATGTCGCCACCCCCTTCGATTCGCACTCGAGATAGGTCTCCCAGAGATCGACGACGAACGTATCGTTCGTGCCTGCGGCATCCGCCCACAAGTCCTGTGCCTCGAAGAGCACGTGGTAGGTGGGTTCCTCGCGTCCGGGCAGCCCGTGGGCCGACGCATCCGGGAAGGGGAAGGGTTTTGTCACGTACAGGACCTCGCCGGCGATGCCGCGTACATAGCGAGGTACGCGCGTATGGCCAGCGGGGTGGATGTCGCGGACGCGGACGCGATCGCCGACCGCGAAGTGGGGCGCCGCGGGCGCCTCGCGTCCATCGGCTTCGACGCTCGCGTTCGGCAATGCCAGCGGACAGGGACCCCCCGCTCGCTCTTCGAGTTCATCGACCGTGACCACGCCCTTCTCGACGAGCAGCGAGGTCACTCCGGTCAACATCCGCTCGTAGTAGCGTGCGGTCAGGTAGTGGGTCGGAGCCATCCGCTCGACCGAGTGTCGATACTCGTCGATGTTGTAGGTCTTCAGCACGGTCATACCGATGAAGTTGAGACCGATCGCGAGAAATTCCCAGTCCTCGTGGAAGACGGGCTCATCCTCTTCGATCTCGACCGACCCGAATCCGCTCATGCCCCCTAGATCGTGAATGCCGTCCACCAGCGATCCTCCCCACGTCGTCCAGATCGTCAGCGTAGTGCGTCCGCACGATTTGTCCGCTCTGACGCTGGCCTGGGCTGGCCCCGTCGATCTCAATCGGCGCTGACGAGTGTCGGCTCCCCGCGCTCGATCGCGGCTTCGACTTCCCGGGCGACTTCGATAAGCGCCTTCTCGACGACGCCCCGGTCGACCCGATTGGCGAGCTCCGGCGCGCCCGTGTGTTCCAGCATGACCGCCAGACGAGACTGCATGCATTCGAGCGCCCAGGGCAGCATCGGACCATCGGCCACGGGATCGAATTGAATGACCGTCTGGTGTCCCTCGTTCGGGGCGAGATAGTGGTAGTGCGGGTAATCCGCGAAGCAATCGAAACGCAGGTACTCCTGGTCGTCTTCGCTCCCGAAGACGTGAACGGAAATGCCGTTCTCGTCGATCACGTCGCCGAGCACGTCCGGTGTCTTGTTGCCGAACTGCGCGCGTGCGTCTCCGCCGTATTCCTCGGCGATGATCTCTTCGTTGAGGCGCCGATATTCGACGCCGAACGTCACGCAGCCCGCCTCGAAGGTACGTGTATACCGGGCGATCGCAGGAATGGGGAGGACGTCATATCGAATGGCCATGGATGCTCTCCGGACGCGGCTGATTCGAGCGCGGGACGAACTCTGATTCGAGTCCGAAGCGCGGGGCCGCATCGTACTCGACTTTGGCACAGGGTGGCGCATCGGTCATGGGGCCAGGTCATCGCCGGGCAGCGCATCAGGCGCCCGTGCTGCTGGAGATCAGGAGTCGCGGCGTCGTTTCCGACCGAGCCAGAAAAGAAGTCCGGCACCGGCGCTGAGCATGCCGATTGCCGAAGGTTCGGGCACGAGGAGACCGGGCTCACAGGCATCGCCTAGCAGATTCGCATCGGCGTCCTCCTGGGCCATCGAACAGACGCCCGCCACTCCACAATCGAGATTGGCGCTGCAATTGGTCCCCAGTAGCGACAGATCACCCGCGGTGCACGTTCCACCGCCCGGTCCATTCGGCGCGGCCGGACAGTTGTCTACGCCGTTGAGAACGAGATCCTCGTCGCGGTCGATCCCCATGCGCTGGCCTGATCCGGGCGGGACGGCGGTATAGGTCAGCGTCTGCGCAGCCCCCGCCGGATTCGCTTTGGCGCGAAGCGTCGCCTCGGTGATCGCCGGCCCGTTGTCGTCGGGCGTATAGGCACCACCCGGTGCGCTGAAGTAGCCCTTCTCGACGCCGCCCTCGACCGTCTTCACGATCACGTCACATTGTGTGACGGCGCCCCCGAGTACCTTCGATTCGAAAGCGGCGCCGGCCGCGGTGTCGATCAAGGTGATGCGTGCGGTGACATCAGCCACGCCGAAATTGGCGGGTCCGATCGTTACCTGCTGGCCGACGATCGGAGCGATATCCGTCGGGAAGGCCAGCATGAAGGCCTCCAGGTCGATCTCTTCCTGGTTGTCGAGCGCGAAGACACCGGCGGAGACGAAGGTCTTCAGCGTGTCGACGGATCCGTCGTGCAGGAACCCAGACCCACGAACTTGATCTCCCGCGACACTGAACATTCCCGTCTTCTGATACATGTTCCGGATGTGGGGGACCTTCATGTGCTGCGGTTCGCCTTCGAAGCTCTCCTCGCCGCCGGTCCCGAAGAAGCCATTCAGCGGATCGAGGCTGTGACAGCCATCGCAGTCCTCGACCGTGTCGGTGGCATTGGGGTCGAGTTGCGCGCACTCTGTCGTGCCCGGACCGCAGCTGAACCAGCGATTCGATCCCCGGAGCTCACTTGCCGCGGGAGCCATCGGGTTTGCGAGCGAGCCATCGAGAGCGCGCACGGGGTTCGGAGGCAGCTGGACCTGGAGAATGAAGTCCGCGAACTGCTGCATCTCGGTCCCGGTGATCGTGCCCTCCTTGCCCACCAGTCCTTCGAAGGCCACGATGAAATTTCGAAACGCCGGATCTTCGTCGCAGGGTGCTTCCGTCGCCCCCGCCTCGGAATAGCCAGGCATGGTGCAGGGATCCGTTCCGAAGAATCCGTCGGCTCGATCGCCTCGCCAATGCATCGCGCCGTGAGTCGACATTCCGCGGAGAGTCTGAGTCGTCATCGGACCCTTCATGGGGTGGAAGGGGCCGGTCGGGTTCGTCAATTCCAGAAGCAGATCGGGTTGCGGCTGGTTGTTGACGCCGAGCGTGTCATCCGGATCTCCCAGATTCCAGGCCAGGGCGTCCAGGTCCCCGAAGATGTGGCAGCTCGAACACGAGGCCTCCCCATTGCCCGAGGTCAGGGTCGCGTCGTACAAGAAGGGCCGGCCGACCACGATCGAATCGGGCTCGGGATTGTGCAGGGGATGGATGGCCGTGCTGAAGCCGGTGACGAGATCAATCACTTCGACTGAATTGTTGAAGCGAGTGGTGACGTAGATCCGGTTGTTCGCCTCGTCGAGAGCGACGCCGGTCGGACCCCCTCCGAGCGTCGGCAGGTAGTCGGCGCTCTGGGCCGTCGGATCAAAATTCGTCTCGAAGGCGGGGTCCTCGAGTTCGGTCCGCGTGAACACGCCTATCCTGCTGGAGCCGAATGCGGGAACGAAGATCGTTTCCCCGTCACTCGAGATCGCCGGCTGTAGCGGTGTCGCCAGGCTATGAGAGATCTGACCGTTGATCGCCGCGTGATCGGCGCCGGCGTCGGTGTGAAGCGCGCTGTAGTCGATGTGGCGATTGAGATGCTGGACGTCTTGCGAGGGACCGCTCGGATCGAGGATCGTGATTCTCGATTCCGAGAGATGTCCCTGAACGGTCGAACCACCGTGAATACCGGGGCCTTCGAAGCGAATGTGGTTTGGACTCTCGGTATTCGTGACGTAGATCTTTCCGCTGATCGGATTGACCACCATGTTGAACAGGGTCGTCCCGACCGAACTGAACACGAGGCCCTTGGCCAGTGTGTTGGCATCGAACGCGAAAACATCATTGTCCGGGAGCGAGAAGGGAAGGGCGCCGGTCCAGATTGCGTTCGCGGAATCTCTCCAGTCCGCACCGTCGTATTTCACGATCACACCGCTTTCGGGGGCCGCGTCGCCGTTGGCGTTGTCGTCGGGTCCCACGATTCCGCCGGGGGCGATTCCGGTAGGGGGCGCGCCATCGAAACCATCCGGTACGAGGGTCTCGCCGACCGTCGTCGTCTGATTGCCAGACATGAAGGCCGCCACATAGACGTTCGTACCGTCGGTTGCGAGCGCCCGCGGCGTGTCGGAAAAGAAGCTAAGTACGTCGATCGGAGTCCCACCGATCGAGGGGCCGAGGGCCAGAGCATCGAATACCCAGACATCTGCACGATCGATTCCGGGGGTGGTGAAGCGGGGGTCCGCGGGATTGGAAACATCGAAGACGGTGGCGAGGGACAGATGTTTTCGGTGTTGTCCGCGATGGGCCGTCGTGATGAATGCACGATTGTCCCCGACGCCCGCGAAGACGATGTCCCGGGGTTCGTCGCCGACGAGCAGCGTTCGCTCGACGATCGGATCTGCCCCGGAGAGGTCGACGATGCTGACGCTGTCCGAGAGATGGTTGACGACCCACACCTCGTCGTTCGTTCTCGCGGCGACCGCGACCGGCTCCATTCCGACGGGGACAGCGGACGAGAAGCTGAGACCCCCTGCGCCGACGTCGAAGATCTCGAGCGTGTTGTCCGGGGTGTTGACGACAAAGAGCTGACTTCCATCCGGCGACAACACGAGCGGGCGCACGTGGCCACTTTCGAAAGCGACGAAGGAGACCTGGGCGAGAGCATCGCTCGACTGAATCGAGAGCAGTGCAAGGGAGAGCACGAGGGCGAGGGAGATCCCGTGGGGGCGGGGAAGCATTTTCATGAGGGGGACCGATCCTGCTGCGTATTGAGGGGTCTTTCGGAGGAGGAATGCGAGCATCCTCCTCCAGTTGGATGTACCGCCGATGCCGGCGATAGTGCGCTGCGCGGAGGAGGTCGGAAGTCCTTGCCCGCTACCAGGCATTCTACGCGACATGCATGGGAAAATGTTCGAAACTCGCCTGACTCGGAGCCTGAGAGCTCCCAGACGCGCGACGATCGGCGGGATTCACTCGTGTTGCGCGGGACATGCGCAATCCAAGGCGAGACTTTCGGTGCGGCGAGGCGAGAGGCCGAGTGAGGCCCATGATCGAGGCTGCGAGCGGGGTCTGCTCGGCGTGGGGGAGCGCTACCGGAGTTCGATGACGTAGCGGCGCAGATTGAGTGGGTGGTTCTCAGCCGAATCCACTTCGATCATGTAGAGGCCCGGCGTCAGGAAGGTCGGATCGATCTCGAGGCGCAGGTCGGAGTCCTCGGCCGACATCCGACTCGCCGTGGTGTCGAGTCTTCGGCCGTCCCCCGCGATGACCCGGACCGGTCGAGTCTCGCTTCCGAGTGCCGAGTCGTCGAGGCTCAGCAGAAGGACGAGTTGCCCGCTTCGGGGCAACTCCGTTCGGTCGAGTATCAGGCGTCCCCGCTCGGCGATCCGCAAGATCGCTGGGGATGACGCGGGCTCGCTCAGGAGCAGGCTCCCAACTCCTACGACGAGTCCGATCCCAACCGCGAGGATTGCTGCCCCGATGAGCATTCTGGCCGACAATCGGTTCATTCCGGATCTCCGGGGCGCTCGATGCGATGGGCTCTACGTCCCAGGCGTTCGCAAGGATCGCAAACCGATGTCTTCCAGGATGCGATCGGGATCCGGGTCAGTACTTGTCGATGAAGGCCGCCACGACGGCGTTGAAGCGATCGGGTTGTTCGAAATAGGTCGAGTGGCCGGCGCCGTCGAAGCGCTCGAGCAGGGCGCCGGGAATCGTGTTCGCCACGTTTTCCAGGACGTCGGGGGGAAAGAGCACATCCTTGTCCCCGGAGAGCACCAGGGTCGGCGTCCCGAAGTTCTCGAGTGCTGCGGGCTCGGTCTTCGCAGCCGACATGCTGGCGAGCAGGGCGGGCGGCACGTCGTTCATGTTGGCGATCTGTTCGTAGAGAAATGCCATGCGGGGCTCGCGGGACGGGTAGTCGTCGGCGAGAGCGGCTCCTCCCGGACCCACGATACCGCCCATTCCCTGTACCCGTTCGGCGATCTTCGAAAACGAGTCTCGGACCACGTCCGTCCACAGGCCACCCGGCGTCCCGCATAACACGAGGCAGCGGATCCGTTCGGGATGCGCGATGGCCGCGGGCAGCCCCGTCCAGCCGCCCATGGATTGGCAGACGAGGGCTGTTCGCTCGATCCCCTCCGCATCGAGGATGGCAAGCAGGTCGGCCGGAAAATGCGTGACCTCGAGATCTTCATCGGCGCAGGCCGAACGCGCGAAGCCGCGATGGTCGAAGACGACGACCCGGAGCCCACGATCGAGGAAGAAGGGGACCTGTTGCCACCAGCTCGCGGCGTTGCCCCCTGCGCCATGGGCAAAGACCAACGCGGGATCATCCGGGTTGCCGTAGCTCTCGTAGTAGAGGCTCGCGCCGGCATGTTCGACTCTGGACATGGTTGACCTCCGTGTTCCGAGCATACACCGGCGGAGGGCCGTGCAGCACAAGCCGGAGGCGGCCGGGGATTCGGGCGGGTAGAACGGACCGCCGACGCTCACCGGGACATCCTTTTCGAGGGCCAGTCGGTACCATGATGGCCCGACCGGAACACGCAGGGCCAGGCCCGTTGCAGCCTCTCGTTGGACACCCCCCCTTCGAGGCGGACGAATGAGTCATCTGAGAATCGAACGCGAGCCGCCACTGCGACGGGTGAAATTGGATACCGGGAGGAGGAACGTACTGAAGCTCGAGGCCGTGAAGGCTCTCACCGACGCGATCTCGGTCGATTCCGAAGCTCCGGTGGCCGTGCTCGAGGGACGACCGGACGGCTTCTGCTCGGGCCTCGACAACGAGACGCTGGCCCGGGGGCCCTCCCTCGGAGAGAGCCGAACTGCTGTCCGCGATGGGCGAGTTGCTCCTGGCGGCGCTCGATGGGCCGACGCGGATCGTGGCGGCGTGCGAGGGACACGCGGTGGCGGCGGGAGCGATGTTGCTTCTGGTCGCAGACGTTCGGATCGGGGCTCATGGCTGCTACAAGATTGGCTTTACCGAGCCGCGTTTCGGCATGCCGCTCCTCGAACTGCCCGCTCTGCTGGCGCGAGAGCGTCTGGATCGACGTCGGCTGCACGCCTCGACGGTCCTCGGCGTGACGGTCGGTCCACAGGAAGCCGTGGCGGTGGGATTTCTGGATGAGGTCGTGGATCCGGCCGACCTTCATTCCGCGGCGCTCGAGCGAGCGCGACAGATCGCCGGACTGAGCGAAGCCGCCTATCGAGGCACGATCGATTCGGTATGGGGCCCGACGATCAAGCGCATTCGGGCGCTCGTCGAGGAACGCGGACCGAGGCGGTCGTAGTCCTCTTCTCGTCGTACGGATCGACTATCCGAGGATCGCCCGGAAGGCCGACCGAACCTCGTCCACGAAAATTTCGGGCTGTTCGAAGGCGGCGAAGTGGCCGCCCTTGTCGAGCACGTTGTGGTAGGCGAGGTTCTTGAAGCGTGCCTCGCACCACCTCCGGGAGGACTTGAAGATCTCGTGTGGGAAGATGCTGGCGGCGACCGGCACTTCGATCTCCATCATCGGCGGGCCATTGAAGCTCTCCCAGTAGAGTCGGGCGGAGGAGGCGCCTGTGGCAGGCCACCAGTAGAGCATGACATTGTCGAGCATCTCGTCCCGGGTGAGCGCGTTCTCGGGGTGGCCGTTGCAATCGGTCCAGCTCCAGAACTTTTCGAGAATCCAACCGGCCTGGCCAGCGGGGGAGTCGACGAGTCCGTAGCCGAGACTCTGGGGGCGGGTCGACTGTTGCTTCGAGTAGCCGCTGTCCTTCTCCTGGTAGTGCTGCATGCCGGCGAGGGCGGATTGCTCGAGCTCCGTCAGGTTGTCCATCGAGTCTTCGGTGGGCGGTGCGATCGGCATGTTGAGGTGGATGCCCTGACAATGCGTGGGATCCTGTCCACCGATGCAGGTCGTGACCATCGCGCCCCAATCGCCTCCCTGAGCGACGTATTTGTCGTAGCCGAGTCGCGCCATCAGTTCGGTGAAGGTGTCGGCGATCTTCTCCACGCCCCAGCCGGTTTCCGTCGGTTGATCGGAGAAGCCATATCCGGGCAGCGACGGGCAGACGACGTGGAAAGCGTCCTCGGCCTTGCCACCGTGGGCGACGGGATTGCTGAGGGGCTCGATCACCTTCTGGAACTCCACGATCGATCCGGGCCAGCCATGGGTCATGATGAGCGGTGTGGCGTTCGGCTCGGGTGATTTCACGTGGATGAAGTGGATTCCGAGGCCGTTGATCTCGGTCTTCCACTGAGGAAAGCGATTGAGTTTCGCTTCGCGGTCGCGCCAATCGTATTCCTTGCCCCAGTATTCACAGACTTCCTGGAGGTAGGCGAGCGGGATTCCCTGGGACCAGTCGTCGACGGTCTCCTTGTTGGCCCAGCGCGTGTTGGCGAGGCGCTGCTTCAGGTCGGCGATCTGCTCATCGGAAATATTGATCTCGAAGGGGGTGATCTCGCTCATCGGATTCGAAGCTCCTCGCTCGAGGGTTGGGGGATTGGCGAAGCGTGATGATCGGAAATAGCGGGGGGGTCGTCCAGACCCGAAATCGGACGCGGGCCCCGGTCAGGGTCTGCTCTAGAAGGTCGCTCCAAGGGATTCCGGTATGCTCTTTGCGATGGGGGAACCTCGAGTGGTCGATCGCCTGCTGGCCATCGCCGGGACGGACGCGCCCGATGTCGCCGAGAGCAAGCTTCGCTCGTTCCGTCGACTGATCCTGCTCGTTCTGGCTTGCGAGAGCTGGCACGCCCTCGGCTACATCCCCTACTCGAGCCGGGCAGGGCTCTATGGCGGGGCTGCCGCGGCGCTCACGATCTGTGCGCTTCTGGGATGGCGTGATCGATTCGCCTGGCCGGCGCTCGCCGCGGCGGGGCTGCTCGAGCTGTCGATCGTCGTCTCGGTCGTCCCGGAGAACGCGAACCACCAATTCTTGTCGCTCGTGTTCCTGGCACTCCTGCTGCTGGTCGGTCGACCGGGGGAGCGTGGAGGATCCGATTCCCTCGACGTGGCCTGTCTTCAGGCCGTGCGACTGATCATCGCCCTCGGAATCGGCTGGGCGGGGATCATGAAGCTTCGTTATGGCTACTTCTTCGGCGCGGAGTTCCTTTCGTTTCGAATCGCGACGGATCCGGAATTCGCCTGGGTCTTCGGCGCGTTCGTGCCCGATGCCGAGATGGCGCGGCTGGTCGGGCTGGAGAATCGCGTAGGCGAGGGGCCCTTCCGGGTGCAGGCACCGATCCTGATCGCGATCTCCAACGCGACCTGGCTCGCAGAGATCCTGCTTCCTTTCGGGTTGTTGTGGTCGCGCACGAGGGGGGCCGCGATGATGGCTTCGATCGGGCTCTTCGTGGCGATCCAGCTGGGCGCGCGTGAAGTCTTCTTTGCGGGCCTGATGGTCGGCGGGCTGCTGCTCTATTCGCGTCGCGATCGGCTCGCGGCCTTCGTGCCCGCGCTCGGCCTCTTCTACGTTTTCTGGCTGTTGCGGTCGGAGTGGACCGGCTGGTTGGGTCTCGGAGCGAATTCGTGAGCGGGCGCACGCGGCGCACCGTTATGGCCGGGTTCGTGGTCCTGGTTCTGCTCTGGCCGATGATTCATCTGGCGATCGTCTCGCAAGCGCGAATCGATCCCTGGGAGTTCTTCGGCTGGGCGATGTATTCGCAGCCGGCGCAACGGGTACGGGTTCGGGTTGCGGTCGAGCGTGAGGGCGAAACCCGGCCACTGCGGGCGATGGGCGAGATGCGCCGTCGCGTGAGGGATTTCGCGAGAGCCCGGACGGCACTGGGAACCTTCGCATCTCCCGAGAAACTCGTGGCGAAAATCTTTGCGAGCGACGAGACGATCGACGCCGTCGTGCTCGCCCTGCGCGATGTCCGTCTGGATCTCGAATCGGCTTACATCGTTGCGGAGGACGAACGCCTTCGCTTCGAGCGAACGGCCGCCGATCGATGAGTGGCTCGACGGCCGGCCGTCGATGCGTGCTCGAAACGCCCGGTCGGTGCGAGTCCGCCCCCCCCCCCGATGCGTCCATCGGGAGCGGCGACCTGCGCGCGGCCCGCCGCGATGTGGGACGGGCCGGTGGAGATAGTTACTTGCGATTTGCAAG